>DATJPI010000069.1:0-13925 GCA_035506495.1 Syntrophales bacterium
CAAGATGCCGAGAATGTCGATGGTCTGCTTGGCCGCCTCCAGATTCCGTTCCGCTTTCTTGGTCACGGGATCGGGGAAGTCGCCGAAGTGATACATGGCCGATGTGCCGAGCGAGAAGACGAAGGTGGAGAAGTTGAGATCGGGAAAGGTTGGCTCGGCCTCCGTCTCACGCGATGTCTCTTCAACACGGCCCGGGTCGGTCTTTGCCTCAGCCTTGGAGGCCTGCGGTTTGGCTGTCGCCTCCTCCCGGGGGCGTTCCGGCCGGACCTCACCCGAATCGTCGAAGCGCCGGCGGTCCTTGATGACGAACCCTTTCTCCTGATTGTCGTCTTCCATAGTTCCCTCCCTTTTTTATAAGGATCGAGGATTGAGGCTCGAAGTATTTATCTTTCCTCGGTCCACGTTCCTCGCGCCTTAGGTCATGGGGTCTTACAACGTCAGACGCCCCCTGTGCCGGGGGCGTTCAGAACGTCTGCGAGGTGATGCTTCTACATGCGCGGCTTCATCGCGCGCAACCGTGCGATCCGCTCCTCAATGGGCGGGTGCGTGCTGAAGAGGTTCATGAAGGCCCGTCCCGTGAGGGGATTCACGATGAACATGTGCGCCGTAGACGGGTTGGCGTTCATGGGGATCGCCTGGCTTGCCGCCTGCAGTTTCTCGAGGGCACCGGCCAGCGCCCAGGGCTTTCCCGACACCTTGGCGCCGCCGTCGTCGGCGAGATACTCCCGGGATCGGGAGATGGCCATCTGGATGATCATGGCCGCGATGGGGGCCAGGATGGCCATGAAAATCATTCCGATGAAACCGCCGCCTTCCTCGTCGTCGCTGCGGGCCCCGCCGAATATAGCCGCCCACTGGGCCATGTTGGCCAGCATCGAAATGGCGCCTGCGATCGTGGCCGCGATGGAACCGATGAGAATATCGCGGTTCTTGATGTGGCTGAGCTCATGGCAGATGACGCCCTCGAGCTCCTCTCGGCTCAGGATCCGCATGATCCCTTCGGTGACGGCCACAACGGCGTGTTTTTCGTTTCGACCCGTGGCAAAGGCGTTGGGGGTGTCCCCGGGGATGATGTAGACACGCGGCATGGGCAGGCCCGCCTTCATGGCGAGATCGTGAACCAGCCGGTGAAGCTCGGGTGCCTGCTGGGGTGTGACCTCCTGGGCCTGGTACATGCGGAGCACGATCTTGTCGGAGAACCAGTAGCTGAAAAAATTCATGCCCATGGCAAAGATGAAGGCGATGAACATGCCGTTCTTCCCGCCGACGTATCCGCCGATGAGCATCAGGAGTCCCGTCAGCGCACCGAGCAGGACGGCTGTTTTGAGCGAATTCATTTGTTCCATTCCTCCCTGGGGATCAATGATAACTGCGCATTATACCGGAAAACGGGAGGTCGTACAAGGACACCTCCCGTTTCTCTTTATGCCGTTTTTTTCCGGAATACGACGTCTCCCTCGCCTTTGATATCGACGATCACGTGATCCCCTTCGGCGATGGAGCCGTCGAGAATCTTCATGGCCAGGCCGTCCTGGACGATTTTCTGCAGGGCCCGCTTGAGCGGCCGGGCGCCGTAGATGGCGCTGTAGCCCGCTTTCGAGATGTGCTTTTTCGCCTTGTCCGTCAGTTCGATCGTGATCTTCCGTTCGGCAACCATCTTCTGCAGCCGGCCGATCTGGATGTCGATGATCCGGTTGATGTCGCTGATCGTGAGCGACCGGAAGATGATGATGTCATCGATGCGGTTGAGGAACTCGGGCCTGAAGGTGGTTCTCAGGACTTCATTGATCTTCAAGCGCCTCTCCGCCTCGTTCATGGTGGCATCGACGGCGAACTGGCTGCCGATGTTCGAGGTCATGATGACGATCGTATTCTTGAAATCCACCGTCCGCCCGTGACCGTCGGTGAGCCTCCCGTCATCGAGGATCTGCAGCAGGATGTTGAACACATCCGGGTGTGCCTTCTCGATTTCATCAAAGAGAATCACGGAGTAGGGCCTGCGCCTCACCGATTCGGTCAGGAAGCCGCCTTCCTCGTACCCCACATAGCCCGGGGGCGCCCCAATGAGCCTTGCCACGGAGTGCTTCTCCATGTACTCCGACATGTCGACGCGGATCATGTTCTGCTCGTTGTCAAACATGAACTCGGCCAGCGCCCGCGCCAGTTCCGTCTTGCCCACGCCCGTAGGGCCCATGAAGATAAAGGAGCCAATGGGCCGGTTGGGGTCCTGAAGCCCCGAGCGGGCCCTGCGAAGCGCGTTGGAGACGGCGTGGATGGGTTCCTCCTGGCCGATCACCCGCTGCTGCAGCCGCTCCTCCATGCGAATGAGCTTGGCCACCTCGGTTTCCATCATGCGCGAGACGGGAATCCCCGTCCAGCTGGCCACGACTTCCGCAACGTCCTCGGCTTCTACCTCTTCCTTGAGCATCTTGCCGCCGTTCTGGATTCCGGCCAGGGATGACTGCTCTTTTTCCAGTTCTCGATTGAGCTCCACAAGGCGCCCGTAACGGATTTCAGCTGCCCTGGCCAAATCGCCCGCCCGCTGGGCATTGAGCTCCTCGTTCTTGAGTTCCTCGATTTTTCCCCGGACGGACTGGATCCGCTTGATGACCTCTCGCTCGCTGGACCAGTGCTTTTTCTGCCCGTCGCGTTCCGCCGTGAGCTTTCCGATTTCGTCGACGAGCCTCTGCAGGTGCTCGAGCGAGTTGGGGTCCGTCTCATTTTTCAGCGACTGCCTTTCGATCTCGAGCTGCATGATCCTGCGCTCGAGAGCGTCGATCTCAGCCGGCAGGCTGTCCAGTTCGATCCGCAGGCGAGAGGCCGCTTCGTCGATGAGGTCGACGGCCTTATCCGGCAGGAACCGGTCGCTGATGTAGCGGTCCGAGAGGGTTGCCGCCGCTACGATGGCCGAGTCCTTGATCCGCACACCATGGTGGACTTCGTAGCGTTCCTTGAGTCCTCTCAGGATAGCGATGGTGTCCTCCACGGAGGGCTCCTTGATCAGGACGGGCTGGAATCGCCTCTCCAGGGCGGGGTCTTTCTCGATGTTCTTGCGGTACTCGTTGAGGGTTGTGGCGCCGATACAACGCAGCTCGCCTCTCGCGAGGGCTGGCTTGAGCATGTTCGAGGCATCGATGGCACCCTCGGCCGCCCCCGCGCCCACAACGGTATGGATCTCGTCGATGAACAGGATGATCTCGCCTGTGGCGTCGCTCACCTCCTTCAGGACCGCCTTGAGCCGGTCTTCGAATTCCCCGCGGTACTTGGCTCCGGCAACAAGCGCTCCCATATCCAGGGCGACGACCCGCTTGTCCTTGAGCGTCTCGGGGACATCCCCGTTGACGATTCGCTGCGCGAGCCCCTCGACGATGGCCGTCTTGCCTACGCCGGGCTCGCCGATGAGCACGGGGTTGTTCTTCGTGCGCCTCGTGAGTACCTGCATAATCCTGCGGATCTCCTCGTCACGGCCGATGACCGGGTCGAAGGAGCCTTTTCTGGCCAGCTCATTGAAGTCGCGAGCGTATTTCTCCAATGCCTGGTATTTCTCCTCGGGATTCTGGTCTGTTATGCGCTGGCTTCCCCGGATTTCCACCAGGACCTTGTAGATGCTGTCCTTCGTTACACCGGCGCTGCGCAGGATTCTGCCTGCCGGGCCGTCCTTGTCCTCGGTCATGGAAATAAGGATGTGCTCGGCGCTGACGAAATCGTCCTTGAGCCTCTTCGCTTCCTCGAAAGAATGTTCCAGAACTTTATTGAGGCGTGGAGTCATGTAAGCCTGAGCCGTCCCGCCCGATACCTTCGGCATCCCGTTGAGGGTCCTTTCGATCTCCCTCTGGAGGGTCCTCATGTCGGCTCCGAGCTTTTTGAGCGTTGCCGAAACAATTCCTTCGGGCTGGCGGATCAGGGCGGCAAGCAGATGTTCCACGTCCACTGCCTGGTGGCCGAAATGGCCGGCCAGCGCCTGGGCTTCCTGGATGGCTTCCTGGACTTTCACGGTAAATTTATCGAATCTCATCATTCCTCTCTTGAAAAGCCATTGCAAATCAATAAATTAGATTGAAACCGATGATTGGTTTGTCCATCTGGGGAAACGTCTCATCCGTCCGATTAAGTCATAACTTAACGTCCGACGGGGGGGATGTCAAGAAAGGTCATTCAATCAACAGGTTATCTCTTTCTTTTCACTCGTATATCCTGTATAATTTTTGCAAGGAAGGCCCTTGACAAGAAGCGGTCTTTCTTTATATTTTTTAGGCTTAGATCTATAGGGCCGAAACGGAGGTTATTCCATGAACATGAATTTGCCGGCAGCGACCAATGCGCTTGAGTTATATATCTCGCAGATAAATCAGTTTGCCCTTCTGACCCCTGAGGAGGAGTTCAAGCTTGCCGTCCGCTACAAAAAGCACAACGACATGGAAGCGGCGGAGAAGCTTGTTACCTCGAACCTGCGCTTTGTCGTCAAAATCGCCCATGAGTACCGCAACTACGGCGTAAAGCTTCTGGACCTGATTCAGGAAGGAAACGTGGGGCTCATGCATGCGGTGAAGAAGTTTGACCCCTACAAGGGCTACAGGCTCATCTCCTATGCTGTGTGGTGGATCCGTGCCTACATGCAGAACTTCATCATCAAGACGTGGAGTCTCGTGAAGATAGGAACCACTCAGGCCCAACGCAAACTGTTCTTCAAGCTCAACCAGGCCAAGAAAAAGCTCCAAAACATGGCCGAGAAGAGCCCCGAGTTTGGTGAGATCGCCGAATCCTTGAGCGTAAAGGAATCGGAGATCGAGGAGATGGACGTTCGGCTCAATAGCCGCGATCTTTCTCTCGACGCCTTCATAGACGACGATGGGGAACTTACTCATATCAACTGTCTGGCAGACAAGAGTGAGAGTCAGGAGGACGCCCTGATCCGCCATGAGGAGACTGCCCTGGCGCAGCGAAACGTCGCGGGGGCCCTTGCAAAGCTCAGCGATCGGGAGGCTTACATCATTCAGCGCCGCGTCATGTCCGAGAATCCGGAAACGCTCCAGGAGATCGGAGACCGCTTCAAGATTACCCGAGAGCGGGCGCGCCAGGTCGAGAAAGAGGCCCTCAGGAAGATGCGTCAGGCCATTGTGGCCCTGGAGCCTGCAAGAGTTTAGCGCCGCGCAGCGGCAGGAGCGAGGTTCGAGGAACGAGGTTCGAGACAGAAGCAAAAATAATAAAGCCTCCGGCGATAACGTCGGGGGCTTTTTCTTTTCACCCTATGCCCTGGTCCCTACGCCCTATACCCTGTTTCTAGAACTCTTCGCCGGGTCCGAATGCCGCGTTCTCGAAGCGGGTGAACTTTTCCTGGAAGACGAGCTTGATCGTTCCTACGGGGCCGTTGCGCTGCTTTCCGATAATGACCTCGGCGAGCCCTTTCTCGGGGTTGTCATCGGACTTGTTGTAGACTTCGTCGCGGTACAGGAACAGGATGACGTCGGCGTCCTGCTCGATGGCCCCCGATTCGCGCAAATCGGCCATCTGGGGCCTGCGGCTCGTACGATCCTCCACCTTGCGGTTCAGCTGGGAGAGAGCCACCACGGGTACGCTGAGTTCCTTTGCGAGAGCCTTGAGCGATCGGCTGATCTCCGAAATCTCCTGCTCCCGCGTGTCGGCGTAGATGCTTCCCTTCATGAGCTGGAGATAGTCGAGGATAATGAGACCGAGACCATGCTCGGCCTTCAAGCGACGGGACTTGGCCTTCATCTCGAGGACCGAAATGGAGGGCGTATCGTCGATAAAGAGCCGGGCGTCGGAGAGCCTCCCGGCTGCCGTGGTGAGCTTCGGCCAATCGGCCTCGCCCAGGAAGCCCTTGCGGATTTTCTGGGAATCCACCCGGGACTCCGATGAGAGCATGCGCATGGCCAGCTGTTCTTTTGCCATTTCAAGCGAGAAGACAGCTACGGGCACTCCTTCCTCGACGGAGCAGAACTGGGCGATATTGAGCGCAAAGGCCGTTTTTCCCATGCTGGGGCGTCCAGCGATGATGATGAGGTCCGACTTCTGCAGGCCCGAGGTCATCTCGTCGAGCTTCGTGAAACCGGTAGGTACGCCCGTGATGAGTTCCTTCCTCTCGTAGAGCCGCTCGATCGAGCGGAAGCTGTCCTTGATGATGTCCTTGAGCGGGTAGAAAGAGGGGCGGATTTTATTCTGGGAGATTTCGAAGATGGCGTGCTCGGCCTCGTCGAGGACGCTGTCGACGTCCACCCCGGCTCCGTACGTCCGGTTCAGGATCTCCGTGGCCGTGCCGATCAGATTTCTCAGAACGGATTTTTCCTTGACGATCCGGGCATAGTGGCCGATGTTGGCCGCCGAGGGGACATTGTCGACAAGTTGGGAGAGGTAAACGGCGCCGCCCACGGCATCGAGCAGCTTGATGTTCCTCAAGTGATTGCTCAGAGTGATGAGGTCGATCGGCTGGTTGCGCTCGGAAAGCTCAAGGATCGCCCCGAAAATCTTTCGGTGGGAGTCGCTATAAAAATCGGAGCCCGCCAGGATCTCGAGAACCGGGTTGATGGCTGCGTTCTCGAGCAGGATCCCGCCCAGCACGGACTGCTCCGCTTCCAGGTTCTGTGGCGGTACTTTGAGCAATGAGGAGTCGACTTTCATGGGCGTTCCGCCGGGATTCCGGGTTCGGGACTCGGGAATCAGGATTCAGGGTGGACTGAGCGTAACATAAAGCTCATTCCGAAAACAACTCCTCCCTTCCGGATACCTGATGCCGGATGCCCGATGCCCATATTACTGTTCTTCGACAACCTTCACCGTGATGTCCGCTGCGATCCCCGGGTAGAGCTTGATCTTGACAGGGAAATCCCCGAGCTGCTTGATCGGTTCGTCCAGAACGATCTGCTTGCGGTCCACCTTGAATCCTTTTTCCGCCAAGGCCTTTTCGACGTCCTTGGTCGTGACACTGCCGAAAAGCTTTTCCTGGTCCGCCGTCTTGCGGGCGATGGTCACGGCCACGCCGGCGAAGCTTGCCAGCAACGCCTCGGCATTCTTTTTATCCTTTTCGGCGCGTTTGGCGATCAGCTTCTTTTCGTGTTCAATGGCCTGGGCGGACTTGCTCGTGGCTTCGATGGCGAGCCCCTTCGGCATCAGGTAATTCCTGGCGTACCCATCGGCGACTTTTATCGTATCCCCGCGCTTGCCCAGGGATTCAACGTCTTCCTTCAAAATGATCTTCATCTTCGTTCCTCCTTGGAAGGGTTCATTCACAAAGGCTGTCAGAAGCTTTTGCCCTCCTCCGACAGATCCTGTTTTTCGGTCATTTCCACCGATTCGGGGTGCTGTTATGCCGCCGTGTCCTTCGCGGCGCGGTTCATCTTTCGGAAGTCGACCCACATGTCGAACAGGCCGACGGCTGAGATGAACAGCAGCAGATACTGGTAGAGAACGATCAGGGTATAGAACAGGGCCCGGAGGTATCGCGGGATGTTCTTCTTTTTGAAAAAAAACTGGACGATCGAAAGTCCCTGGAGAAGATAGAGAAACAACAGGACAATCAGGGTGTTCATCCCGATGACCGTCGTGATCGGTTCAGGAACGATCATCATGACGCCCGCTGCGATGACCAGCCATACGACCCAGTCCGGCAGCTTCCAGCAGGACAAATCGCCGAAGTCGGGGAATGCGGGGTCCCGCCCCTGCAAGAACATACGCATTCCCAGGATGTTGAGCCAGATGAAGAACGTCGCACCCGTGAGAAGCAGCGCGACGCTGTGATCCACGATCCAATATGCAACTGCATCGGCGCCTTCCTTCAGGTGATCGATCTGGTCCTGCGGGATTCCGATCTCCTCGTAGAGCGAGATGCTGTACTGGATGCTGTCGCTCACGTACCGCTGAACGATTTCCACGAGGGGCCGATCGAGCACATAGCTGTAAAAGGACAGGACGGCGAAGATCAGTGCGACGAGAAGGGCAACGGACAACCCCACCGTTTTCTCGATCCCGTATCGCTTTCGCAGGACCTCGGGGATGATGACCCCCGCCGATCCGAGCACCAGAAAGAACGTGAGACTTTCCTGGAATCCGCCGATCCGAAACACGGCCGTGAGCAGCCCGAAGGACAAGAGGAACATGGCGATCCCGGGAATCCGCCCCATCCTCCAGTAGAAAAAAGCGATGGGGAGAGGGGCGATGAGGCTGAAGACGAAACCAACAATGGGGCTCAGGGCTACGAGAAGGAAAAAGGTAGTCGTGATGCCCACGCCCAGGATGAATTCCTTGAGGTTGAAATTTCCACCTGCATCCAAGTGAACGCCATCCTCGATCTGCCGGTTCCCGTCGGGCCTGCCACCAGCGGATTGGCCCAGGCAAGCCGGATGTTCAGCTCTCCGTCACCATGAAGGGCAGCAGGGCGATGTTGCGGGCCCGCTTGATCTCGACCGTCAGCGCTCTCTGGTGGAGTGCGCAGTTGCCCGTGATTCGCCTGGGGATAATCTTTCCCCGTTCCGTCACGAAGTAGCGGAGGGTGTCCACGTCCTTGTAGGACATTTTCATGTTTGAGTCGGTGCAGAACCGGCAGACCTTTCTGCGGTGGTAGACTCTCCGGTCGGACTTCGGCCTTCCGTGCCCGCCTCCCGGCCCTCTCGAATCTCTGCCGCCTGGACCACCCGTTCTGGGCGGCCGGCTTCCTGTCGTGCTGTCTGAAGGCGTTCTCATGTCGCTATTCCTCCGTCGTCGTGGCTTCCGGCGATGCGGTTGTTGCTTTAGGTTCCGCCGGGATGATTTCCGCCGGAGCGGCTTCGACCTTCTGAGCCCCGGCCAGCACTTTTTCGATTTCTTCCGCCGTGATGCTGTCGGCGATCTTCACGGACATGTACTTCAGGACCTTGTCGTCGAACTTCAGGATTCTCTCCACCTCGGCGACGATTTCGCGCTTTCCGGCGAAATCGATGAGGATGTAGAACCCCCTCGACTGCTTTCGGATGAGGTAGGCGAGCTTGCGCTTTCCCCATCGCTCGACCTTCAGGATGGTCCCCTTCATGTCGGTGATGATCTTGCTGTAACGGTCGATGATGGCGGTGATGTCCTCGCTGGTCAGCTCGGACTGGACGATGAACAGGGTTTCGTAACGCTTCAAGTTGTGACCTCCTTTCGGCTCTAAAGCCCAGACACGGGGTCCGGGCAAGGAGTGCCTGGATATGAAATTTTCGAACTTGATCTTTTATACCAGTTGAAAAGAGAAATCAAGTCCTTTGTGACTGACCTTCCGATTTTCATTTCAGGGGCAAAAGGGATCCCCCGACGTGCCAAAATGAAGCTTGACAGGATTCGGGCCTTTCCCTATCAAGGGGGGACGGGAACCGATGGATCCGGGGACTTGCCTCAAAGGGAAACGGTTTTCGAATCCTTTGTTTGCCTGAAAGGGGACAACGGCCCATGCTGAAAAAAAGTTGGCTTCTGGCTTTCGTGGGGCTGCTCATTCTTTCCGTGCCGGGCTGCATGGTCAAGGAAAGCACCTACCTGAAAAAAGTGGAAGAGGCCGGCAGCCTCGAGCAGCAGCTTGCGGCTTGCAAAACGGAGGCCGAGCGGCTCGGGAAGCTCAACGAGGAAATGGCGAAAAAGCTCCAGGGCCAGCAGGAGCAGATTACTCAGCTCGAGAAGAGCCGGGAGGAACAAGTTCAGGAAGTCAGCAAGACCTATTCCCAGATGATCGAGAAGATGAAGTCCGAGATCGCCGAGGGGCAAGTGACCATCACCGAGCTTCAGGGCAAACTCACCGTGAACATGGTCGATGCCATCCTCTTCGATTCGGGGAAGGCAGACATCAAGCCCGAGGGCAGGCAGATCCTGCAAAAGGTGGCCGACGTCATCAGCGAGGTGGAGGATAAGGCGATCCGAGTCGAGGGTCACACGGACAATGTCAAGATCGGAGGCGCGCTGACTCGGGCGTTCCCGTCCAACTGGGAACTCTCCGCGGCCCGCGCCACCAATGTGGCCCGGTATCTCCAGCGGCTTGGGGTCGATCCTGCCCTTTTGTCTGCCGTCGCATACGGGGAGTATCGTCCCGTTTCGGAGAATGACACCCCCGATGGACGGGCAAAAAACAGACGGATAGAGATTGTCCTGGCTCCCAAAGACTAACCGCAGGATTCTTTTCCGGTAAAGGGATCACGAGCACGCCCGGCGGGACGGCCACGGGTTGAAGATTACAGAGAGATATGCCATAGTGCGCCGCAGCTGCCGGAATATGCATTGCGACCGATGAAAAGGAGGACAAAGCGATGAAGAACATGCTCGAAGGGATAGAAGAGGTCCTGCTTATGGGACCGGGGCCCTCCTGCGTGCCCCCGCAGGTCTATGAGGCCATCGGCAAAAAGACGCTGGGCCACCTCGACCCCTATTTCCTGTCCATCATGGACGAGCTCAAGGGGCATCTTCGTACGCTCCTGAATACGAAGAACAATCTGACGATCCCCATCTCCGGTACCGGTTCCGCCGGCATGGAAGCCTGCTTCGTAAACCTCGTCGAGCCGGGCGACAAAGTGCTCATTCTGATCAACGGCGTGTTCGGCGTACGAATGCGCGAGGTTGCCGGACGTCTTGGCGCCGATGTAGATGCCCTCGAGTTCACCTGGGGCACCCCGGTGATCGTCGATGAAGTGGCGAAGAAACTTAAAGAAAAGCCCTATCGGATCGTGGCGGTGGTCCATGCGGAGACCTCGACAGGTGTGCGCAACCCCGTGGAAGAGATCGGATCGCTTCTCAAAGGTTCGGACACGATCTATCTCGTCGACACCGTGACCAGCCTCGGCGGCATCGAGATCCGTATGGATGACTGGGGGGTCGACGCTCTGTACAGCGGCACACAGAAGTGCCTGTCCTGTCCCCCGGGCTTGGCGCCGCTTTCCTTCTCCGAGAAGGCCATGGCGAAGCTGGGCGCGCGCAAGACCAAAGTCCCCAACTGGTATCTCGACATCTCGCTCATCGCCAATTACTGGAGCCAGAATCGCGTCTATCACCACACGGCCCCCGTGAACATGATCTACGCCCTGTATGAGGCCTTGCTTCTTGTTTTGGAGGAAGGGCCGGAAAAGGTCTTCAGGAGGCACATGGACAACCATTTGCTCCTCGTAAAAGGGCTCGAGGACATGGGCCTCAAGATGGTCGTCGAGAAGACCTGGCGGCTGCCCATGCTGAACACGGCCTATTGCCCCGAGGGGATCGACGAACTCGCTGCCCGTCGCTGCCTGCGCAGCGAGTACAAGATTGAGATCGGAGGAGGGCTCGGCCCCCTGGCCGGAAAAATTTGGCGGATCGGCCTCATGGGCCACACAGCCCGGAAGGAAAACGTCGAGCGGTTCCTGGGCTCGCTGCGGAAGGTGATTTCATAAGGGTGTCCCCCTTTGTGACAGGGGGAGGGGGGATTGATTTCGATTGATCATGCGGGCGGAGGTTTCTCCGTCCGCTCTTTCTTCATCTGTCCTTTTTTCTTGACCTTTGTCCTTTTGCCTCGTGCCTCGGACCTCGTACCTTGTTCCTGCCGCTTCGCGGCTACTCCGGGCACGCCGCTCCTTTTGCCAGCCACTCGTTCATCTTTGCAGCAAATTCCTTATGGCTCATCTGCGGGATCGTCCGTCCCCCGCCGGGGTTCCATCCCCACGCAACGAGAGGGTCTTTGGCGATATGCTCGACGATGTGCGCTCCCGTCTTGCCGCCGTTTTGTTTCGGGTCCTTCAACTGGCTGCACAATGTGCCGGGCGTGCGTTCCTGGAAGACCATAGGCATGTGCTCCGGCGGCATGTGCCAGTTGGGTATCCCGGGCGGGCCGCCGACTGGATTTGTTTCCCGGTGGCAGAGCGCGCAATTCAGTGGAGTGATCCCCTTGCCTTCGGGTCCGCGCTTGACGTTGAACAGGTGCGGCTTCTTTTCGTCATCTACCGTGGGCGCGTCACCGGCGGGGTGGCAATTCTGACAGCGGGGGTGGAAGAACACCGCCGAGGCCTCCAGAAAAGCCTTCCGGGCTCCCGCATCGTCAGGCACAGCATTGAGATTTCGAGCCTGTCCCGCCGCACAGCTCAGCACTCCCGCGGCCGCAAAGGCAAACAGCACGATGCAGATTTGTGTTGTTCGGTGATGACTTCTCATGACCTGTTTCTCCGGAGAACTTGTTCTTGTAAAGACATAACAGATTAGGCACGGTCATGACAAAAGAAAAAAGAGCCCGATTCCGGCATTCACCGGCGTTCGAGCTCTGTCATTGGGAGAATTGCGATAGCGGTTAGTGCAACAGATAGAACGCGGCAAGGGCGCCGCCCCCGACAATCACCGACCAGAGGATCGTTTTCCCCAGCCTGTCAGCGTTCCAGGACTCAGGCTTCGCCATTCCTGAAAAGACGAAGCCCAGCAAGATGAAGAGCACGATGACCATGACCCCGTGGGTCGTCCAGTGATGTCCCATTGCACTGGCCATGCCCGCCTTGAAAGGCGGCGTCAGCTCCTTGAAGATAACCAGCAGCGCGTTGAGGATGCTCATAACGGCCGCAGAGAGGCCGAAACCGATCGTTGTCTTATCAAGTGCCGTACTTGTCATGGCTCTTACCTCCCCATATACGCTACGACGAGTCCCCTGCTGATGATTGCCCCCGAACCATCCATTGCGAGACCGATGATCACGACCAGCGCGGTGACGAGGAGGAGAAGCTTGCGGTTCTCAGGAACCATGAGGTCGTTCCGGTAGGCGATGATCGGCAGAAAAATGCTCAGGAAAAGCAGCGCAAAGAACAGGTGCTCCTTATACTCCATGAAAAACGTATGCGCCCATTTCCAGGAGCCGGCGCGTATGATGTCCCTCTCGCTGGCGTAGTAGACAACATACCACCAGCCTCCGATGATATAGGAGAGGGCTATGGACACCGCCGTATAAAGGCTTAGACTACGGATCCTGGGGATGTTCTTCTCGTTCAGGTTCAGGGTGTACACGAGAAGCGCCACCGCCAGCATGATCCCCAGCACGCCGAACAGGACGTGCACCATTACAGATGCCTGGATTCCGAAGAGTGACATGATACCCTCCTTTTTCGATTGCTGCAGATGCGATGTGTGATGCAGCTTCAATCCGATGAGAGGGTTGGCTGGATGGTTGACCGGTTGCCCATACCCCTTTCTGCCGGGTAATTGTTCTCAGGCACCCGCTCAGGGATGAACACCCGACGAGCGGGTCTTTGAGAAGGGGAACTTCTTTCTTATCAATATGATGTGACTGGATGCATGGAATGTCAATAGGTCTCAGGCATTTTTCGCGGGTTGCCTGCCCATCTGCAGGCTGATGATGGAGGCGATGACGAGGATGGCGCCGAAAATCTGCCACACTTCCATCGTCTCGCCCAGCAGAAACCATGCGATGAATCCCGCCGTGATCGGCTCCAGGGTGGCCGTGATGCTGGCCCGCGCGGCACCGATCCGCTTGATGCCCTCGTTGTAGCAGATGAAGGCCAGCACCGTGCCGAAAAAGCCGACGACGAGGACGCAACCCCACTGCGCAAGACCCGAGGGCTTCAGGAATCCTGCAAGGGGCGGGTGGAGGATGTTCCAGGTCGCGGCGGCAAACGCGAGACCGTAGAAGACCACCGTCCAGGACGGGTAGCGCTTCATGCCGTATTCGCATCGCACGGTGTACCATGCAAAGGTGACGGCCGATGCGAGGGCGGCCCATATCCCCATTCGGTTCATCTGCAGCAGATCCAGGCTGTAGCCGCCCACAACGAGGTAGCACCCGAAAAGTGAGCCGGCCATGGCCATGAAAACAACGGCCGGAAGCCTTTCTCGAAGGAAGACAAGCGTGTAGAGGGAGACGAAGAGGGGTGCCTGGTACTGGATCAGGATGGCTGCCGCCACCTGGATCTTGCTGATCGCGAAGAGGTAGGTGAACTGAACTGCCGCAAGCCCGA
>DATJPI010000070.1:0-6277 GCA_035506495.1 Syntrophales bacterium
AGCGCATCACCCCGACAAGAAACAGCGCCGACGCCTATTCTCCCCACCGGACCTGCGGGACCTGCCACGGCTACATGACGATCACCTCGGGCAGCCACTTCCAGCAGGGCTTCGACGAGATGAAGGACGGCTACGACCCGAGGCGCCCCTGGGTCCTCTCGCCGGGCATTTTCGGCAGGGGGGGCGCGCCGGGAACCTTCACGGAGAGGGCGGCCGCAAAGAGAAACACCGATGCCCGCAACATGGGCCTCTCCACCTACGACTGGGTTGCCGCCGGTGCAAAGGGCCAGGCCGTCGTCCTGTCCTCGGGGAACCTGCACCCCGGTGGTGGCCCTCTCGAGTACGGCAGGAAGGCCGACGGCAGACGGGACCTTACCAAGAACCTCATCCAGGGTGAGCATCAGAAACCCGACCCGCTGGACGGGGATTACTCTTCCCGATACACCCCCGACGGGAAGAGCCACTTCAGGGAAAGCGGAGTCGTCGAGGGAGACTGCCTCTTGTGCCACCTCAAGGAATACCGCCTCGACCGCAGAAACGATCAGCTCGCCCGCCGCAATTACCGCTGGGCCGCCACGGCGGGCGCCGGGTTGGGCGAGGTCAAGGGCGCGGTTTTCACCCCTGCACGCCTCGACGCGGCACATCAAAGCGAGACATCACCCAAGGGCGAATGGAACTTCGTCCGCCGCCCTGTGGTTCAGTATGCATGGGAGAACAGAGCGCTCTTCACCCCCCAGGGGAAGTTCAAGGGAAGCTCGCTCATCAACAAATCCGTCGAGACGGACAATTGCGCCCAGTGCCACCGCTTGATGGACGGCCAGAAGTCGGGGACCTTCTACCTCCCGTCAGGCGACGTTCACCTCAAGGCAGGGTTTCGCTGCACCGACTGCCACACCCTGGCCGGGAAAACACAGGCCCAGCGGCTGAGACACCAGATCGGGAAAGGATGGTCCGCAACGGGAGGGGCCCGAAAAGATCTCAACGGTGCGGGCATGAAGACCTGTGCGGGATGCCACCTGGAGGGCCAGTACAAACCAACCCGAGCGGGCATGCCGAAAGAGGCAAAGAATCCCGACAACATTCACCGCTCCCTTTTCAACAAGGCCGTTTTCCACTTTTACTTGATTGAATGTGCGACGTGCCACGTGCCGGAAAGGAAAAGCCGAAGCCTCTACCTCGCGGACGACAGCACGGGACAGCCGGCCTGGTATTCGACGGACAAGGCCGGGCTCGTGACCCGAGCAGAGTCTCTGAAGCTCCCCGCCTCGGAGCTATGGAAGCCGTGGGTCAACCGGTATGAACGCGTCAAAGGCGACGGCGAGCGATACGTTTCGGCGGTGCCGAAGGTCCCGCAGTGGTTCGGCGAGATCATCTCCGAGGGCATCGTGCGGCCCATCGGTCTCGAGCACGTGAGGAAAGCGGCTGCGGGCCAGAAAAAGCTCACGACCGTCGAGGTCGTCGCCCTTAGCGGCGAAAAGGTGAAACAGGCCACGGTGGCCACCGAGGAGGACATCCGCATCATGATCCGGGCCCTGACCGACATGGGATTCCGAAATGTCGTCTTCGTGGCCGACCAGCTCTACGAGATGAAGAAGGACAAGGTCGAGGGACGCCCCGCGCCCGCACTGACCCGCGCCGCGATGTACTCGGTCTATCACGGCACAGCCCCTGTGTCGGACAAGAAGATACCGGGGTGGAAGGGCGGGCCCGACGGCTGCGGTGATTGCCACTCCGACACGTCGCCCTTCTTCATGAAACTCAAGGTGCGGAATGTCGGAAAATTCCTGAAGGAGAGCTACCCCGTGCCGAAGGAGCCCGTCGCGGAGCCGCAGCTGACGGAGTGGGGACTGACCGCTGTGCCGGCCTCCGAGTGAGGCAGGGTTCAGGGTCAAGGGTCCAGGATAAAGGGAACGGGGGACAGGGGGCAGGAAAAGAAAAAATGACAGTCGTGTCTCGAAATCCTTTGATCCGGCTGATCGTGCCCGCGGCATTGATCTTGATTCTTGCGCTGGTGGCCTGCACAAAGCCCCAGGAGCCCCCGACACCCTGGAAGACGATTGATGCCGCAACACTCAAGGCGATGATGGCTTCCGGAAAGGTGATGGGCGTCTTCAATACGATGAGCGAGATCGAGTGTCTCGATCACCGCATCCCCGGCACGAAGTGCCTCTCCTGCGAGGAGATCGAGAACAGCGCCGTCGGCCTCCCGGCGGACAGGGATCAAGCCCTGATATTCTACTGCGAAAGTGAAGGGTGCTACCGCAGCTGCCGCGCAGCCGATGCGGCCATGCGTTACGGTTACAAGGAAGTATACCTGCTTTCGGGGGGCATGCCGGCGTGGAAGCAGGCCGGCTATTCCCTGGAAAGTGTAGAGCGGATCCCTCGAATGCCCATAGTCTCGGTCAAGGCACCGGAACTGAGGGAAATGCTGGCAAAGAGCAAGGACATCCTGCTCGTGGACATCCGCTCGGAAAAATCCTTCAAGGAAGGCCACATCGAAGGCGCTGTCAACATCCCCCTGTACCAGATCACCCGACGCTATGACGAGATCCCCCTCGATCGCACAGTCGTGCTGATCGATGACCGGGGCTTCCGGACTTTCCTGGCGGGAAGTTACCTGGAACGGAAGGGTTTGAAGGTGATGCGCCTCTTTGCCGGCATGCGGGGCTGGCAGGAAATGCTCGCAAAAAAGAGTTGAGAAAAAGAAACAGGAAGCAGGCCTCGGATGGAATCAAGGCAGATGAAAACGGACGAAACCCGGCGGAACAGCCTTTTTATGGCAGGGCTGTTATTCCTTGCCGTTATCGTCCTTGTCTGCCTTCCGGCCGTCGGCCATGCCGCCAATCAGCAGGACTGCCAGTTCTGTCACGATGAGCCATTGTACCGGGTCGATTTCAAGAAATCGATTCATGCCAACAACGGCTGCACAAGCTGCCATACGGACATCACCAACATCGAAAAACACCGCGACGGGAAGGAAAAGCCGGCCCTGGTGGATTGCGGAAGCTGCCACCAGGACATTGCAAAGGAGTACCGGCAGAATTTCCACTACCTCCAGGAAGACTTCCGGTGCAGTGACTGCCACCGGAATATCCACGCCATCCGGAAGGACGACAAGAAGAACATCAAGCTTGCCATCATCGGGAAGTGCACCGAGTGCCACGGCAACGCGGACTATGCGGCCTCCGGCCATGGCGAGGCGGTTTTGAAGGGCAACCAGGACGCCGCCAGCTGCGCCGATTGCCACGGCCTGCACAACACCCGGGTGTTCCATACCTCGCTCGAGCAATACCCGGCAGAGGCCCGTGAATTCTACACCCAGAAGTGCAAGCGATGCCATGCCGACAGCGCTATGATGAAGCGCAACGACCTCTCAGACAAAATGGTGGCCTATTACGAATCCACCTACCACGGGAAGGTCCAGGAACTGGGCTACCCCGCCCCCGTTGCCGGATGCGCCGACTGCCACACCAGGCACAACATCCTCCCGAAGGAGGACCCCCGCTCCAGCATCAACCCCGCCAACCTCGAGCAGAACTGCGGGCGCTGTCACTCCGGGTTCCAACCCCGTTTCCTGAGCTACAAGGCCCACCCCGATTATAGGGACCGGGAAAAGTACCCTTCCCTGTATTGGACCTTTCTGTTCATGTCGGGATTGCTGGTCGGCACCCTTGTCTTTTTCTGGGGTCACGTGATCCTCTGGTGGCGCAAGGTCTACTGGGACCACCACTACATGGACAAGATGGGCATTGTACCGCCGTCACTTACGGCCAAGGGAGAGGGTCTCCAGCAGATCCAGCGGTTCTCCCCGAGAGAACGGATCATGCACGTGCTTCTGATCCTCTCGTTCTTTACCCTGGTCCTGACGGGATTTCCGCTGAAATATTCAGAGGCCGCCTGGTCGAAGCTCATCGTGAAGCTGTGGGGCGGTGCGCATATGGCCGGTCTCATTCATCGCGGTGCGGCACTTCTGCTGATCGCCATCGTGGCCTATGTTGCTTTCCTGGCTTGCAAATACCTCTTCCCCAAGGGTAAGGGAAGCAAAGGCTGGCTCAAGCGTCTCTTCGGCCCCGACTCCCTTTTCCCCAACCTGAAGGACCTCGAAGACCTGAAAGGAATGTTCAAGTGGTACTTCAACAAGGGAGAGGCGCCGAAATTCGATCGCTGGACCTACTGGGAGAAGTTTGACTTCATGGCCGTCTTCTGGGGCATGTTCGCCATCGGTGGCTCGGGGATCCTGCTCTGGAAACCGGAGTGGTCGTCCTATATCGTCCCGGGATGGGTGATGAGCGTGGCAGCCATTGTTCATTCTGAAGAAGCGCTTCTGGCGGCCCTGTTCATCTTCACCGTCCATTTCTTCAACACCCATTTCATCCCCAGCAAGTTCCCCATGGACCGGCTCATCTTCACAGGAACGTACCGGCTCGAGGAACTCAAGGAGCAGCGGCCCCTGGAGTACGAGCGACTGGTGGCAGAAGGGAAACTCGACAGCCTGAAGCGGGGATACCCCGGCATTCCCCTCAAGCTCATCTCGTCCACCTTCGGGCTTGCAAGCCTCCTGCTCGGGTTGTTCCTGACTGCCCTGATCGTCTGGTCCATCCTGGCTGCGTGAACAGAAAGGTCTTCAATGCGGAGAGACCCATGACAAAGTTTTTTCACACAGCAATGGCTTTTCTATCCATCGCTCTGGCGCTGCAAGTCGCAACTGCGGCTGCCGCGGAGACGGCGGAAAATACGAACCTGAAGGTGCAGATCGGAAACGTTTATACCAAGAATAACGACAAAAACGAGCCGTTGTCTCTCGAGGCAAAAAACACCATACTGAGAGGGAAGCGGGTCTACATCCCCCTGACTGTTGAAAATTACGGAGCGACAAAATCCGAGCCGGTCAGGCTGCTGTACACGGAGAGATCGGAGAAAAAAGGGCAGTGGATCGAGCCGAGGCTCTACAGGGTCCCGTCATTCGAGCCCGGCAAGAAATATCAGCTGGTCCTGACGGCGCGGTTCAACGAATCGGGAAAGAAGGAGATGAAAGCATTCTTGACGACTTTGGAAGGCAAGCCCCTCGTTGACGAAAAAGGAAGGCCGCGCCCCGATACCTCCCAGACGCAAACGGTCACCCTCGAGATAAGGGATTAACGATCCGAACAGGCGAGCCTAGCAAACTTCTTCTTCAAAAAAGGGCCTTTTCCCGGCCCTTTTTATCGCAAATTGCAGAAAACAATCGCTTCGGGCGTTTTCTTACGGACTTCCCTGAATATTGTGTCTTACCCAAAAGAAAAAGGATATGGCTGCCCACGCAATGAGCATCCACATGACGGTGGAGATTACGACTCTGGGCATAATACTCTTGGACGGCGCGAGCGGTTTGCTGAGTGCATTCATTTCGATAATGCGGCTTACACGATGCGCAAGCACGTCGGGCGGGAAGGGTTTGGGCAGGTAATCCGAAGCCCCGAGCTTCAGCACATTCATTGCGGTAGAGTGCGACAGGCAGCCCGAGATCATGATAAACGGAAGATCGGCCTTAACCGCTTTGGACTTTCTTAAGAGATCAGCCCCATTCATCCCCGGCATAATGATATCGCATACGACGATATCCAGATCCTCCGTGCGAATAATGTCCAAGGCTTGCTGGCCGGTCTCGGCCTCAAAGACCCGACAATTACTTCTTCTCAGCCATTCTGAGAAGGTATGCCTTGCCGAGGGTTCATCATCCACGATCAGGGCTGTTGCTTGATTCATCGTCGAATACCTATCGGAGAGAGTAAAGATGAAGGCCTGACGAATGCGGCACAACAGTTGTGCCGTTTCCTGCCTGCCGATGAGGAGATGCTCGCTTCTTTTAGGGCTTCAGACTATAAATCGACATTTAAGAAAAATTACTTTAGGTGTCTTTCTATACTGGCGAGTTCTATGAGTAATCTCCTGCGCGAAACCAGGATCAATTCGAGATTCAAAGTGAAAACCGAATAAAGGGCTCCCTCTTTTTCTTCACCTTCCATAAACAGCTTCGGGTAAGGTAGAATAGAATATATGGACTTGAGGACAACAGGGGATCTCAAGGAGGTGCGATGATGGAATTATTGAAAGCCATGGAGTCCAGAAGAAGCATCAGAAAGTTCAAAAGCAACGAGGTGCCCGATCCCGTAATAAAAGAATTGCTGGAAGCAGCGAGACTGGCTCCGTCCGGTTCCAATTTGCAGGCGACCCGGTTTGTTGTCATCAAAAGCCAACGGGAGCGCATGAAATTAAAAGAATGCACTCCGCTGCCCTT
>DATJPI010000071.1:0-3242 GCA_035506495.1 Syntrophales bacterium
GCCGCGATCGGGTGGACGGCATGGGCCCGGCGGATCGTTTGAGGGCCCGCTTCGGAGAGGCCGATAAAGCGGACCTTGCCCTCCTTCACAAGGGCGGCCATAGCTCCCACGGTATCCTCGATGGGTGTTTCGGGGTCGACACGATGCTGGTAATAGAGATCGATCACCTCGACGCTGAGCCTCCTGAGGCTTGCCTCGCAGGCCGAACGCACGTATTCGGGCCGTCCGCAGACGCCGCGGTAGTTCGGGTCGGTGCTCCGCAGGATGCCGAACTTGGTGGCGAGAAAGACCCGCTCGCGCCGATCCCGGATGGCCCGGCCGACCAGTTCCTCGTTCGTAAACGGGCCATACACATCGGCCGTGTCGAGGAGCGTCACCCCCAGATCGATGGCCCGGTGGATCGTGGCGATGGACTCCCGCTCATCGCGCGGGCCGTAAAATTCCGACATCCCCATGCATCCGAGACCCATGGCGGAAACGTGGGGACCGTTCTTACCCAGTCGTCTAGTTTTCATGACCTGCACCTTCCCGAACCCGACACTGACGGTCCTTTTTTTTGTGCGAAAGCCTGCCTGCCTCCGGGCGTTTCAACGCTTCCCGTTCACTTTCCCACAAATCATTTCCGTGATCAACCCCGCGTTTCCGATGCCGTCTTCGTCCTCATGCTGCAGCTTCGTTCCCTGCCAAGAACCCCTGCCACTGACACACAAGGCATTGTTCTTGCTACAGAATAACATTGACCCCGACCTGCTGACATTTTCCTGAGAAAAGTGCGGGGGTGAGGTGATTCATGTTGTCCCGAAAGCTGGTATCCTTTCTTCTGGTCCTCTGTGTCGCTGCCTGCTCAAGCGTGAAGGATGAGCCCCTTCCGCTGAGCCGCGAAAACATCGAGAAATATGCCGCAGCGGTCAGCAAGGGCACCCGGAAGCTTGAGCCCAATACCGGCTCCGTCATGGATCGGGTCATCACCCTGTACAGGGACCCTCTTGAAAAAAATCTCGGTTACAGCTTCGACACCACGCTTCGCTACTACTTCATCAATCGGGCAAGCATGGCCACGGACCCGGAGGCAAAGGTCTTCGCCGATCTTATCATCCCGGGAGCCCACGCTGTTCTCATGAACGCCGACGAAGCCTTGAGCGCGGGGGTCATCTCCACGAGGACTCGCGACCTGCTTGCGATCCTGTCCAAATTCCGCTGTGACCACGGCGTGCTTCTGAGCAATGGCGAGTGGGACCGGATGGCGGGCTTCCTGGCCCTGGTATCGGAGTGCGAAAAAGAGAGCGGCCGGTACTGCAAGGCCAGCAGGCTCATCGAGCTTGCCATGGAAAGGGAAATCGTCCCGAAGCGCGAGATGGATTCCGCCTTGAAAGATGACGAGGAGCAGAGCGATTCGTACGTGCAGGATTTCCTGTCCATGCACTTCAACCTCCCGCGCTGGGAGGGCGCCCGACTCCTCATCGGGTCCGACGGCCGTGAATTCGAGATCGAGTCTCTCTTTGACGACCCGGATGCAGAGTTCATCGTCAACGAGCGTGTCGTCTACCTGGCCGAGCAGTATGCAAAGATGGCCAAAAAAGAGAAGAAACTCCTGACGGAAAAAAACGGCTCCTCCCTGCGTGCCCGGCAATCCGAACCGGGAGGGCGTTCCTGACCCTTTTCCCTCACACCTTGACAGCGGATGCAATCCCCACTAGACTTCCCCTGGCGGAGACGCTGGGCGGACAATGACGGGAAGACGGAGTTCTTTCCGTCGCTTCGCCTGTCGCCCGACACAAACCGCAACTTCACTGGGGGGAAACTGCCATGGCGTTGGAACTATCCGCAATCGGCCGTCCCATCGGCCCCATCGTCCGGGATTATCAATGGAAGGATGTCATCCTCTACGCTCTCTCCGTCGGCGCTGGCTTCAGCGAGTTGGAATACACCTGGGAGAAAAGCCTTAAGGTGATCCCCACATTTTCCGTCGCCACGATCTTCGACTTCTTCTGGGCCGTGGCAAAGAACTCGCAGCTCAATCCCCGGGGGGCCCTGCACGGAGAGCAGGAGATTCTCTTCCACAGCCCCATTCCCGCTTCCGGGGCATTCACCACGAACGGAACGATCACGAACTATTATGACAAGGGGAAACGGGGGGCCGTCGTCCGCGGCGAAAGCGACACCTTTCACTCGAACGGGAAGAAGCTTTTCACCAACGTGATGAGCATTTTCAGCCGGCTGGACGGCGGTTTCGGCGGCGAGGAAGGTCCTTCGCGGAGTCTTGAGATCCCCGGGCGCAACCCCGACTTCACCGTCGACGCCCTTACATCGCCCGATCAACCGCTGCTGTACCGCCTGACGGGCGATTTCTTCGCGCTGCACGTAGACCCCGATTTTGCAAAGGCTTCCGGCTTTGAAAGGCCCATCATGCACGGCCTGTGCACCTTCGGCTTCGCCTGCCGGGCGCTGTTGAAATGCCTCATCCCTGGTGAGCCCGAGCGCACGACGCGCATGGCCTGTCGCTTTACGCGGCCTCTCTACCCCGGCGAGCCCATCCGTACGCTGATCTGGAAGGCCGAAGATGGGAGGGCCCTGTGGCGGGTCGTGCACCCGGCAACGGGCCAGAGCGTCATCGACTACGGCGAGTTCGAGTTCAGCCGGCGGTAAGCGATCCCGGATTACTTGTAATAACAGATGTAGGAGGCATCCGCCGGCACATCGAGTTGAAACTTCTGGTGGGCCTCGATCTCGAATTGGTCGTAGGGCCTGTAGGTTTTCCATTCCGTTGAGCCGGGCAGCTTCACGGTCAGGGTACCCGTCGTCACGATCACGATTTCCTTCGTGGCGGTTCCGAACTCATAGCGGCCTTTTGCCATTACGCCCACCGTCGCCGGCCCATCGCCCGTCGTAAGCGATATGGACTTCACCCTGCCGTCAAAATATTCGTTCACCTTGAGCATGCCGACCTCCTTTCATTCCCAGCCTTTTTTCCACATGTCCTCGTCGTCGTAGACCTTCTCGTCGGCCGCATGCGCTTCCGCCGCATCGGCCCCATAGTCGCGCACAAGCTTCCCCCTGCGCTCGAAATGCTCACGGTACCACTCGTGGGCCGTAATCAGCGACATGACCTCGCTGGTGCCCGTCCAGATCGAGGCCAGGCGGATGTCCCGGAAGATCCGTTCGACGGGGAAGACGTTCGTATAGCCGATGCCACCCATGACCTGCATGGAGTTGTGGACGACCTTCTGACAGGACTCGGTGAT
>DATJPI010000072.1:0-6762 GCA_035506495.1 Syntrophales bacterium
GAGGTAGTACTTCTCGGCCCGCGTCAGGTTGCCGTCCTTGCCGGAGAGCCCCACGGCCTTGCCTCCGTTGCGGTTGATGAGGCCCACGATCTCCTTGTTCACGGACCCCACGAGGACCATCTCGACGATGCTCATCGTCTCTTCGTCGGTGACGCGCATGCCCTGGATAAACTGCGACTCCTTGCCGAGCTTCTTCAGAACGGCGCCGATCTGGGGCCCTCCCCCGTGAACGACGACGGGGTTGATCCCGATGTACTTCATCATGACGATGTCCATGGCAAAGAGCCGCTTCAACTCGTCATCCACCATGGCGTGGCCGCCGTACTTGACAACGATCGTCTTGTTGTAGAACCGCCGAATGTAGGGCAGCGCCTCTAGAAGGATCTCCGCCCGCTCCTGGGCACCCAACTGCTTATCGGTCATCTCACGACTCCTGGCAATTCCTTCAGTGCTCTGTTCGACTCTCATATCATCTAGGTGACAGGTGCTAGGTGCAAGGTGACAGGACCGCCTTTTACCTTTTACCTTTCACCTGATACCTTGCACCTACCTTTTGCTACAATATGTAGCGGCTTAAATCCTCGTCCTCGACGATGCCCTCGAGCTTATCCCGCACGTAAGCGGCATCGATGACGATGCCCCTGTTATCCATCTCCGGCGCATCAAAGGAGATGTCTTCCAGCAGCGTTTCCATGATCGTGTAGAGACGACGGGCGCCGATGTTCTCGGTGCGCTCGTTGACGATGGTGGCCACTTCGGCAATTTCCGCGATGGCGTCTTCGGTATACTCGATCGTCACCCCTTCCGTCGCGAGCATCTCGATGTACTGCTTCACCAGGGCATTGGACGGCTCCGTGAGGATCCGGACAAAGTCCTCCTTCGTGAGCGAGTCGAGTTCGACGCGGATCGGGAAGCGACCCTGCAACTCCGGGATCAGGTCCGAAGGCTTTGTCGTGCTGAAGGCCCCGGCCGCGATGAAGAGGATGTGGTCCGTCTTCACCATGCCGTATTTGGTATTGACCGTTGAGCCCTCCACGATGGGCAGCAGATCGCGTTGAACGCCTTCGCGGGACACGTCCGGCCCGTGCGCCGTGTTGCTGCCCACGATCTTGTCAATCTCATCCAGGAATATGATTCCCGATTGTTCGACACGGGTGAGGGCACCCCGGACCACCTTGTCCATGTCGACCAGGCGCTGCACCTCCTCTTCCTCGAGGATCGTGAGCGCCTCGGGAATCCTCACGCGACGCCTCTTTTTTTTCTGCGGGAAGATGTTCCCGAACATCTCCTTGATGTTGAGGCCCAGATCCTCGACACCGGACGACGAGAATACCTCGATCATGGGTCCCCCCGCTTTCTCCGTGATCTCGAGGTTGACGACGCGGTTGTCGAGCTTTCCCTCGCGGAGCATCAAGCGGAGCTTCTCACGGGTGTCCGCTTGGCCGGTGTCGCTCTCACCCGCTGTTGCTTCGATCGCGTCGGGGCTCCGGATGTCGGCTCGCTTCATCGGGAGCAGCAGATCCAGAACGCGGTCCTCGGCCATTTCTTTTGCCTTGGCCCGGACGTTTTCCATCTCCTCCTGCTTGATCATGCTCACGGCGATCTCCATGAGGTCGCGGATCATGGAATCCACATCGCGTCCCACGTAGCCCACTTCCGTGAACTTCGATGCCTCGATCTTGAGAAACGGCGAATTGTCCAGCTTGGCGAGCCTGCGGGCGATCTCCGTCTTGCCCACGCCCGTGGGGCCGATCATGATAATGTTCTTCGGGGCAATCTCGTCCCGGAGATCGGCCCGGACATTTTGACGCCTCCAGCGGTTTCGCAGCGCGATGGCCACGGCCCGCTTGGCATCGCTCTGGCCGACGATGTACTTGTCCAGCTCGGAGACAATTTTTTTCGGAGTCAGTTCAATAGCCGACATGGTTACTTTCTCTGCTTTCCCTTCTTTTCCGGTTCGACCGGTTCTTCCTCCGCCGTCAGATCGATCTCCTCGATCGTGATCCGGTCGTTCGTGTAGATGCACAGCTCCGAGGCAATCCGCATGGCCTCCCGGGCGATCTCCGTGGCCTCCAGATCGGAGTGCTTGACGAGGGCACGAGCGGCCGCCTGGGCATAGGGACCGCCGGAGCCGATCGCGGCCACGTTGTCATCGGACTCGATCACATCGCCGTTGCCCGAGATGATCAGGAAGTCATCCCGGCTGACGGCGATCATCAGGGCCTCCAGGTGTCTGAGCACCCGGTCCGTTCGCCAGTCCTTCGTCAGCTCCACGGCCGCCCGAAGGAGGTTGCCATTGTACTGTTCGAGCTTCTGGTCGAAGCGGTCGAAAAGCGTGAAGGCATCCGCCGTAGCGCCGGCAAAGCCGACGATGACCCGGTTGTGGAAAAGCCTGCGGACCTTTCGGGCCCCGTGCTTGATGATCGTCTGGTCAAAGGTGACCTGCCCGTCCCCCGCGACGACGACCTTGTCCTTGTGCCGGAGGGCGAGAATCGTTGTGCCGTGAAACTTCATGTTCATCTGTGCTTCTTCCTGTTTTTTAAGTGTCGTGTACTAGGTATCAGGTGCTAGGTGTCAGGTGTCAGTCAAGACAAAACCTTGCACCTCGCACCTTTCACCTCGAACCTCTATTTATGAGCCTTCGGATGCGCCTTGTCGTAAATCTCCATCAGCTTGGCGACACTCACCGAGGTGTACTTCTGTGTCGTCGAGAGGTTTGCGTGGCCAAGCAATTCCTGGATGGCCCTCAGATCGGCCCCGGCATCCAGCAGGTGCGTCGCAAAACTGTGCCGAAGCGTGTGGGGGCTTACCTTCTTGCGGATCCCGCTCTTCAGGACGTACCGATCGACAACGCGAGCGACACTCCGCGGGGTGATCCTGCTGCCGCTGCGGCTCAGGAAAAGCGGCGGATCGCCATCGGCTGCCCGCCGCTCACGCAAAAATTCATCCCTGCACGCCAGATAGCCCTGAAGGGAGCGCAGGGCTTCGCCACCCACGGGGACGATTCGCTCCTTCTTGCCTTTCCCCCGGACCTTCACGAGGCCCTGCGTCAAGTCGATGTCCCCCAGGTTGAGCCCCGTCAGCTCGCTTACCCGTATGCCCGCCGTATAGAAAAGCTCCAGCATGGCCCGGTCGCGCCTTCCCGCGGCATCGTCGTCGAACTTCAGGTTCAAAAGCGAAAACATCTCCTCCACCGGCAGAAACGTGGGGAGATATTTTTCCGCCTTCGGGGCCTGGACCATCTCAGCCGGGTTCACCCGGACGCTGCCTTCCCGCAGCAGGTAGTTGAAGAAGGTGCGAATGGCGGCGATCTTCCTCACGATCGTCACCTTCCGGACCTTCCGGCGGTACAGAGAGCTCAGGAAGGACCGCACAGCCAGGTGGTCAATGGCCGCAAGCTGCTCGCGCTCGGACGCAGCCGCGGGGATCAGACCGTTTTCCTCCAGGTACTCCCGGAATTGCCTGAGGTCCGTTGAATAACTCCTCAGGGTGTGGGAACTGAAGTTCCTCTCGGCCGAGAGGTAAGCTCCGAATTCCTCAAGGGTCTTCTCCATCGACCTGCCTTATACCAGCCTCCAATAAAAATAGCCACGAAAACGCACAAAAAAGTCCATAAAAATCACATTTATGACTACTTTATGCGCTTCAGTGGCAAACGGATCTCTTCGATCATGTGCAGCGTCGAATCCCGGCGTAGTAGCAGCACCAGGCGTTGGCAAAGTTGTTGTCGAAAACGCGGACCAGCCCGTCCTTGAAAACGATCTTCACGTAAGAGTTCCCGCCGAGAACGAGGGAGTTGCGCTCCTCTACCACTTCACCCGTTCCCCAGTGGGGGTAGCGGATGTGGATGACCTTGTCCCCCATTTTCAGATAAATGCGTCTTGTCTCTTCCACCTCGGCGCCTCTTCGGGATATGACCGCAGAGTCACATTTTGTATTTCCCGAAATCCTCTTCGGGAAGGTTCTCCAGAAACTCCTTGAGCTCTTCCGTTTTCTTTTTGTCGAGTTCGTCCACCTTCTTGGCGAAGTCGATGTTGCGCGATTTCTCGATGACCTTCTCATCGATGAAGATGGGACAGTTGACTCTCAGGGCCAGTGCAATGGCATCGCTCGGCCGGGAGTCGATGATGAGGGTTTCCCCGTTGCGCTGCAGGTGAATGCTCGCGAAAAAGGTATTGTTCCGCAGATCGACGATCTCGATCCTCTTGACCTTCGCGTCGAGGATCTTGAGAAGGTCCCGCATGAGGTCATGCGTCATCGGTCGCGAGAAGCTGATCTTCTCAAGTTCCGTGGCGATGGCGCTCGCTTCGAAGAGGCCGATCCAGATGGGCACCGCCCGCTTTCCCTCCAGATCCTTCAGGATCACAATGGGCGTGTTGGTCAGCGGGTCGATGGTGAGACCGGACACCTTCATTTCGACAAACATCTAGGAATACCTCCGTATCAATCCAGCATCTCACCACGAAGTGAATGCAAAAAAGCTTCCACAATCCAGACCCGGACGGTCTTTCCGTGGAGATGGGCACCGCCACCGAAGTTCACGATTTTGTTCGCTCGCGTCCGGCCCATCACATCCCTGGAGGTGTTGCGGCTTGTCCCTTCCACGAGAACCTCCACGGCCTTGCCGACCATGGTGTCGTTTTTCTCCTGGGTGTGTCGGTCCTGGAGGGCCTGCAGTTCGATGAGCCGTTTCCGTTTCTCGTGGGAACCGACCTGCCCGCTAAGCCCGACAGCCGCTGTTCCTCCTCTTTCGGAGTACTGGAACGAGAATAAGCTATCAAACCTAACTTTTTCCATCAGGTCAAGCGTTTTCTGGTAGTCCTGCTCTGTCTCTCCGGGGAAACCGACGATGATGTCCGAGCTGATGGCGATCTCCGGGCAGGCCTCTCTCAACTTGCACACCCGATCGAGGTAATCGGCGCTCGTGTACATGCGGTTCATCCGCGCCAGAACCTCGTCGGAACCCGACTGCACCGGCAGGTGGATGCTCTCGCACAGGGCCTTCACGTCGCGGAAACAGGCGATGATGTCGTCGGAAAGATCCCTGGGATGGGACGTCGTGAATCGAATCCGCTCGATTCCTTCGATCTCGCCGACGGCCCGCAGAAGCTCGGAGAAGCTGTGGCTGTCGCGAAGGCCCTTGCCGTAGGAATTCACATTCTGGCCGAGCAGTGTCACCTCCTTCACACCGCGAGCGGCCAGCGCCCTCACCTCGGCCAGGATGTCGTGGAATTTTCGGCTCTCCTCGCGGCCGCGCAGGTACGGAACGACGCAAAAGGCGCAGTAGTTGTCGCAGCCCTGCATGATCGTGACAAAAGCACTCACGGCTCCCTTCTGAGGCAAGGCCAGAATCCCGATGGACGGAACGGTCTCGTGAAAGCCTGTCTCCACAAAGGGCCTTCCAGTCGCCTGAACGCGGGTGATCAACTCCGGGATCCGGTGGATATTGTGGGTACCAAGGACGAGATCCAGCCAGGGGACCTTCTCAAGGAGACGCTCCCCCTGCTGCTGTGCGACACACCCGCAGACCCCAACGATCAGGTGGGGTTTTGCCTTTTTGAGGTGCTTGTATCGGCCGAGCTGGCTGTAGACCTTCTGTTCCGCCTTGTCGCGGATGCTGCAGGTATTGACGACGATGAGATCGGCTTCTTTCGCGCTTGCCGTCGCGCCATACCCCGAGCTTTTGAGAAGCTCCGCCAACTGCTCGGAGTCGTGGACGTTCATCTGGCAGCCGAAGGTCCGGATGAAAAGTTTTTTTGCTGTCAAGATTCTCTTACCAATTCCAACAGGTTGCCTTTATTCCTTCTATTACAGGGGCGGCCAGGGAGTCAACTGAAAACGATTGCACGGCCCTGGAGACGCCAATACCAAGTCGCTCATACTTTCTTCGTATTTTTTCTAATACTGCCGAAATCATACTTGCCTTTCTTCTTTAAGGCTTTTAATCTGTCCTCGGGTTCGAGACTCACCCCGATTCCCCGTCTGCAAGGGAGGCGACATGAAAAACATCTCTGCTCTCCGACTGTTGTTCTTCATCGCGTTTTTGAGCCTCATCCTCGTCATGCTGCCGCGCCATAATGCCCCTGTGGCATCAGATGGCTCGGCCACCTTTGTCACCTCATGGGGGTCGGACGTCATCAGCAACGGCAATCTCAAGCTGGCCCAGGGCATTGCCGTCGACACGACGGGGAATATCTTCGTCGCCGATACCCGAAACCACCGCATCCAGAAATTCGACTCGACGGGAACCTTTCTCGCGACCTGGGGCACCTTCGGTACGGACAACGGACTATTCAACCTGCCGACGGACGTAGGCGTGGATTCGTTAGGATTCGTCTATGTGGCAGACAGCGGCAACAACCGCATCCAGAAATTCACTACGACCGGCACATTTGTCACGGCATGGGGCACGGTGGGCAGCCTGATCAATCAATTCGTTACGCCCTCGGGACTGGCCGTCGACCCGTCGAACAGGGTTGTCGTAGCCGACACGGGAAATAACCGCGTTCAAGTGTTTTCCGCCAACGGCGGTTTCCTCAATACCTGGGGCTCACCGGGTACGGGCAACAGCCAGTTCAGCGATCCCCTGGGCATCGCGACAGATGCGGCAGGAAACGTCTACGTGGCCGACACCGGCAATAACCGGGTTCAGAAATTTACCTCCGCGGGCTCGTTTGTCGTTGCGTGGGACAACTCCGGCATATTGAACGGGCAGTTTTTTGCGCCTTCCGCGGTGGATACGGATGCCTTCGGCAATGTCTA
>DATJPI010000073.1:0-2752 GCA_035506495.1 Syntrophales bacterium
CCAGTTTGGAGACCATGCTTTCGACCGTGATCATGGCATCGTCTACGAGCAGGCCCAGAGCAATGATCAGAGCGCCCAGGGAAACCCGCTGGAGATCGATTCCCCAGACCTGCATGCCGACGAACACACAAGCCAGCACCAGTGGAATGGAACAGGCAACAACCGCCCCGGCCCGAACGCCAAGGCTTATAAAGGAAATCCCGAGAACAATCGCCACGGCCTCGATCAGGGCTTCCATGAAATCGTTCACGGCTTCGTGGACGACCTTGGGCTGGTTGGCAACCAGGTGGGCCTCGATCCCGATGGGCATGTCGGCGCGCAGGGTTGCCATCTTTTCAGCCACGTTCTTTACGAGCGCAAGGACATCGCCGCCCTTTCTCATGGAAACAGCTAGCCCCACGGCATCCTGCCCGTTGTAGCGGAAACGGGGCTGCGGCGGATCTGAATAGCCGTGATTGATGGTCGCGATGTCGACCAGGCGCAGCTTCTTTGATCCGGCATACACGGTAACATTCTTCAGATCTTCATCCGAGCCGAACTTTCCGGTTGCCTCCACTCGGACTTGTTCTTTTTCGGTATCAACCACTCCGGAGGGGGACAGGATATTTTGCTCCTGCAAGGCAGAGATGATCGCAGCCCGGCTGACGCCAAGATTTGCTAACTGATGCGAAGAAAATTCGATGTAGACCTTTTCGTCCTGAAAACCGATTTTGGAAACCTTCGTCACATCGGCGACATGCAGCAACTCGTCCCGCACCGACTCCACGTAATCTTTCAGCTCCCGGTGCGAGAACCCGTCGGATGTGAATGCGTAGATGATGCCGTAGGTGTCACCGAACTCGTCGTTGAAGAAGGGGCCGATCGTGCCCGAGGGCAGTTCCGCCCGGATGTCGCCGACCTTCTTTCGCACCTGGTACCAGATGTCCGGAACATCCTTCTTGTTGGTGCTGGTGAGAAGTTCCACGAAAATCGTGGTCTGACCTGCGAGTGTATAACTCTTGATGTAGTCGAGAGAGGGGGTCTCCTGCACTGTCTTTTCGATCCGGTCGGTCAGCTGGAGCGTAGTTTCTTCAATCGTCGCTCCGGGAAGGAAGGCCCGCACGACCATCGTCTTGATGGTGAATTCGGGATCTTCGTTTCGCCCAAGATGAAAGTAGGCGTAAACGCCCGCGACGGTAACGAGACCCATGAAAAATGAGATCAGGACGGCGTGCTTGACCGCCCATTCCGACAAGTTAACGGACTTCACGGTCGTCCTCCATTGCCCTGACCTTCTGCGCCTGACGCAGCGATTGGATGCCGGCCGTTACGATCCGATCGCCGGCGCTGAGCCCATTCAGGAGGATGACTTTATCCGTCGTGTAGAGCGCGACGTCGACAGCCCGAAGCGAGACCGACTGCGTGGATGGGTCGACAAGCCATGCTGCCGGTTTTCCCTCGAAGGTCGTCAAGGCTGATGCAGGAATCTCAAGCGTCGGTTTCTGGGTGAAAGCGAAGCGGCCTATGACGGTTGACCCCAGGAGCATCTGGGAAGCGTTGTTCTCCAAAACGGCCTTGGTTTGATACGTTCGCGTCACGGAGTCGGCTTCCGGCGCGATTTCATAGACGGACGCGGTGGTGCATACGTTTCGGTTCCGGTCGAGGCAGGTCTCGATCTTCTGCCCCAATGCCAATCCGCCGCGGATGATGTCCTCCGGCATCTCGAAGAGAGCGTCTTTAAGGTTGTTCTGACCGATCCGGAAAACCGCCTGCCCGGCCGTCACAACCTCGCCGACCTCGGCAAGCCGGTCGGTGACGATCCCGTCTGCTTCCGCCTTGAGAAGGGTATAATCGAGTTGCTCTTTTGCGATCCGCGCCTTCGCCTCGGCGGAATCCAACTCGGCTCGGGTCGACTTGAGTTGGCGAAGAGTCTCGTCATAAGCATTCTGAGAAACGGCCTTTTGCTGAAGCAGATTGCTGTTGCGGCCCTCCAGCTTTTGAGCAAGTTCCAATGCGGCCCTTGCACCGGCAACCTCGGCGTTCGCCGACGCCAGGGCATCCTTGTAAACCGTGTCATCGAGCCGAGCCAGAAGCTGCCCGGCTTTTACCGCGCTTCCGGCGGACACCATCCGTTGCGCCAGCTTTCCCGGAATCCGAAAGGCAGCGTTTACGTAAGCATGAGCGGTGACCTGCCCCGTTACAACTCCTGAAGCCTTGTGGGCATCGCTCCCCACAACTACGGTACGTACAGGACGGACGTCCTCGGCTTCTTTGGGTTTGTTGCATCCGCAAATCGCAAGCGGAAGCAAGGCGATAATCGTCAAAAAACGTACGCGAGAGCGCATTAGTTGTTCTCCGATTGGCGTATTGCTTGAATCTTTAGGCAACTGTGAACGGAAGTCCCGGCCGCTTATAAACCGGCGGGAAAGAAACGGCTGAAAACTCGTATACGGACCCGGTGCCATCCAAGCTCGATACCGTGTTCCATGGTTACCCATTCAAGAGCATTCTCATCCCCGCGAGCACAATCACGATCAGTATCAGTGCGACTTGTCTTGCGTTCATAGATACCCCCTTCGTTGCTGGGCCGGCGTTTACTAAAGCATATAGAGCTGCCGGAAGCCGTCCCAGAAATTTGCCTCAGAACCAGGTCCATCCGTGAGAAACAATCCCAACAGCACTGCCAATAGCACGAGGACCAATCCGATTAAATTAACCGACGGGGCCTCATAAAAACGCTGAGCACGACTACTAGAGCGCGAGGTTTGCGACA
>DATJPI010000074.1:0-3210 GCA_035506495.1 Syntrophales bacterium
CTTTGACGATTTCTTCATCAAGCCCGTGAATTTCGATATGCTTTTGAAGATTGTGGAGGACGCATTCGCTCGAGTCGCCCGATGGAGAAAAAGGTAGTTTTTGCAGCAACGTGTACTTGACAACGGGAGAAATGAAGTTAATTTTGTTTGGGAAAGCGCTCATCGTCTTATTCTATTAATGTATCCATAAATGGCCCCTGCAGAAGGGATCGGCGAGGGCAACCCCCGAGTGACCCGGCAGAGGCGAGAATAAAACCGCATTGAAATAGAATAGAAATTTTTGCCCATATCGAGGGAACGGAGGAGGATCCTATCATGCCAGCGAAGGAAATTCTTTACGACGCCACTGCGCGCGAAAAAATCACCAAAGGGGTCAATACCCTGGCCGATGCCGTTAAGGTGACCCTGGGGCCCCGGGGGCGCAATGTCGTCCTCGAGAGGAAGTGGGGTGCCCCCACGATCACCAAGGATGGCGTGACGGTGGCCAAAGAGATCGAGGCGGAAGACATCTTCGAAAACATGGGCGCTTCCATGGTGCGGGAAGTGGCCTCCAAGACCTCCGATGAGGCAGGTGACGGCACGACGACAGCAACGATCCTCGCACAGGCCATCTATCGCGAGGGGGCCAAGCTGGTGGCGGCAGGCATGAACCCCATGGAGCTCAAGAAGGGAATCGAAAAGGGCGTCGAGATCGTCGCCGAGGAGCTCAAGAGGATCGCCAAGCCGGTAAAGGACAGGCAGGAAATCACCCAGATCGGGATCATATCGTCCAACAACGACGTCGAGATCGGAACCATCATCTCCGACGCCATGGACAAGGTTGGCAAGGAAGGGATCATCACCGTCGAGGACAACAAGACCCTGGAAACGGTCCTTGATTACGTGGAAGGGATGACGTTTGATCGGGGATTCGTCTCCCCCTACTTTATCACCAACCTGGAGAAGATGGAGGCTGTCCTGGAAGACGCCTATATCCTGATCACCGACAAAAAGATCAGCAACATGAAAGAAATCCTGCCTCTGCTGGAGCAGGTGGCCAAGACAGGCAAGGCCTTCATGATCGTAGCCGAGGATGTCGAGGGCGAGGCCCTGGCGACACTTGTGGTGAACAAGGTGCGCAGTATCCTCAAGTGCGCCGCTATCAAGGCCCCTTACTTCGGAGACCGGCGAAAGGGAGCCCTGCAGGATATCGCCGTCGTGACGGGGGGCAAGGTCATCTCCGAGGAAATGGGAATCAAGCTCGAGTCGGCAACGATCCAGGATCTGGGCAGGGCCCGCCGGATCGTCCTTGACAAGGACAACACCACATTCATCGACGGCGCCGGGAAGAAAGCGGACATCGAGGAACGGGTAAAGCAGCTCAAGAAAGAAATCGAACTCATCACTCAGGATTACGACCGGGAAAAGGCAATGGAGCGCCTGGCCAAGCTCACGAGCGGTGTTGCCATCATCAAGGTCGGCGCCGCCACGGAGATCGAGATGAAGGAGAAAAAGGCCCGCGTCGACGATGCTCTGAATGCCACCCGCGCTGCCGTCCAAGAGGGCATCATTCCGGGCGGCGGAGTGGCCCTCATCCGCTGCGCGGGCGCCCTGGGGAAAGCGAAACTCGGAGGGGATGCCCAATATGGAATCGAGATCATCCGGAAGGCCATCGAGGAACCCCTGAAGCAGATCGCAAAAAACGCTGGCTACGAAGGCTCCGTGGTCGTCGAGAAGGTCCGCGAGAAGAAGGGTGCTTTCGGTTTTGATGCCGACAGCGGTGAATATGTGGACATGATGAAGGCCGGCATTATCGACCCGGCGAAAGTCGCGCGGCTCGCCCTGCAGAATGCCGCATCGGTTGCCGCGCTGCTCATCACCACCCGCACCATGGTAGGCAAGAAAGCCGAGAAGGAAGAGGAAACGCAGGACTAGGAAACACCGGCACCTTCAACCCCTACAGAAGCGTTCCGGCCCCCGGGGAGTTCTTTCTTCCCCGGGGGCTCTTCTCTCAAAACACCCCAACAGTCGGGAGGAGCAGCGGGACGTACCATGAAACACCCTTTGAAACCCCATTCAACGGAAAAAAATGTAGAGGCACTCTCCTCGAGTGCGACGGCCCTTCTTCGCCAGTTCGACGCCCTAGGCGGCCGCGAGATTCTGGAGCGCATCCTCCAGGAAAAGAACCCCCGCAAGGTGGTCGAAGAGTTTCCTGCCGGGGATTTCTACTGGCTCGTCAAGAAGATCGGAAGCGATGACAGTCTTCCCCTGCTGGAGCTTGCCACCCTGGACCAGTGGCAGTACCTGCTGGATCTGGAGGTCTGGGACCGCGACGAGATCAATCCCGCAGAAGCCCTTTCCTGGCTCAAGCGTCTCTTCGAGGCAGATAGCCGCAGGACGCTCCACTGGCTTTTCCACGAGGGAAACGCCCTGCTCTATTATATATTACAGAAGAACCTTGAGGTGCTGGTCCGGGAGGAAGACGACAAAGAGTTCGAGATCCCCGAGGGCTTTTTCACACACGACGGGGTCCTGTACTGCAAGGCCCGTGACGAGGAGTCCGAGCCTTTCCTTCGGGAGTTGACGGGCGCCATCGCCGCGGCCAGCCAGCCAGCCTATCAAACGCTCCTGTCGAGTCTTGCCAGCACGATCCCCTCGGAGACGGAGGAGGGGATGTATCGGATGCGCAAAATACGCCTGGCGGAGAGTGGCTTTTTGCCCTTCGAGGAGGCCGTCGCCATTTATTCCCCTCTTTCCGCCGGGCAATTGAGCCGTGAGGGAAAGCGGGCCGTCGTCGACGTCAATTCCACGGGCGAACCGGCAGCTATCGTTCCCTTTCTTCCGCTTCACAAAGGCGGGCAGATGGGATACCTGCAGGAGGCGATCGCCCAAATCAAGGATCCCCTGGTCCTCGACCGGCTCCGCCTGGAGTTTGCGGGCCTTGCCAACCAGGTTGCCGCCGCAGAGGGGCTTGCCCGGATGGAACTGGACAATCTTGTCGCGATAACGCGCAAAGCCGCCGGATATCTCAACATCGCCCTAGAGGAATTGACGGGGAAGGACCGCGAGGGCGCCGCAAACCTGCTGGAAAAAAACACCCTGGAATCGATCTTTCGCGTGGGGTTCGGGTTTGTCCTGAGGCTCAAGCGGGTGGCCGAGAACTGGCTGAGGATTGCCTGGTTCCGGAAGACTGGGTTCCAGAACGGTTTCTGGGGCGATGAGAGAGGCGGC
>DATJPI010000075.1:0-5118 GCA_035506495.1 Syntrophales bacterium
AGGAAGCCTGTCTGGAAAGACAAGTGACACAGCCGCAAGCCACAAGCAACAAGCCGCACAGGCAATAAAAAGTCCCCGGGATGGGATGATCCCGGGGACTTTTTTGTCTACTCTCCTGCTGCCGGCAGTCTCAGGGCATCCGTTTGGTCGAATCGATGTACTCGACGATTTTTTCGCCGAGCTTCTTCACCGTGTACTCGAAACGGTCCTCGTCGGTCTCCAGCAGCGTGAGACGGAAGCCCAGCAGTGGCGTGAAGAACGACGTCAGCGGCACAAGGCAGATGCCCGTCGAGCCCAGAAGATAATAAACGAAACGCTTGTCGAGTTCGATGTTGTCCGAGGTGATCTTCTCGATATACTGCTTGATGCCGTCATGCTCGATGGGCAGGGTCTGCTTGTTGTTCAGCACGGCCTCGTTGAAGACGACCGTCATGTAGAAGGCCCCGTCGGTGCGGTTCACAACGATGTAGGGGACGTTCTTCAAGATGTTAAAGGCCATGTTCGAGAGTTTCTCGTAACGGCGGATGCGGGTGTTGAGATACTTTTCATACTCCGGGTGCTGCATGACCTTCGGGATCGACATCTGGGGAAGGGTCGTCGAGCAGACCTCGGACATCTTCTGCTGCAGGATGGCGCTGGTGTAGCGCTGGAAGGTCTCATCTTTGTCGGCGTTGTAAAATTCGATCCAGCCGCAGCGCGCCCCGGGCCAGGGGAATTCCTTCGAGATGCCCTTCATGCTCATGGCCGGGACATCCTCGATGATGTCGGAGAGCGGCACGGCGATCTTCCCGTTGTAGACCATATTGATATAGGTCTCATCAAACACCAGGAACAAATCGTTCTCCTTGGCGATGCGGACAATCCTCTTAAGCGTCTCCTCATGGTAGACGAAGCCCGTGGGGTTGTCTGGATTGATGACGAGAATCCCCACGATGGCCTTGTGGTTTTTCACCTTCATCTCCAGCTCGTTCATGTCCGGATGCCACTTGTGGTAGGGGTTCATCCGGTACGTATTGGGCGGGAAGGAGGCATGAAGAACCTCCGCCAGAAAATGGGTCGAGTAGGTCGGCTCCGGGAGGATCACCCGGGCATCCACACGAATCGCGCTGTAGCAGCGTGCAATGGCATCACCAAGCCCGTTGAAGAACAGGATGTCGTCAGGCGTGATCTGGATCTTGCCGCGCTTGTTCACCAGGTCGGCCAGGTACTCACGTGTCTCATCCATCCCCTGGGTGGGGGAGTAGCCAAACGATTTGTTGTCCCGGATGATTTCGACGAGGACGTCCTTCATCCACTCCGGGATCTGCTCACCCTTCTGGACGGGGTCTCCGATGTTTTCCCAGGTGACTTCCATACCGCAGGCCTTGAGGCGATTCGCCACGCCGACGATATTGCGTATTTCGTATGTGAGCCCGTTTCCTCTTTTCGCAATGTCAAATCTCATGATGACCTTCTTCCGGCGCTTGCGCGCCCCTTGAATGCCCCTCGAGTTACAGAATGGTTCCTTCGGGCCGACAGCTGGCGCCCGACGGAAAAGAAAGCAACTCTTCCGTAAAAATGTAATATATTCTGGTCGCTTAATACATTTCAAGAATTTTTTCTAGTGAATTCTTCGTCGGCCGGTCCTTAAACGATTGCAAAAAAAGAGCCTCCGAAGGGCCACAGGACGAAAAAACTGCCTGAGACAGCCGACATCCGGGTTGAAATCTCATGGTGTTTATAGTAGGCTCTTGCCACAGTTTTCGGTGCGGAAGCACGGATATTCCCTTCAGACGGTAGCGGGGCGACCCGAACGGTCCATCGGAACAGCGCAGAACACGGACGGCACAAGTCATGGGTACGGATCACGATCTGCCAAATCCGAACCACCCCCTGTTTCTTTTTGCGCCCCTGGCGGGCCTTGGACCGGGCATTGGTAGCGAGGGACGGCCGACCCCGGGCTGTCCCCGAAACATCTTACCCCCGCCCTCATCAACCTCAAATCACCGACAGCCCAGCAGGAGTAATCCATGAAGAGGACGCCGCTATACGATCGGCATGTGGCCCTTGGAGCCACCATGACCGAGTTCGGCGGATGGGCCATGCCTGTCCAGTATTCGAGTGTCATCGACGAACATAAAAATACGCGGACCCTGGCCGGCCTGTTCGATGTATGCCACATGGGGGAGATCGAAGTGAGGGGACCCCAAGCACTGGATCTGCTCCAGTGGGTCATGAGCCGCAATTTGGCGAACCAGCAGATAGGAGAAATGAAGCTCTCGGCCATGACCAACGAAAAAGGGGGAATCATTGACGATGTAACGATTTACAAAAGGGGCGACGATTATTACATGGTTGTAACCAATGCGGCCACAAAGGACGGCGACCTGGAATGGATCCTCAAGGCAAAGCAGCACAAGGGGTTTTCAGGAGCAGACGTAAAGGACATCTCCGACGAAATCGGCAAGATCGACATCCAGGGACCCGTCGCGCAGGCAATCCTTTCGGACATCGTCGAAGGGGATCTGGCGAGCCTACGATTTTACCACGCCACGGACACGCGCGTTGCGGGGATGCCGGCCTTGGTTTCACGAAGCGGTTACACCGGCGAGGATGGATTCGAGGTGTACGCAACGATCAAGCGGATTGTCGAGATCTGGGATCTTCTGTTGCGGGTGGGTGATCCGCATGGCATCAAACCCGCAGGGCTGGGGGCCCGGGACACTCTCAGGCTCGAGGCCGGGATGATGCTGTTCGGCCACGAAATGTGCCAGACCGTTACCCCCTATGAGGTGATTTATGGCTGGATCACCGATCTGGACAAGGATTTCATCGGTCGGGAAGCGCTGAAAAAACAGAAAGCGGAGGGACCCCGCAGAAAGCTCGTCGGTTTCGAGCTGATCGATCGAGGCATCGCCCGTCACGGATACCCCGTCTACGCCGATGGAGAGAAAATCGGAGAAGTCACCTCGGGAACCTTTTCGCCGACGCTGGGAAAAGCCATCGGTCTGGCCTTTGTACCCGTTAAACTCAAGGAGCCGGGCACGGAGCTTGAGGTTGAAATACGAAGCCAGAGGGTGAAGGCCAGAGTCGTGCCCTTGCCCTTCTACAGAAGACAAAAGCCCCCGGCACTGCGGTAAGCCCGACAGGAGTGGACTTGCGCTTTCGTTGCCGCCGGCAACTGGCCGAGCAGTTCATCAAGAGGAAAGGAGCGGAAGATGGCCAAACCCAGTCCAAATGATCGAAAGTACACAAAAGAGCATGAGTGGGCCAAACCAAACGGCGACGGGATGGTCACAATGGGCATCACGGACCATGCGCAAGAGCTTCTCACCGACGTGGTCTATGTGGAGCTTCCAGCGGTAGGCAGGAAGGCCAAGCAGATGCAGCCGATCGCCGTCGTAGAATCGGTGAAGTCCGTATCGGACATTTTCGCCCCGGTGAGCGGAGAAGTCACGGAGGTCAACAAGGCCCTCGAAGCGACACCCGAATTGGTCAACAAGGATGCCTTCGGAGAGGGGTGGATCGCAAAAATCAGGATGGATGACCCTTCCGAGCTCGACCGTCTCATGACGGCAGAGGGATACGAAGAATTTATCAAGGCCAACCCGCACTGAAAGAAGTGGAAGAAGTGCAGGAGTGCGGAAGTGCTTGAGTGAGGGGAATGATCGAAGACAGGAAGGTCTGAAATGGACTACGTTCCACATACTGCGGAAGACCAGCTGCAAATGATGAAGGCGATCGGCGTCAAGGAACTGGAGGCACTGTTCGCCGATATCCCTGAAAAATACCGATTGAAGAGGCTCCTTGAGATTCCCCCGCCCCTCTCGGAGCAGGAAATATGGGAGCACATGAAGGGGCTTGCGGCGAGCAACGCAACACCCAGAGCCACGCTGCTGGGGGCCGGGGTTTACCATCACTACATCCCGGCTGTGGTCCATCACGTCATCTCGCGCCCTGAGTTCTACACCGCCTATACCCCCTATCAGGCAGAGATCAGCCAGGGGATTCTGCAGGCCATCTACGAATACCAGACCATGATCACACGGCTCACGGGGATGCAGGTGGCAAATGCCTCTATGTACGACGGCGCGACGGCCATGGCAGAAGCGGCCGTGCTTTCAGCAAAGACCCTAGGGAAAAAACGCCTGCTTCTGGCGCGCACGATCCACCCCGAGTACCGCGCCGTGGTGAAAACCTATGCCTGGGCAAACGGCTACGAGTGCGTCGAAATCCCCTACGCAGCATCGGGGCAGGTTGACGGCCAGGTACTGCGTGTTCTTCTTGACGACGCGACGGCGGCTGTTCTGGTGCAAAGCCCCAATTTTTTTGGCATCGTCGAGGACGTCATGCCCTTGGCCGATCTGGCGCACGGACGAGGAGCCCTTCTCGTTGCAGGCGTTACGGACCCCACCTCACTCGGCATTCTGAAACCCGCAGGAGAAGCGGGAGCGGACTTTGTTGTAGGTGAGGGGCAGAGCTTCGGCAACCCCATGAATTACGGGGGGCCCTATCTGGGCATTCTGGCAAGCACCGATGCCTTCCTTCGGAAAATCCCGGGACGACTCGTCGGGGCAACGGTGGACCGTGAGGGGTGTCGCGGCTACGTGCTGACGCTTCAGACCCGTGAGCAGCATATCCGCCGCGAGAAAGCGACATCCAACATCTGTTCAAACGAGGCCCTTTGCATGCTCGCCGCAGCGGTCTATCTGGCAAGCCTGGGAAAGAACCTCAAAAAGCTGGCAGCGCTTAATGTCTGGAAGGCAAATTATTTTAGAGCGAAGCTGTCGGCCCTTCAGGGCTGGAAACCCCTTTTCTCAGGACCCGTCTACAATGAATTCGTCCTTACCTGCCCCGACATCAAGGCGGCAAACGGGCGCCTGGAGGCGGCCGGGTATACGGCTGGATACGACTTGTCAAAAGATTACCCAGAGCTTGGCGGCGGCATCCTGCTGTGTGCGACGGAAATGCTCAGGAAAGAGGATATGGACAACGTCGCCGCCGTTTTGAGGTGAGCAGAACATTCTTTTGTTCGACTGCCTCGGAAAACGGACGCTGTTGCGAGTAACGTTACACGCTATTATGAGGTCGCCATGGAATTGATATTCGAGAAGAGCCGGCCCGGCCGCACGGCGGGAA
>DATJPI010000076.1:0-5125 GCA_035506495.1 Syntrophales bacterium
GAAGGGGATCCGGATGGAGGGAGATCCGGCATACAGGGATCCTTTCAGGCGGTACGTGAATCCTGAAGAATAGCTTCCCTTCCTTACTTCCGAAAGCTGCCGCAGGATGCTGATGAGCCCCGTGTAGGCCTCCACCTCGACGACCTTCGTGCTCAGGCGCTCCACCTTCACGCTCTTGTTGGAAACACCCTTGGCAAAGGTCTGCCCGTTGATTTCCAGCTCGAAGGCCATGCCGTTGATGTCCAGGTCCCCATCCGTGGGGTTCTGGATACGAAGCTCCAGCACAAACGTCTGCTCAAGGAGCCGCATCTCCTTCGGTACGACGCTTACGATCTCGACGCTCGGTTTTTCCCCCATCCAGAAAAGCGAGGCACAGCCTGCAGGAAGAAACAGGAGAAAGACCATCAGCGAAAGCAATGTCCTCTTCATGGGGCTATGGCTCCTTTCGCAGTAATGGGACCTGCAGGCCGAGGCAGGAGAATTCGACCGAAATCAAAACAGGATGTGAATTCCCCGTCACCATGGCATGCTTACTTATCCTACAGCAACGTTTCGACAAACTCGCGTCAGGCGCTTCCGGGGATCTGTGTGCAATCGTATTCACCTCTTCGCTACAGCTCGTCGCTCCGCTTCCGTGAGCAGGCAGCCCTCGACACAGCTCACGGTGCAGCTGCCGTCGCAGGGCTCGATGTGAATCGTGACGCTGGCACCGGGGAAGCGCTCCCGAATGTCCCGGGAGAAATCATCGGTGATGTCGTGAGAGGACTGTACGGTCATGTCGGGGTCCACTTTGATGTGGAATTCGACAAATCGGAAATGCCCGGCCTTGCGCGTCCGTAGCTTGTGATATCCTTTCACGGCGGGCCGGTGCTGGAGGATCAGCGATTCGATCCACGCGATTTCATCGCTTGGGAGCTGAACGTCCAGCAGGTCCCGGGCCGACTGCATCGTGAGGTCCCAGGCCGCCTTGATGATGAGGACAGCCACGCCGATGGCTGCTGCGGGGTCCACCCAGTTGAGGTCCACCCCGGGGGCAAAACGCGCAGCTGCCCAGATCGCGGCAAGGCCCACCATGACTCCCGCCGAGGTGTACACATCGGTCCGAAGGTGCCACCCGTCGGCAATCAGGGCGACCGAGTCGGTCTCTTTTCCCACCTGGAACAGCCTCCGGGACACAATCGTGTTGACGACGGCCGACAGGAGCATGACGGCAACACCCCAGGAAGCCATCTCGAGGGGTTCAGGCCGGACGATCTTCTGAACGGCCTCGTAGAGGATCCACAGCGCGGCGACAAAAATGAGGAGGGCCTCGACGGTGCCCGAGATGTTCTCGATCTTGCCGTGTCCGAAAGGGTGTTCCCGGTCTGCCGGGATTCCCGATGTCCGGACGGAGTAGTAGGCAATCCCCGCGGCGATGAGATCGACCCCCGAGTGGATCGCCTCGGAGATGACGGAGACGGCGCCGATGAAAAGACCCACGGCGAGCTTCAGCACGACGAGCATCGTATTGGAAATAACCGAGAGTAGCGCAACCCGTCTTTTCCTTTGATCCGTGTCCATGAGGGTTCCCGATGTGAATTTATGAAATCATATACGAGCGGACGCTTGATGAAAAGCGGTTTCGTCTCTCCAGGGCCTTTCCTTCCACGGTCTGTTGCCTCTGTTTCGGAGACGTCTGTTCTAACCGGAGAGAGAAGGGTTGGAGCGACACCCGCCGGCAGGAAGATCAATCCGCGTATGCCCCGTTCACTATCTGCTCGGTTCCGTTCAGATTTCCGACGACAGATCGGTTTCCGCATCCAAAGCAAGCTCGATATGCTTGCCTACCATAAAGTTTCCGGGGCCGAACTCATTGTTCCATGTCATGCCGAAGTCTTCCCGGTTGACGGTTGCCGTGGCCGAGAAACCCATCGTGGTGTAGGACCCGGTCTCGTCTTGATACAGCATCGGGCCAAAAAAAGCCGCATGGAGCAGGATGGGACGAGTAACGTTGCGAACGGTCAGTTCGCCGTGCACCTTCATGAAATTGCTGCCGGCAATCTCCACGCTGGTGCTTTCGAAGCGAATGACAGGAAATTGATCGACATCGAAAAAGTCCGGGCTTCGGAGGTGGCGATCCCGCGCCTCGACACCCGTCCAGACGCTCGAGGCATCGATCTCAACCAGAACGGACGTGGCCGGGACATCCGCAGGGTCGAACCGGATCTCACCGGAGAAACGGTTGAACTGACCATGTACCTTCGTGATCATCATGTGGCGAGTGGTGAAATGAGCAACCGTATGGTCGGGATCAATGAGCCATTTTGCCATGATAAGCCTCCGTTTCATCCGGCCCGTGGACAGGAATCGTCAGCAGTCGTTCTGTGCGCCGCTTGCCTTTTAGACTGCCGTGTCTGAATTTTGAGACCATCGTGGATCGGTGTCAACATGTTTTCGGTCTCACCCAACTCTCGCATCAAATTGCAGTCTCATTTTCCCTGCACCTGTGATATAAACCCGCGCGATGAATGACGATAAAAAGATCCTCATCTTTCCCGTGGCATCTCACTTCCTTTTCCACTTCTACGAGATCGCCTTCCCGGCGCTGGCGATTCCCCTCACCCTGTCGTTGGGAATGAGCCTGAAGGAAGTCCTTGCACTGGGATTCCCGATGTCTCTCATGTTTGGCCTCGGCGCCCTTCCCTGGGGATTTTTTGCCGACCACACAAACAACCGACTTGCCCTTATGATCGGCTTTTTCGGCTGCGCTGCGGGCTCCTTTCTCACGGCCCTTTCATCGACAGCCGAAGGGATCCTGTGGTCGCTTGCGGTCATCGGGATTTTCTCCTGCATCTGCCACCCGGCGGGTATGGGACTCATCTCCCGCAAATCAAAAAACCGGGGGGCGGCTCTGGGGATCTTCAGCGTAGCGGGCACCATCGGGCTCATCGCGGGGCCTTTCCTGGCAGGGATGTTTAATTGGCTTGCGGGCTGGAAAGTGGCTTATGCCGTCATGGGTTCTGTGAGTCTGTTGTGGGGTGTGGCCCTGATTTTCATCAGGATCGACGAAACCCCTGTCGTACAGGAAAATGCAGTCGGCTCCGGTGGAGCAGGCAACAACGCCTTCCCGCTGGGTACGATAATCCTCTTCTTCTGGATTGTCACGCTGGGCGGGCTCGTTTACCGGATCAACATCGTGGCACTACCCGCCTACCTCGAATTCAAGGCGGGTTTCCTCGCCAGGGCCCTGCACGATCTGCTCAACATCCCCACGGTGGCCGCCACGACGACCATGGCCGCGGCTGCTCTCACGTCCGTGATCTACATCGCCGGGATTTTCGGACAAATCTACGGCGGAAAGATCGCCGACCGATACGAACTGAGACGGCTCTATATCGTGTTCAACGGGGCCATCCTGCCGCTTGCACTGCTGATGGCTTTTCTCGGAGATCAGTACCTCGTTGCCGCAGCGGCGGCCTACGTCTTCTTCGCCCTGGGGATCCAGCCCATCGAGAACAGCCTCATCGCCACCTTCACGCCTCCCCGCTGGCGAAGTACGGGGTACGGCCTTGCGGCGATTCTCATCTTTGGCGTCGGCGCCCTTGCCGTCTACCTCGTCGGCTGGGTTTCGACGCTATGGTCACTCGGGACGGTCTACCTCTTTTCCAGCGCCCTGCTGCTCCTGATCGTTATGAACATCGCCTTCCTGTTCCGGGCAACTCGGGGACGGGAATTGCACAACCAGCGCATTTCCTGATATCGAGGCTTTCAGATCCGAGTATAGGGGAGAAGAAAAGAATGTCAGGAGTTTTCGGCTGAGAGCTTGACTCGCTTTGCACCGATCTCCAGGGTGGTCTTGGAATAAGTGTATTTCTGGATAATCAACCCGTCGCGAAAATGCATCACATCGACACCGCGGCGCCGCTCGGGCTCTCCTTCATGGCCCTTTTCCAAGGATGGCCAGTCAAGGGACCACCGGAACAGGACCTTTTCGGCCTTCTCATCGATGAAAAGATCCTCCGTCGTGAAGCGAAACCCTCCGTGGTTCGCAAACCACGGAGTCCAGGCCTGCCGAAGGATCTCCTTGCCCTTCACCCGGCCTCCTGTCCAGTTCTCGAACTCCACTTCGTCATGAAGAAGTTCCATGACACGGTCGAGATCGTGTTCGTTCCAGGCGTCGTTCCAGCGCGTCAGCGCCGCAATCGTTTCTTCACGGTTCAGCATTTTCGTCTATTTCGTTTTTTTCGTCTGTTTCGTCCGTCGCTTCGCGACGGCTTCAAACTACAGGCGACAGGCTTCAGGAAAACAAGAAGACTCTTTCTCTGCCCTGTACCCTATACCCTGTACCCTGTACCCTGAAGTAGGCTCCGCCTATTTCAGTATGATCTTCGGGTCCGTGAGATTGCTGTCCGGGACAATGATGCGCGACTGCTCCTGGCGCTGTGCCTCCTTGATCTCCTCGGCGAGCTTCGCCAGGAATTCGTCCATCACCTCGGGGAATTTCTCGGCTGCTTCCTGGAGGTTTTTCGCGTCAATGGGAAACTGAACCGGCAGGGGTCCCTGGGGGGACATGATATTGGTCTGTCCCACGAAGACGAACTTGCGGGTTTTGTCGATTTCGCCGTTGGGCTTTATGGGAGTGAGCTGGCGGATCGCCGCCGTTCGCATGTCGGTGAACATCTCCTCCCTATAGAGGTTCTGCAGATTGACTTTCATTTTTTTCTTTTCCATATCTTCCATGTTCGTGATGTCTCCTTGCTTTGCAGTCCAGGTTCGGACGTGATGCGCTCCCTTAGCACATTCCTTGTTCCAAAACAATCAACAGGTTCTGCCGTCCTTTACTCCGGCGCCCGTGCGGCAAATTCACGACACTGCTTGCCCACGGAGAGAAGAAGGGAATCTACACCCTACCCCCTACACCCTACCCCCTAATTCCTAGTCCCTCTCTTCTACGATGGCAACAGGCCTACACCACCCCGCGCTCGCCCCTTTCACCTTGACGGGGAAGCAAATGACCGTGAACCCGTGGGGCCGCCCGATGGCTGCGAGATTGGCCATCTTCTCCATATGGCAGTAGCCGATGTCGATCCCTGCGAAGTGAGCTTCCCATATGACGCGCGCATCGCCGGTTCGCTTGAACTCCTCG
>DATJPI010000077.1:0-16535 GCA_035506495.1 Syntrophales bacterium
CATTCTTTGGAGATTAGGGACGAGGGACAAGGGTGTAGGGACCAGAGAAACGAAAAGAGAAAAGGATCGGGAAGGCATTTCCCGATCCTTTTTTGTTGTCATCTTCTTGCCTCGTTTTTACTCGTCCCTACCCCCTGGTCCCTACACCCTTTCTTCCGGAATTTTCCCCTCCAACAGCGTACTGATCTCCCGATCGATCCTTTCACCCATGACTTTGATCTCCTCAGCATCGCCCGAAATGAAGCGCAGAAGATCGGTGCGGTTCAGGCGGCGGGCAAGCTGCATAAAAATCGGACACACACCCAGGATCATGGCCGTGGCAACCCGTTCTGTCCAGACCTCACCGGAAGCAAGGGGGGGAATCCCCCCGCCGAAAATACGATATGTCCGGGTGTCGATGTCGGGGTTTGAGGGGTAGTCCTCGTCGTCAATGGACGCCCCGGCCGTGGCAAGCCTGTCGATGGCGTTCAAAGACTCCCGCAGTGGCCGGTCCTCGCGGAGGCCATAACCGGCGGCCCGGGGATCCAGTCCCAGCTCCAGACACCTATGGAGAAGCGGAAGGGCATCATCGGACTTGAGCGATAGAGAGGCCCAGCCGCTGTGATCCATGAGCAGCAGACCCTTTTTTTCAGAGCCGTCTCCCGGTTTCCTGAAGCCTGCGTAGGTCATGCAGGGGCAGGGGCAGTGATAGCAGGCCCTGTTTCTTCCGATTTTTCCCCGGAGTATTTTTGCCGCTTCTTCACCGTCCGGAAGTCTCCTCACAACGGGAATAAACCCCTTGCTTGCACGGGCACCGGAGTCCTGAAGCATCTTTTCCACGGCCTTGGCGAGCGTCGGGTGATCCTCGCGGATGCTGAGGCCCTCGATGCCGTTGAAAAGAATAGCCTTCAGATTTTTCGCTGCCATCCTGGAGGCGAGACCTGACCGGTCGAGGCTTCCGTGACCCTCGATGGAGGCTGCGGCGAAAGGCGAATTCTGTTCTGCGGCGGGGCCCGCGGCAATGCAGGTCCGGAAGGTCGGGGCGTTTCGCTTCAGCAGTTGCATCAGCTCGGGAACGGTGCGATGCCTGTCATCCGTCAAGGGTACTATTCGGACACTGCCGCGGTCGATGGATATCGCGCAGGACTCCTTTGCCGCGCCCCGGATGACCAGGAAGTCCACGCCCGAGAACTTCATTTCCGGGCCGCAACGAAGCATGAAAGGTACGTGGCAGAGGTGATCGTAGCGGAGCGAGCGGAATGTCCCGACGAGCAGGGCCGAGGCCGGTGCGAATGTGCCCGTCAGGGGGCCCGTCCCGAAAACGAGGCTGTCGCTTTCATATTCTGCCAGGATCCGGGCGTTGATCGCTGCGCCGCCGACGTGCTCCTGACAGGTCTCGAGCGGGAGCTCCACCATGTAGGTCGAGAGGGTCGTCAGGTCGACGACGCCGATTTTCCTGTTGTAGAAGGGCTGGTAGAGGCTCATGCGTTAGTCTCTCCGGGGGTCGCTTTCTGCCAGCGGAACCTGACTTTCGCAGCGCTGTAGGGGCAGCGGTCCACGCAGCGCAGGCACATGATGCATTCCGTCATGGGGACCTTCGGGGAGATGCCCTCGCGAAGCTCGTCGGCATTGATGATTCCCACCGGGCAGACCTCGGCGCACTGGATGCAGGAGAATTTCTTGCACTTCCGTGCCCCGATGGCAATCTTGGGCAGCCTCAAAAGGCTGGCTATGCCGAGGGTAGCCCCCACGGGGCAGAGATAGCGGCACCAGGACCTGCGCTCGGCGATCTCCGTGGCTGCCAGGACCGGCACAATGGCCAATTCGGCGCTCTGCATGAAGGACTGGACCCCGTAGGACCGGCATAGTGTCCCGATGGGGCAGACGGCGCAGAAGGCCTGATATCCGAGCACGGCGCTGCTTCCGACGGCGCCTCCCAGGATGCCGTACTTGGTCATGCGGCTCTTCAGGAAATTCGGCCAGCCCAGTTTCTTCGGGGTGATCTTATCCACCAGGTCCAGCACGAAGCCGAAGGGACAGACCCAGCCGCAGAAGACTCTGCCGAAGAGGACTGTCAGGATGATCAGGGCCAGGGCTGACGAAGCGCCCATGAAGATCAGCGTTCCCGACGAGGCGATGTTCTGCAGGGTCCCCGTCGGGCAGGAAAGCTCCACCGTTCCCGCCCTGAAATAGCAGAAGGTCCCCACGACGAGAATGACGAGGAAGAGAAATGAAAGGGCCTGGACACCCCACCGGGCCGCTTTGATCCAGCGCAGGGCCTTGCCTCTCGTATAGGTGAGGGCGTTCTCCGGGCAGTGCTTCACGCACAGCGGGTCGCCCTCGCAGAGGTCGCACTTGTGGACGACCTGGTTTGCCGGGTCGCGAAGGGGTGCCGCCTCGGGGCAGGCCATGGTGCAGAGGCCGCAATCCACGCAGAATAAATCGTCGATCCTGACGATGCCGTCGTCGCCCTTCTCGATGGCCCGCGTCGGGCATGCCTCGAGGCACAAGGGCCTGCGACAGTGCTGGCAGAGGACGGCGAAATTCTTCCCGAGCTTCTCGTCGGTGAGGACCTTGACGCTGGCCTGGGCGGGGGCAACCTTCGAGACGTTGCGCGTCGAGCAGATCATCTCGCAGGTTCCGCAGCCCGTGCACTTTGCGGGGTCGAAGAGGATGTACTTGTTTCGCCGCGGCATGAACCAGTCGGAGAACTTCCTCTTCTCCGGCGCGCGGGGTCGCAGGTCCTCGAGTCTCAAGCCGCTCTGCGGCAGGGTATCGGGTATCGGGAGTCGGGTATCGGGATTTAAACCCACTTGTTTCACTTCCTTCACTTCCGCCACTTTTGTCACTTCTGCCACTTCTGTCACTGCTTCACGCATTCCGCAGCAGATAGATCTCACGCCTGCAGGACGGACACGTCTCGAGGGCCTTGCGGACGTTTGCCGGTTCCGTCTTGAGACGTCCCAGGACGAATTCCTCCACGGGAACGGCGAGGAAATGCCGGCCGCAGGCGCTGCATCGCTTGGCGTTCTCGACGACGTTTTCCTCGATGGCCGCCTCGCGGAGCTTGCGGATCAGGTCTCTGCAGCTCACCCCCTGGGGGCAAACGTCGGTGCCGCTGTTGCACTCCGTGCAGTACCAGATGAACTTGTCCTCGACGACGTTCGCGCCGATGAGGGTCTTCTTGATGATGCCCCGGGGCGACATCTCGATTCCGAAATTGGTGTACATCTCCGCCATCGGGCATGCGGCGACACAGCGGCCGCATTCGACGCAGCCCGGGGCTCCCGAGAGTTTCTTGGCTTCCTCGATTTTATCCAGCCGTTGTTTCATGGCGTTCCTTTTCCATCTTGACGGCGCAGACCTTGTACTCCGGCGTCTTGCAAGCCGGGTCGAGAACCGGGTTTGTGAGCATATTGGCCCTCGCCTCGGTGAAGTGGAAGGGTGCGAAGATGCTTCCCTTCGCCACCCGGTCCGTAATCCGCGCCGTCGTCACGATGCTGCCGCGGCGCGAGGTGAGGCGGATCCGATCACCGGGGCCGAGGCCGAGTGCCGTGGCGTCGTCGGGGTGGATCTCCACGTAGGGGTCCTCGATTTCCCGGCTCAGGAAGGGCGAGCGCCGTGTCATCGTTCCCGTGTGGTAGTGGGCAAAGACGCGCCCCGTGTTGAGGTAGTACGGGTACTGCGCGTCAGGCGTTTCCATGGGCGGCGTGTAGTCGGGGATCACAAACCGGCCCAATCCACGGGTGAATTTCTCGCCGTGCAGGAATCGCGTCCCCGGATGGCTCTCTTCGGGGCAGGGCCACTGCAGACCCGCACGCTCCAGCCGGTCGAAGCAGATCCCTGCATAGGCCGGCACGAGGTTGGCGTATTCCGACATCACCTCGGCGGGTGTTGCATAGTCGAAGGGAAGTCCCAGGGCCTTCCCCATGAGGCAGAGGATCTCGAAGTCGCCCTTCGCGTTTCCCGGAGGGTCGACGGCCTTGTGCAGGAGCTGGAATCGGCGCTCCGTATTCGTGTAGGTCCCGGTTTTTTCGGCAAAGCAGGCGCCGGGCAGCACGAGGTGGGCAAACTTCGCCGTCTCCGTGAGGAAGATATCCTGCACGATCAGGAAGTCGAGCCGCTGCAGGGCTTCCATGACGTGGCTCACGTCGGGGTCGCTCACGCACGGGTTCTCGGCCATGATGTAGAGGGAGCGGATATCCTTGCCCGCCGCGTTGATGAGCTCCGTCACCGTTCGGCCCGGCTTGTCGGAGAGATCCGCCTTCCAGGCCTTCTGGAATTTTTCGCGGATAGCCGGGTCGGCCACGGCCTGGTAGCCGGGGTAGAGGTTCGGGAGGGCCCCCATGTCGCAGGCGCCCTGAACGTTGTTCTGGCCGCGAAGCGGGTAGATCCCCGAGAAAGGCTTTCCCACGTGGCCGCAGAGCATGGCCAGGTCGCAGACGGCGATCACGTTGGCCGCCCCGCAGGCGTGTTGCGTGATGCCCATGCAGTAAACAATGGCGGCGTTGTCGGCTTTTGCGTAGGTTTCGGCCACTTCGCGGATCGTGGCCTCGTCGATTCCGGTCTCCCTGGCAACTTTGTCCAGGGGCCAGGCCTGGAGGAATGTCTTGAGAGCCTCAAAATTTTCCGTCCGCTTCTCGATGAAGTCGGCATTGTGAAGCCCCCTGTCAATGATGTGGCGCATCATTCCCGCCAGAAGCGGAATATCCGTCCCCGGGGTGAGCCTGAGAAGCTTGTGGGCGTTGCGCGCCACCGGGGTTTCCCTCGGGTCGATGACGATCATCTTGGCCCCCCGGTCCAGGGCCTTGTAGACCTCGCCCATGAGGACGGGGTGGCTCTCGGCGGCATTCGAGCCGATAAAGAGGATGCAATCCGCACCCGCCAGATCCGAGATGGAATTCGTCATGGCGCCGCTGCCCAGAGTCTGGAGCATGCCGACGGTGGTGGCGGCGTGACAGAGCCTTGCGCAGTGGTCCACGTTGTTCGTTCGGAAGGCCGCCCGGATGAGCTTCTGGAAGAGGTAGTTCTCCTCGTTGGTACACTTGGCCGAGGAGAGCCCGCCGACGCTGTCGGGGCCGTATTGTGCGGCCGTCTCCCTGAGCTTCTGCGAGGCCAGAGCGATGGCTTCCTCCCAGGAGATTTCCACGAAGGCATCGCCCTTGCGCAGAAGCGGCGCCTTCAGACGCTCCGGGTGGTGTACAAACTCGTGGGCAACCCAGCCCTTCACGCAGAGCGATCCGCGGCTGACAGGGTTTTCCCGATCGGGATAGGTAGCCGCTGCACGTCCATTCTCGATCTTGAGGATGAGCCCGCATCCCGTGCCGCAGTAGGGACATATGGTTCGGATGAATTCGGGGTTCATGGTTTTTTCCCCATGCTGTCAACCCAGTCGGGCACTTGCTGCCCGGTGCAGGGTTCCTTCACGAAATCAAAGAGAACAGGGGATTTTCGATTTGCATCGAGCCCCGCCTCGTAGTTGTAGTCCTTCTTGAGTGCCGCCCGCATCGCGAGCTGGAGTGTCATGAGCGGTATTCCCACGGGGCATGCCTCCTGGCAGGCCCCGCAGGCGACACAGGTGTCGCTCAGATGAAACGCGCGGATGTGATGGAAGGAGACCATCTCCGCCGGCACGACGCCGCGCTCCACCCAGATTTCTTCCTCGAGCTTGCAGGGAACGCAGACACAGATGGGGCAGGAGTTGCGGCAGCCGTAGCACTTGATGCAGCGCCTGAGCTGGGCGGCCCACATTTCCATCCGCTTGCCCGCGTCGCCCTCAAGGTAGGCCTTCACCCGCTCGTCGTCCATCGGGTTGGTGCCTTCCACGGCGCTCCCTGCGTCGAGCTTCTGCGGGTAGGGACGACTGCAGAGGCACGCTTTTGCCCGGTCTGCGTCGCAGGCGTAGCCGATGGTGAGAAGCCGATCTCGATCGATCTGATTGCGCTTGATGAGTTCTACGACAGCCCGTTCGTCGCATCCCCGGACGACGACGGCCAGCCGCCAGGCCTGTGGTTTCTCCCGAAGGATCGAACGGGCCATTTTCGAAAGGAGCCACTTGGGCTCGATCACGAGGGCATCGATCTCGGCAGGGCTCGTGAAGACGTGGGGATGGATCACATCCCACAGGCCCTTCTTCAGCCCCAGGATACCGTCGGCTTCCTTCTTCTCGAGGATTTCTTTTGCTTTCTGCCTTACTTGTTTCTGCATCTCACGAAGCAATGAAGTAATTGAGTAATTAAGAAACTAAGTAATTGGGTAGACGAGTAAAAGAAACTACGAATCAACCCATTACTAATCAGCCAGTTACATCCCCGGCGTCGGCGACGCCGAAGGCAGCCACGCCTTCATCGCGGGCATGCCCTCCAATTCCTTGTGGAAGGCCAGGATCATCTCAGCGTACTGATGCGACTCGTGGGCCGTGCCAAAGCCAAGCAGCAGCCGGTTCCCGCCGATGCCCGTCGTGTCGAGAAGCGTCTTGAGCAGCTCCAGTCGCTTGAGGGCAGGGTGGTTGGCGTCGTTGAACCGGCATCCTCCGATGTGGCAGCCCAGGACAGCAACACCCGTTGCCCCGCTTGCCAAGGCGCGGATCACCGCGTCCGGCTCCACATATCCCGCGCAATCCACCGGGATGACCCGGAAAGAGGCGGGCAGCTCGATGCGCTTTCGTCCCGCAGCATCGGCCCCGATGAGGCCGCACCAGCGGCAGGTGAAGACGAGGATTTTCATGTCGTTTATTCCTGCGGACATCTCAGCGTACCTCCCGGAACGCCTGACGGATCATCTCTCCGATGACCTGGTCATTCTGCTCGGGCATCTGCATGGCCCCGTTTGGGCAGACGGAAACGCAGTTGCCGCAGGCCTTGCAGCGGATCTTGATAACGCGGCTCACCGATCGGTTTCCCGTCCTCTGGAGCCTGCAGGCCTCGTAGGGACAGACGGCGACACAGTTGCCGCAGCCCGTACAGGCCGCGGCATCGGCGGCGGCGTGCCCGAGTTTCCCTCCCGGGACACGGGCCATGGTGAAGGCGGAAATGGTTTCTCTTCCGAGGAAGCCGGCCGCCTTCATGGCCGCTGCCTCGCCCTGGGCGATGGCCTGGTCCGAGGAAGCGGGCCAGCGGGCCGTGCCGCAGATGAAGATGCCGTCGTTTCTTGTCTCCACGGGGTGGACCGGGTAAACCTCGGCGTAAAAGCCGTATTTGTCGACGGGGATGTTTAGCATCCGGGCGAGTGTTGCTGCCTCGGGATCCGGGATGAAGGGCGTGCTCAGGACGAGCAGATCCGCCTCGATGGACCGGCTGACGCCGCTTGCCGAGTCGAAGACCTCGATGCCGCTGACCTGATCCTGTCCGCGCATCTCCGGCGGGCGCTGCGCATCGAAGCGGATGAACTGGACGCCCCGCTGAAGAGCCTTGCGGTAATACGCCTCCAGGGTGCTGCCCGGCGTCATGATATCGCGGTGAAGGACATAGGCCGTTGCGCCGGGGTTCTCATCCATGATCCGCATGGCGTTCTTGATGGACAGCGGGCAGCAGATCGTGGAGCAGTAGGGCCGCTCGGCGTTTCGTGCGCCGACGCACTGGATGAACACGGCCGTCTTACAGCATGCCGCACCTGTCGCGAATCGCCGCTCCAGTTCCATCTGGGTGATGACGTTCTTGATCTTGCCATAGCCGAAGGAGCCCTGGGGAAAGAGGACCCTCGCCCCTGTGGCCAGCACGACGGCGCCCACGCGCAGGTTCGCCTTTCCTTCCGGGCCGGTCAGAGAGACCTTGAAATCACCGGCATATCCTTTGACAGAGGTTACCTTCGTCTTCGCGTAAAACCGGATCAGCGGGTTGCCGGCCGTCTCGTCGACAAGGCTTTTGATCTTTTCCGGACCGGGCTCATCCGCCGGATAGGTCTTCGTGACAATATTGAGGAGCCCTCCCGGTACCGATCCGCGATCGATGAGGTGGGTCCTGACACCGAGTCGGGCAAGACCGCAGGCTGCCGAGAGCCCGGCAGCACCGGCCCCGATCACCAGGGCTTCCTGTTGCGTCCGGACGTCAACGTCCTTCGAGGTCTGCATGTTCTTCAGGAGCGCAAGCTCCATGGCGAGCTGGGCCGCTGCCTTGCGTGTAGCGCCTTCGGGGTCCTTGCCGTGAACCCAGGCACAGCCCTCCCGCAGGTCCGCAGCGCGCACCGTCCGGATGTCGGCTCCCTCTCGGGACAGGGCGGTTCTGACGAATCCCATTTTCCCGTAAGGCGAACAGGCGCCGATGAGGACCTTGCCGATACCGCGTTCGCGGATCAAGGCCTGGGTACGCCGCGCATCACCGGGCAGGCAGAGCGATTCAGCGATCGTGACGCAATCCACAGCCGGGTCGACTTCGAGTCTCTTCCGGATGGATTCCAGATCGATGGTCTTGCCGATCTCGCCGAAGCAGTTGCAGAGAATGACACCGATTTTCTTCATTTTACTTCTGGTCCGCAATTGTTCTCAATGCTGCCGAAGCCGCCTGGATCGCCGACTCCGTCACATCCGCCGGCTCCATGACGAAGCCGCAGGAGATCGTCGATTTCTTCACGAATCCCTCGGAATCCAGCTCGGGGACGGGCTGCTCTCCCGGCATGGATTTCAGCGTGGGCTCCAGGTTTCCGTTGAGGATCACCATGTCGAACTTCCAGATCTCGCGCTGCTGCGTGGCGGTGTCTTCGAATTTCACGGCGATGCCGTTGCCTGCAGGCAGGGGATAGATCAGCGAGGGCCGTCCGCGGACGAGCCGGATGCCGTTATTTCCGAAGTCGCGCAGGGAGTACTCATAGTAATCGCGGCCCACCGTGCGGAGGTCGGTATAGAGGATCACGCACTGGATATCGGGGTTTCTGCGCTTGACCCACTGTGCCTGCTTGAGGGCGTGCATGCAGCACACAGAGGAACAGTGGGGAAGGAGCCTCAGGTCCCGTGCACCCGCGCACTGGATGAAGGCGATGCTTCGGGGCACTGCCTTGTTGGAGCGCTTGAGGATGGCCCCCTTATTTTCGCCTGCCTCGGCCTTCCATGCCTCAAACTCGAGCGAGGTCATGATGTCGGGGTGAGTCCCCCAGCCGAATTCCTTCAGGGGGGCCAGGCTCACCTCGGTGAACCCCGCCGCCCAGATAACTTCGTCAATGGAAAGCTCCGTCTTCACTCCTTCGCGCTCGAAGCTGATGGCCTTCGTGGGGCACACTTCTTCGCATGACCGGCAGTCTCCGCATCGATTCCGGTCGATGAGGTAGACGGAAGGGTAGGCGTGTTCCCAGATGGGGCGGGCCACGCCCTTCGGGCAGGCGCTTTCACAGCGGCCGCAACAGATGCAGAGATCCGGGTCGATAGCCGTTGCTGATTTCGCAATGACGGCCCGGTAACGTCCATTGGATTTCTCCAGAGTCTCCACGCTCGAGGTCGTGTGAAGGGAGACAAGAGGACTCTCCTTGCAGCGTCGTATCTCTGTCCAGAGAGGGCAGAAGGCGCAGTGGTCCGTCGGGTAGAACTTGTCGAGCTTCGCCACCTGGCCGCCAAGGTCGTAGCCGCTCTCGACGAGATGGACCCGGTGCCCGGCTCCGGCGAGATCAAGGGCCGCCGTCATGCCGGCCACCCCGCCGCCGACGACAAGAATTGTCTTTTTGATTTCTCTTTCCGGCATTCTCTTAACTCTTTACCCTACACCCTGGGCCCTATACCCTGTCCCCTGTCCCCTTATTCCTCTTCGTCCTCTTTAATAACTCCGTAATGCTCCCCCAGCTTCCTCACTCGCCCTTTCAGCCAGTCCGTGAATCCCGGTTCTCGACCATGTGAAGGACGACGGCCGCTTTCCTCCTCGAGGCGCATGGCAATACGCTTTTCGGGGGGAGGCATTCTTTTGACCTTGTCGTAAAAGGTGACGATGGACTTGGGTTTCGTAGGGCACTTCTTCTCGCAGGCGTTGCAGCCCGTGCAGAGATCCTCCAGGACGACGGGATAGATGTCCTTCTCGAGCTTGATGGCGTCGTAGCGGCAGGCATCGAAGCATCGTGTGCACTTCTCCTCGCCCGTCCATGTAATGCACGTGTCCCGGTTGATGACGGCATTGCCGATGTCGATTTCGTCACGGGAAATTTTGGCGATGGCCCCCGTCGGGCACTCCTTGATGCAGGCCATGCAGAAGATGCACTTCTTGTGTTCGAGGACAGGGGTGCCGAAGCTGACGATGCCGCCTGCGATGCCGGCAGGCTGGATCGCATCGACAGGGCAGACATCGACGCAGCGGTAGCAGCGGGCGCAGTACTCGAGAAAGGATTTTTCTTCGAGGGCTCCGGGAGGGCGTGGCAGGGCCTTCGCCCCGCTCACCTTAAACAGGCTGAACAGGACGGCCGAGACGGCGCCGCTGACGAGAAGTTGGATCGTGTCCCTTCGTGAAAAGGCCATGGGTGCACTTGTGCCCTGATCGTTCCATGTTCCGTATCACCGACCCCTCTCCTCCGCGGTTACGGACCGAACGTACTATAATGATTGCAGATAAAAAATGCAAGGGCGGGTGAGCGAATCACCCGCCCCTGCAATCGAAATCGAACGGTTAGATGTTGTACTTCTTCTTTGCCGCGTTGACGTCGGCGATCAAGAAATCGAGGCCATAGGCCTTAAGCGATGCCTCCGTCGGAATGCCCTTGGCGTCCCAGCCGAAGAAACTGTATGTTGCCTCGTGCATCTTCTTGAGATCCTCGTCGGTGAAGACAGCGTCCTTCCGCGGTCCAGCGGGAAGCTTTTCCTTCCTCATGCGGGGAGGCAGATCATCCTGCTTGGAGCTGATGCCTTCACGGACGTTGAAGGCACGCTCGGCCGTCATGATCCTCTTCGCCGTCGTCCAGAAGTCATCCGGAGTCATGGCCCAGCCGCACAGCGGGTTGAGCAGACCCGTGGAGATCTTGTCCATGTTAGCGCCCCAGACAAGAACCGACGTGAAGGTGCACATACAAAGCGAGTCGGCCATGACGATATCGCCAAGGTTCTTCGCGCTCGCGCCTTCGTGGTGGTCGGCGCCGTTCGTGCCCATGGAGTAGCTATAAGCCCGGGCCTTGTCGCCGCGCGGGTCGTGTGCCGCCAGCTCCCTGCCTTTCACCGTGTTTGCGTAAGCCTCGGAGCCTTTGCCGATCTGCTTGGCCATCTTGTCAACACCCTGGGCCATGAGCTTGCCGGCCTTGCCTTCCTTATAGGCGATCTTGCGGATCATCTCCATATAGGTGTCGCCGTCTCCCCACTTGGGCTTCAGGCCGTCTAGGTCTGCCGGCTTCAGGGCGCCTTTTTCCATGGCCTCCGTTGCGAAGCCGAGGACACCGCCCGTCGAGATGTTGTCGAGACCGTAAGCGTCACAGGCCTCGATGAGGGCGATCATCTCGTCGAACTTTGTCATGCCCAGGTTCGTACCCAGCAGGCCGCCGGATTCGTACTCGGGACCTTCGGCGACCAGGCCTGCGTACTTGCCTTGACGGATCACGCCCAGCTTCAGGCAGTGCGTCGGGCAGTTGGTACAGGCTGCATGCCTCTTCCAGAAGGTTCTCATCGCCTCCTCGCCGCCGAGTTTCACGACGTCGGGGTACCAGGTCGTCTGGTAATTCTTCGTAACGAGCGAACCGTGCAGGAAGTTCTTGAGCTCCATAAGACCGCCGGTGCCCCAGCGCTTGACGCCTTCCCAGCATTCGCTGTTGAGATTGATTTCCTTCACCTCCCGGGCGGCCGCAAGAAACTTTGCATTGTCCGCGACAGGTACGGCGTACTTCGTGCCGCGAATGGCAAAGCCTTTCAGTTTCTTGTTGCCGAACACATTTCCGGTGTTGCTGCGGGCGGAGGCCCGGAAACGCTCGACGATCATGCAGGCATAGGGGACCCCGTTCTCGCCCGCAGGGCCAATGACGGCCGTCCGGATCAGGGGATCCTTCATCTCCTTTACCATCATCTCGTGGGTCTCGTCGGTTGTCATGCCCCACATCTTCGATGCGTCCTTGAATTCCACCTTTTCATTCACGATGGAAAGCCAGACGGGTTTCTTGGCGCGGCCCTTGATGTAAAGGCCGTCCCATCCGGCGAACTTGATCTCGCTGGCAAGGTGGGCTCCGCATTCGGAGTGGTTCAGAAGACCCGTGTAGGGATTCTTGTTCACAAAGCAGGTCCGGTGGGAAACGGCCATGGTCCCCGACAGGGGCCCCGGTCCCACGAACACGAAGGAGTCCTCGTCGAGGGGGTTCTTTCCCGCTTTGTATTCTGTCACGGCATAGTAGGCCCCAAGGCCCCGGCCGCCGATCCATTTCTGAAAGATTTCATCGGAAACCGTCCGCGTTTTGTATGTCTGTGTGCTCAGGTCGATTTCCAGAACTTTGCCAAAATTTCCACCTTTGGGTGTTGCCATGTTATCACCTCCCCTTCTTGGTCTTGGTCTTCGCGGGCACGACCCTCTTGCCCTCGACGTTGGGATAGAACAGGAGGTTCGCGAGGTCTTTACCTGCCTGCTCGGGCGTCACATCTCTGAAGGCCATGTTCACGCCGATTCCGAGCGGCCGTCCCGTGAGGCAGGGTCCCTGCGGGTTGCCGGACTGCTCCATGCACGCTTTCACGCACTGAGGATCGCCGTTGCAGAGATCGCAGATCAGGGGTTGACCCGTGTCGACGTTGCCGCGGATGTACTTTGCAGGGCAGGCCTCGGCGCACTTCATGCACTTCGCACCCAGGCAGATCTTCGGGTCCAGGACGATGCCGTTGGTCTTGGCGTCCTTCTGGATTGACTTCGGCGTTGTCGGGCAGGCGGCGATGCAGGGCGCGTCGTCGCAATGCCAGCACATGACCGGGAAATCGACAATGTCATGATACTTGGCGATGTAAATCCGGGAAAGGGCAGGGCGGACGGTTCCGGTGTGAAAAAGCGAGCAGGCAAACTCGCAGCTCCGGCAGCCCGTGCAGTTCTGTCGCTCGGCGAAGCGGTACTTCTGCGCATAGGGCTTGGTGCCCGGCGCAGTTTGAGTCGTGTACTGGGCCTCGGCCTTCTTCGGTGCGATGCCGCCGACCGCGGTCAGCGCGATGGCGCTGCCGGCCGCCGTGGCAGTTCCCCTCAGGAAGTCACGACGTGTCGTTTCCTTCTTGAGGACATCAGGCAGTTTCTTGTCTTCCATGTCTAACCTCCATTGAATTGCCTTGTGTTATCGGCTTGACTCATCAATCATTCGAAAAATGAAACCAGGCATACCCCCTTTCACTCTTTCTTTATATACATTCCTTAATTCTCGTAGTCGGCCCGAAGGATCGGGCTATTTCAGCTTGCTTGTCCAGGTGTAGTCATTGGTCTTCTGGGCCTCGTGGCACTTGATGCATTCATCGACCTTGCCTTCCGAGTCCACCTTGCCGCTCGGCTTGAGCTGCGCCCAGAACCAGTCGCCGCCCTTGGGGTTGTAGCCCTTCACCTTGTACATCACATCGACCCACTTGAGTTTCTTGTCCTTGCCGAAGTTGTCCTGGACGATCATGGCCCCCTCGGGGAGCTTGCCCTTCTTGCCCTTGATGGCGTCGAAGGCTGCGGCATTTACGTAGGTCGTCAGGAAGGCGCCGTGGGGGTCGGGACCCTGATACTGGGCCTCGGTGCCGGGCCACATCTTCCAGCTCTGGTACTTTTCCTTCTGGATGAAATCCCAGACGGCCTTGCCTTCGGCGGCGGGGCCCTTCTTGGCCTGGGCGAGAAGCATGCCCGAAAAAACCAGTGTGACAGTAAAAATGATGGCGAGAACAAGCAATCCTTTCTTCATCTCAAGCTCCTTTCAGAATGTGAGCAGACCCTCCCGGACTGACGGGGTGGCCGCAGGCGTGCTCTATCGTGCGATGGTACGGACGTGGAGGACTGGTTGGGCGATTTGATCTGGTGAACATTATGAGAATTGTGAGATGTTGCAACCATCCGGGATCCGTCGTGAACTCCGTCGTTCTGTTGTTCTGCGGATAGCATACATCCGTTCAGCCGCTTCCAAGCAGGCTTTCCGAACAACGACTCCCTCTGACTGCTGCCTCTCCCTGACAAGGGAACTCTTCGGAAGGAACTGGACGAGAACCCTTGGCTGATGAACGAGGATCCTGAAGTCTTCCTTCGTTCGGCGTGCACTATAATCGCAACAAAGGAGTGAAGTCAAACCTTTTTTCGATAAATGAACAATTAAATCAAGTACTTATGTCATGTTTGACATAAGTCATCTGATGATCAGTCATTTAGGGCTTTGGAGAACCGGCCCATCCATGCTGCCTATGCACCGCATGATTGGAATAAAGGCAGGCATATCGACGGCTTAAAGAAAAAGGGCGGGTGATGAACTCACCCGCCCCTCCGTTAAATTATCCTAAAGATTATACTTCTTTCTAGCCGCGTTGAGATCGTCGATGAGGAATTCAAGGCCATAGGCTTTGAGCGATGCCTCCGTCGGAACGCCTTTTTCGTCCCAGCCCAGGAACTTGTAGGCTTCGCTCTCAAACTTCTTCTGGTCCTCCTCGGTGAAGACGACACCCTTCTTCGGGCCCGCGGGTAGTTTTTCCGCGTACATGCGCTTGGGCAGCCGGTCGTCTTTGGAGCTGATGCCCTCGCGGACATTAAAGACACGCTCGGCTGTCACGATCCGCTTGGCCGCCTTCCAGTAGTCCTCGGTCTTCCACTCCCAGCCGCACAGCGGGTTGAGCATATTGGTGACGATCTTATCCGTATCGTTGCCCCAGACCCCCGATGCCGTGAAGGTGCACAGGCACAGCGAATCGTTCATGGCCACTCGGCAGAGTTCGCTGCTGCTTGCCCCCTCGGCATGGTCCGCCCCGTTGGTGCCTATGCAGTAGCTGTAAAATCTGGGCTTGTCGCCACGCGGGTCATGGGCCGCCAGCTCCCGTCCTTTGATTACGATGGCATAGGCATCGGTTCCCTTTCCGATCTGCTTGGACATCCGGGCTACACCTAGGGAAAGGAGCTTTCCTGCCTTTCCTTCTTTGTAGGCGATCTTGTCGATCAGCTTCATGTAGGTTTCGCCGTCGCCCCACTTGGGCTTCAGGCCGTCGAGGTCCGCCGGTTTCAGGGCGCCCTTTTCGAAGGCTTCCGTTACGAAGCCCAGCACCCCGCCCGTGGAGATGTAGTCGAGGCCGTAGGCATCGCAAGCCTCTATGAGGGCTGTCATCTGGTCGAAGTCCTTCATGCCGAGGTTGCTGCCCAACAGACCGCCGGATTCATACTCGGGGGCCTCGGCAACAAGCCCCTTGTATTTGCCTTCACGCAGCACGCCCAGTTTCAGGCAGTGCGTAACGCAATTGGTGCAGGCCACGTGCCGCTTCCAGAACGTTCTCTCGGCCTCCTCGGCCCCGAGTTTGACGATGTCGGGCCACCAGGTGCTCTGGTAGTTCTTTACGACCAGCGAGCCGAGCACGAAGTTGTTGGTCTCGAGCGAACTGGCCGTGCCCCACACCTTTCTTCTACCCGCTCCCGGGTCATTGATGTTGGTTTCCTTGGCGACCTTGGCGGCCGCGAGGAACTTGGCGTTGTCCACGACGGGCACGGCGTACTTCGTGCCGCGCACGGCGAAGCCCTTGAGTTTCTTGTCGCCGAAGACAGATCCCGCGTTGCTGCGCGCCGCGGCGCGGAATCGCTCCACGATCAGGCAGGAGTAGAGAACGCCGTTCTCGCCTGCCGGGCCGATGACGATCGAGCGGATGCGGGAGTCCTTCATTTCCTTGACCATCATCTCGTGGGTGTCGTCCGTCGTCCTGCCCCACATCTTCGAGGCATCGCGGAATTCCACCTTGTCGTTCACCACGGAGAACCAGACGGGCTTCTTCGCACGGCCCTTGATGTAGATGCCGTCCCAGCCGGCCCACTTGAGTTCGCTCGCCAGGTGGGCACCGCATTCGCCGTGGTTCAGAAGGCCCGTGTAGGGGTTCTTGTTCACGATGCTGGTCCTCGGGGAGACGCACATGGTCCCTGACAGGGGCCCCGAGCCCACGAAGACGAAGGCATCTTCGTCGAGGGGATTTTTCCCCGCCTTGTATTCCGTTACGGCATAGTAGGCCCCGAGGCCGCGGGCGCCGATGTACTGCTGAAAGATTTCGTCAGAGACAGGCCTTGTCTTGTACGTCTGTTTGCTGAGGTCGATCTCCAGCACTCTACCGAAATTTCCGCCTTTGGGTTCTGCCATGGTGATCACCTCCCTTTCCTGGCCTTGGTGGGAACGACCCGTTTGCCGTCGACGTTCGGGTAAAACATCAGGCTTGCGAGATCTTTGCCCGCCTCTTCCGGCGTGACATTACGGAAGGACATGTTCATGCCGATACCAATGGGCCGGCTCATAAGGCAGGGTCCTTGGGGATTGCCGGACTGCTCATGACACGCCTTGACGCACTGGGGATCACCGCCGCAGAGATCGCAGATCAGCGGTTGACCTGTATCGGGGTTGCCGCGGACGTACTTGGCCGGGCAGGCCTCGGCGCATTTCATGCACTTGGCGCCCAGGCAGATTTTTTCGTTCAGGACGATACCGTTGGTTTTGGCATCACGCGT
>DATJPI010000078.1:0-7275 GCA_035506495.1 Syntrophales bacterium
TGCCTCCAGTCAAGGCGGCGCAGGAGGACTTCGGAAATGAAATTCTATATCGGAACAAGCGGGTTTGGGTACAAGGCATGGAAAGGGAAATTCTACCCGCAAAAGATCTCGCCCAAGGAAATGCTTCGCTTCTATTCAGAACGGTTCAGCGCGGTGGAGATCAATAATACCTTTTATCATATGCCCGGGGAGGGTGTCCTTGCATCCTGGGCAGAACAGGTCCCCCCAGACTTCATCTTCGCCATCAAGGCGCCTCGGATCATTACGCACTTTAAACAGTTGAAAAATGTGGACGCGGAAACGGGATATCTCTTCCGGTCGCTGTCCGTCCTCGAAAAGAAACGGGGACCGGTATTATTTCAGTTTCCGAAAAGTTTTCAAGCGGATCGTCCTGCGCTGGAAGGTTTTCTCGATCTGATCCGCGGTCCTGCGCTCTGTGCATTCGAGTTTCGCGGCCCGTCCGGGTTCGATGCCGCAATTCTGGATCTTTTGCGTAAACGGGGATGCAGTCTCTGCATTGACGACAGAGACGAGAATCCGGCAAGTGAGATCATTCCTACGGCGCCGTGGGGGTACTTGCGCCTGCGTCGCTCCGATTATACGGATGCCGATCTGTCGCGATGGGCGGAAAGAATCCTTTCCGAAAAGTGGGAGCAGGTATTCGTTTTTTTCAAACACGAGGACGAGGCCAAGGGGCCCGAAATGGCGATGCGTTTCCAGAAGCTCGTCGATTCAAGAGCAAAAAGGCTGAGCAGCAAATCATCACCCCGCGTCGCAGTCTCATCGGGAAAACAGAAGAGGCAGGGCCTTTGAGCCCTGCCTCTTTTTCTGATCCATTCTGCTTTCTGATCTTCAACCCGCCGGTTTCTCCTGAGCGCATTCGACGGCAGGATCCGCAGGTCCTCTCATATCCCTCTTGGGGTTCTGGATGAGCACGGCGTACGCCCCGAAGTGGCCGTCGTGGCTGAGGCTCAGATCCAGTGTTGTCCGTTTGCCCTGGTAATACAGGCGCGGCGGGCCGGGACGGCTGCCCGACTCCATCCGGCGGATCTCCATGTTTTTCTGGTTCCAGCCCAGATGCGTTGCAACACATCGCTTTAGTGCCTCCCGGACGATGCGGGATTCCACTTCCAGCGAGTCCACACCCTTGAGCTCCGGCAGGACTTCCACCCGCCAGAAGACGTAATCGAAGAATTCTTCCCCCTCCGAGAGCGCCAGGGCATGGATGTATGTGCAACGGCGATAAAGGCGCAGCGGGATCGTACCTTCCGGCGTCAATACAACGCCCTCGACGTGGGGGTTGCAGGCTCCTGCATCGGTCGAGGTGCCCCGCAGGCCATAGTCATCGAGATGAACTTCGTAGTTCTTGGGGATGAATGGGAGCCCCGGATCTTTCTTCGCGAGCACCTTGAATGCGGCCTCTTTCCCGGCCCAGAGTGCCCAGAGCAGCACGTCGGGTTCCGGGTAGCTCTTGATCCGCTTTTGCTCAGCGGGTGTGAACACCCTGCTGAGGTACCGGGAATCCTGACTCTTCTCCCTGCTGGCGGGATCCGTCAAGTCGACAATATCGTTCCCTACTCTCAAAGTGCCTCTCCTCCATTCGGGACAGTTGCCGGATAATCTGGCCCGCGTAGTCCCGTTGGGCCTTGAGCCCATTGTATTCGAGTCTCTCCGGTTCGAATACCTCGACAGCCATGGTGAACGTGTCGCCCGGTCTGGGGATCGAGCTGTACGTTTCCTGCCTGTCGCCGCGAAAATAAATACACATTATCTTCATCCGGTCAAGATTTTTGACGAAACGTCCGACTCCGTAGGAGTAATTCTCCACGTCGATCCTTCCTGTCCGGGATCTACCGCCCTCGGGGAACACGAGAATCGAGTGTCCCGTTGACAGCAGGTGATCGCATTTTTCGAGAGTCCGCTTTATCTCCTCGCGGTCTCCGCCTCTCGTGATGGGGATGCACTTCATGAGGTAGCAGAGGGCCGTGTCGAAGGGATTGCGGTTGAAATTGCGCCTTTCGGGAAGGTTCCAGGGGAACCAATGGTAGTGCAAGATAGACCGCCAGTAGGGCAGGACGGCAAAGGCGATAAATGCCGAGTCGACAAGCGTCAGGTGGTTGGCGCAGATGAGCCATCCACCATCGTGATTGCGGAAATGATCCCGGCAGCGTTTCCGGAAGGCGCGTAGGTCCCGAAACCGGTACCCCATCAGCCGGATTATCAGGCTGCAGACCGGGATGAAAAATATGGCGGCCAGGCGGCTCAGCACATTCTGAACCGCCAGACCCGATATATCTTTCTGAGTCATGATTTGTCCTGAGGAAAACAGGTAACGGTTCTCCGGACCCTAGCCCCTGAACCCGTTGCCCTGACCCCTGATTTAGGCTGCCTTTTTCAGTATGATCTCGACGGCATCCCCTATGGTCCGAATCTTATCCGCTTCGTCGTCGTCGATGGAGATGCCGAACACATCCTCGCACTTGATGACCACGTCCACGAGACGCGCGGAGTTGACTTTCAGATCGTTGAGGATGTGCGTCTCTTTCGTCGCCGAGTCGAGCAGTTCGGGGTTCTTCGTGTAAAGCTTGAGAATGTTGCACAGCTCCTGAAAAATCTTCTTCTCGTCCATTTCAAACTCCTTCAAATTATATATTTCAATGTTCTTTTATTTTTTCCTCGATCCTCGGACCTGCATTATTCTTCCCATTTCTTAAAGATCATGCAACTGTTCACATCCCCGAAGCCGAAACCGGCCTTGGCGATGATCTTCACCCTGGCATCCTCGATGGCAGTCTGCGGGATACGCGGAGCATAGGCCGCGATATCGGGATGCACGTCCTCGCTGTTGACGGAGGGGTGGATAAACCCCTTGCTGAGCTGAACCACGACCCCTACGGATTCTACGGCTCCGGCGCCTCCCAGGCAGTGGCCCACAAGCGACTTCGTCGCGTTGATCCAGGGGAAGTTCGCCGGCGTGCGTTCGAGCGCGGTGGCCCAGTTCTTCACCTCGTGAGGGTCGGCGAAGGTGGCGGTCAGGTGTCCGTTAATGGCATCGACGTCAGCAACGGTGATCTCCGCATCGGCCACAGCCGCGCGGATGCAGCGCTGAACGCTTTCGGGGTTGGGCGCCGTCATGGAGCCGCCGTTGCGATGCCCGCCGCAATTGACGGCCCCGCCGAGAAGCTCGGCGTAAATCTTCGCCCCGCGTTTCTGCGCGGTATCCAGATCCTCGAGGATGAGGGCGCCGGCGCCCGAGCCGGGCACAAAGCCCGCCGCCGAGGCGCTCATGGGGCGGGAGGCCTTTTCGGGGGCATCGTTGAACTTCCGGCACAACACCCGCATGGAATCGAAGCCCGCCCAGATATAGGGTGAGGACCCCTCGGAGCCGCCCGCGATCATGCGCTTCGCAAGCCCGCTGCGTATGCGGTACATGGAATCGATGATCGCCTCGTTTCCGGTGCTGCAGGCCGACGAGTTGGAGGTCACCTGATTGCCCAGCGCGAGCATCCCCGCGATCCTGGCGCTCGTGGAGCTGTTCATGACCATCTGCACGATGGTGCTGCCCATGCGCCGGATATGGTGCTCGTTGACCTTCGGGACAACCTGGCCGGCGATGGTATCCATGCCGCCGATCCCCGATCCCATGATGGCCCCCGTGTCCCAGTCCACGTCCGTGCTGTCCGCCTTCGGTACGATGAAGCCTGCGTCCCGCCATGCGTCGATCGCAGCGATGCAGGCGTAGCCGATGTTGTCGTTCACCGAAAGCATGTCTTCGGCGTCAAAGTACTGCTTGCAGAGCTCCTCGAAGTTCTGCGGGACACCGCCCACCTGGCATGCAAAACCCAGCTCCTTGAGCTGCGGGATAAAGCGGATGCCCGAGCGCCCGGCGCGCAGCGCCGTCTCGTATTCGGCAAGACCATGACCGTTGGGGGCCATGATCCCCAGGCCAGTGATCACAATCCTTTTTCTCATGTCAATTTGACTCCCATGCCGGCCAGCACTCCCGAAGCGATGAGATCTCCGTTTTCCCTTTCCATGCTGACCTTTGCTTTCAGGTTCCCTTTCCGAAAATAGACCTTTTCCCCCCGGATGATGACCCGCTCGCCCGGGTTCACAATGCCGGTAAACTCCATCACGTCGATGACCGTGAACAGGGTGGTCAGATTTCCACTCTTCAATTCCGCTTCGCGACCCTGCTCCATGACAAGGTAGAGCCCGAAGGCCACGACTCCCGTCTGGGCCATGGCCTCGACAAGAATGACCCCCGGCGTAATCGGACGTTCGGGGAAATGCCCCCGGTAGAAGTGTTCATCCACCTTGAAGCGGTAGGCCCCGACGATGTGTTCTGTGTCGAGTTCCAGGATTTCGTCGATGAACCGGAATGGATTCTGTTGCGGCACCGCCGCCAGTACCTTTTCCCTCATCTCCCGATCAGCCGCCATAGAGCCCCCCGTTGACGTGAATGACGCTGCCTGTGATGTAGGAGCCTTTTGTCGCAAGGAAGGTGACCACCTCGGCCACCTCCTCGGGCTTTCCCATGCGGCCCAGCGGCACGCTGGAAAGCAGCCTCTCCCGGATCTCTCCGGGGATGACGGATGTCATCTCCGTGTCGATGAAGCCGGGCGCCACGGAGTTGACGAGGATGTTGCGGCCCGCAAGCTCCCGGCAGAGCGACTTCGTGAAGACATCGAGGGCTGCCTTCTCCATGGTGTAAGGGATTTGTCCCGCGTTTCCCGTGTGCCCCACGACACTCGAGATGTTGATGATGCGTCCGTTCCCCTTGCGGAGCATGTACTGGCGAAGCACCCGTTTCGTGAGGTACCAGATTCCCCTCGTGATGGCCCGCTGTTCGTCGAACTGCTCGACCTTCATGGAGTTGATGTCGGCATTGATGGACAGGCCCGCGTTGTTGACGAGGACGTCCACGCGCCCGGCCTCATCCTTGATCCGGGTTACCAGGTTCTCCACCTGGCCGATGTCGGCCAGATCGGCCTGAAGCAGGAAGGCGTCACCCAATTCGACCTGGAGGGCCTTGGCGCTCTCGGCACTTTTTCGGTAGTGAAGCCCCACGCGGAGGCCTTCCTTTGCCAGGGCCCGGGCGCAGGCCGTGCCGATCCCCGTGCCGCTTCCCGTGACGATGGCAACCGGCTTGTCGCTCATGGTTTCTCCTTCATCATGATCCCGCCGACGGCGTTTGCCGATTTGTGCGGGTAGTCCGGGTAGGCGATCCCGTGGAAGACGCCCGTCCGGGCGTCCTTCAGGGTCATGATCAGCTCGCCGTCGACAAAGATGTTCGCATCGGCGATGACGATGCTTGCCCCCGAATCTTTCAAATGCTGGAAGCGCTTCACGTTGACCTCGTAGCGAACCACCTTGTTGTAGGGCCGGATCTGGCCGCTGAAGAAGACCTCCCCGCAGCCCAAAGCCCTTCCCGTTCCCAACGCCCCGCGCCAGAGGCAGTAAAAACCGAGAAGCTGCCAGACGGCGTCCACGCAGAGGCAGCCCGGCTGGACCGGGTCGCCCGGCAGGTGACACTGGAAATACCAGGCGTCGAGCCGAATGTCCTGCTCGGCCACGATCGTTCCCTGCCGGTTGTTTTTCGTGATGGAGAGAATCCGATCCACCATGAGAAGCGGCGGCGCGGGGAGCTTTGCATCCATGCCCTTGGGCGCATCCGACACGAGGTTGCCGTAAACGATGGCCAGGATCTCCGTCAGATCGAAGTGGCCCCTATCCATGAATTCCTGGTGGGTCATGACCGCTCCTTTATCTTCAGCATCATGTAGGCCCAGGACAGTCCCGCTCCCACCTGCACGACGGCCACAGAGTCCCCGGGCTTGAGATCGTCCCAGTGCTGGCTCAGCGAACCCGGGGCGCCGGCCGTGGCCGTGTTGCCGAAAAGCTCGACGTTGTGCCAGTGGTTCTCGGGGCTGATCCCGCAGCGCTCGCAGACGGTTCTCAGCATGCCGAGGTTGGCCTGGTGGCCGACAAATTTGAGGTGGCCGTTGAGCGAGGGGTTGGCTGCCTGAATGATGCGCAGGGCATCCGTCGTCTTGCGGATGGCAAAGCCCTGCACGGCGTTTCCGTCCTGACCGAAGTGGCCCGTCCGCCGGATCGACACCTTGTCCCAGCAGGAGGGTTTCGCGTCGAAGTGCGTGGCGTCGATGATTTTTCCGGACGGCACGGTCAGCGACACGACGGCGGCGGTGCTCCCGTCGCCGAAGAGGCATGCCGACCGGCGGTCCGAGTAATCGATACAGCGCGTCAGGTTCTCGGGCTGGGTGATCAGGATGTACGGAGGAAGCGCTCCCGCGTTCATGTTCGACAAAAAGTGGATCTGCAGGGCGAAGCTCGTGCAGGCAGAGTTCATGTCGAAGGCGGGCACGTCGATCCCCAACTGGGCTGCGACCGTCGAGGCCTCGGCCGGCGAGGCCACATCGGGGGCGGAGCTCCCGGAAATCACCATGCCGATGTCTTCGGCCGGGATCCCTGCCCGTTCGAGGGCCATGCGAGCGGCATGGGCTGCCGTCTGACCGTTGGAGTAAATGCTTGCCTCCTGGGCAGCGCGGACGTCGCAGTTCTTCGTAGCCCGGATATAGTCCAGAGGCAGTACCGTATGACGCTCGTGGATCCCCACACGCTCCTCGATCCACTCCACGCTCGAGCCGATGTCGAGATCGCTCAGGAAGCGGTTGGTGACGACATTTTCGGGATAGAAATGCCCCAGTCCGTGCAGATAAATCATCTTGTGTCCCTTGTTCCTCGTTCCCCGGATCTCGATCCTGCTATACAAGCTCTCTTCCAATGATCATGTGCTGCACTTCGCGCACGCCCTCGTAGATGTCGATGATGTGGGCGTCGCGAACCAGCTTCGAGATCTCGTACTCCTGCATGAAGCCGTAACCGCCGTGCAGATGAAGCCCCTCGTTGGCGCAGAAAAGGGCCGCCTCGGCAGCGGTGTTCTTCGCGAGTGACGAGTACATCCCGCGGTCCTCGTCGCGCTCCTGGACCTTGACGGCCGCCTTCATGAGGGCGAGTTCCGCCAGTTCCACCTTTTTCCACATGGCAACCAACGTCTCCCGCACCACGGGCATGTCGCAGAGTCGCTGGCTGAACTGCTTACGCTCACGGGTGTACTGCAGCGTGAGATCGAGGGCCCGGTGGGCAAGCCCCACGCCGATAGCGGCCACCATGGGCCGGGCGTAGTCGAGAACATCAATGAGGTACTTGAAGCCCTGGCGGCGATCCCCGATAATCTGGCTTTCGTCAAGGACG
>DATJPI010000079.1:0-2225 GCA_035506495.1 Syntrophales bacterium
ACTTTCTTGGCCACCTTTTCGCCGACCTGCTCGATCTCCGTCAGGATCGGTTCGGGGTGATGATCGATAACCAAATAGGTCACCACATCGCCGCTCGAGGTTTTTCGCTGGGGTCCGATGACGATGGAATGAAGTTTTCCATAGGCATCGGGAAATTCGAACGTCTCGCCGAGATCGAAGCCGCCTTTCTTGAACCACAGCTTCGGCGGCAGGACCCAAACCTTTCCGTATTTCTCCTCAAACTTGAAGAAGCTCACGGCGTCGTTGGGGTGCTGCAGGTACAGGACCAGTTCCTCCTCCGTGGCCTTGCGCTCGAGTCTTTTTTCCAGAACGCGTTTCTCGATGTCGAGATCCACGTCCTCGATCTTTTGATATCCGTAATCGCGCTCAATCACCTTTTTCCACTGGGCCCCGAACACGGCCTCGTAGATCCAGTCCTCGGGCTTGTAAAAGGGCAGCTCCCCGTAACGTCCCAGCAGGAGGTTTCGCAGATCGTCTGTAGGATCCTTGTAGCGGACTCCCTTCAGAACATGGTTGACCGCCGTCGTCCAGAGCATCTGGGAGCCCGGGGTCACGCTCCACCAGTTGCCAAGCTCGACCTGGACTCGGGGAAGCTCCTTCTGCAGAATCTCCGGCATCAGGTGCAGGAAGTTGCCCTTCACGGCCTGCTCAAAGCTCGAGCCCGTGGCCCCGCCGGGCAGCTTGTGGATCTGGACGGTAGGGTCAAACCCCAGAAACTGCGATTCGAAATCCTTGTAGTATTCGCGCTCGGGCCTCAGCTTGTTCGAGGTCTCGATGACGGCCTGCTTGTCGATCCCCACGCAGGGATAACCGTAATCCTCGAGAGTCTCGATGATGGTCAAAAGCGGCGGCGGCCCATAGAAGCCCGTGAAGGAGTGGTCGCCGCCGTTGACGATCTTGGCCCCGTTGCGGACGGATTCCACGCAGCGTCCGATGTCGTTTCCGTCGGTGTTGTGCCCGTGGTAATGGACGATCAGGTCGGGAAACCGGTCGACGATGGCCCGGGTCAGGTCCCCGATCCGCTTCTGGGTTCCAAGGCCGCCGTGGTTCTTGATGCAGAGAATGATGTCCGGTCCCGTCACCTCGAGGATCTCCGCCACCTTTTTCACATAATAGGCGTCGGTGTGTTCAGGGCCCGTGGAGAAACAGATGGACGGTTCCAGGATCCGGTTGGCCCTCTTCACTTCCTCGAAAACGGGGATCATGTTCGGGACATGATTGAGGAAGTCGAAGACGCGGACGACGTCGATCACTTCCGCGAAGTGCTTCATTGTGAGCCGGATGACGTTCTCCGGGTACGGCCGGTAGCCGAACAGGTTGGTCCCCCGGGAGAGCGTCTGGAACAGCGTGTCCGGCATGAGGGACTTCAGCACGCGGAGCTTTTCGAAGGGGTTGATCTGCTTGCGCAGCATGTCCACGTGGATGGAGGCCCCCCCGGAGATCTCGATGGAGAAGTAGCCGCAGGCATTTCTCTCTTCGGCCACCAGCATCTGCGTGTGGGGCAGAACCCGGTTCTTGAAGTCCGACTGGGAGAGGTCCCGCTCGGTGTTCGTCATGAAGTAGCCCTTCGACTGTCGAACCTTGTCGAGGACATATTGGACCCCATGCTCTTTGAGCTCGCGGGGGGAAATTCGCACATCCTGAGGAGTTGTCTCTTTCTTTGCCATCTCTTCACTCTTTACTCTTTGATTGTTCCCTTGTATTTCCCTGTACCCTGTACCCTATACCCGGTACCCTGGCATTCAGTAGGCGTACGGATTGATCTTTTTGACATGGATCTCGGCGATGAGTTTGGCGAGTCTTGCCACCTCACGCTCCGTTTCCGGGTACCCGAAGATCTCCGGGTGCGTCTCGATGTAGCTCGTGTCGAACTGCTGCGCCCGGAAGTCCGGCTCGTCACAGATCGTCAGGTAGAAGGGGATCGTCGTTTTCGGCCCCACAATATTGAATCCCAGCAGGGCCCTCTTGAGCCGGTCAATCGTCTCGTTCCAGTCGTAGCCGCGGCAGGTGAGCTTCACCATGAGCGAATCGTATTCCGTGGGAATCTTGTAGCCCTGGTAGACGATCCCGTCGAGGCGGATGCCCGGTCCGCCCGGCGACTGGTAAACCTCGACCGTTTTACCGCCCTCGGGCATGAAGTTGTTCTTCGGGTCTTCGGCATTGATCCGGACCTGGACGGCCTTGCCCATCATGTGGACGCGATC
>DATJPI010000080.1:0-8821 GCA_035506495.1 Syntrophales bacterium
TCCGCTCGCACAACTGTTGAGCATGGTCAGCAGGGCCGACAGGCCGTTGAAGCTTGCCCCATAGCCCACGCTGGTCGGTACCGCGATGACGGGCTTGTCAACGAGACCCCCAATGATACTGGGGAGGGCGCCTTCCATCCCCGCAACGGCGATGACGACCTTCGCCCCCCGGATTCCATCGAGATTGTGGAACAACCGGTGGATCCCCGCCACCCCGACATCGACAATCCGCTCGACGCGATTTCCGAAAAGTTCTGCCGTTACGGCGGCCTCTTCGGCTACCGGTAGATCCGAGGTGCCTGCCGTGACGATGGCGATGTACGTATCGGGTGCCGCGAGGTCTTTTCTCCTGATCGTGATCGCCTTTGCCAGCGGATGGTAGACCGCCTCGGGAAAGAGCTTGCGGACCGCATCGTACATTTCCTGGCTGGCCCTGGTTGCCAGGATATTCGACTGCTTTGCCAGCATCGCCTGGACAATCGCCGTAAGCTGTTCCGTCGTTTTTCCGGGGCAGAAGATCACCTCGGGGTAGCCCACCCGCGACTCCCGATGGGTATCAATTTTTGCGCACCCTACGTCCAGGTACTGCAGGTCTCTCAGCCGAGAGATCCCCTCATCGATGCTGATCCAGCCCTCCCGGATCTGTTCGAGAAGCCCCTTCAATTCGTCTCTGTCCATCGTGCCTTGGCGATCCTTCCCTATTTTTTTCCCGTATCGATGACTTCGTTCATGCTTCCGGTCCGGTACCCTTGCAGGTCCAGGGCCGTGTAGGCAAATCCGAGCTGCTTGAATTTTTGATGGATCCTGTCCATCAGGGCGGTGTCGAAGAACTTCGGACGCTCTTCCGCCGGCACTTCGATCCGGGCCACATCGCCGTGGTGGCGGACTCTCACCTGCCGAAACCCCAGGTCCATGAGGAACTGTTCTGCTTGGTCGATGACTTCGAGCTTTTCCCGCGTGATTTTCTGTCCATAGGGGAACCTTGACGACAGGCACGCAAAGGCCGGCTTGTCCCACGTCGGTAGTTTCATCTGCCTCGATAAAACCCGGATGTCGTTCTTCCCCATCCCCGCTTCCTTCAGCGGGCAGACGACGCCGAGTTCCATGACGGCTTTCATGCCGGGCCGGTAATCGCCGAGATCGTCGATGTTGGAGCCGTCGGCGACGTATTTCATGCCCTCTTGCCTGGCCACCTCCAGGATCTTCGCGAACAGCTCCCGCTTGCAGAAGTAGCATCGATCGACAGGATTGTCCGAGAAGCCTTTGATGTCGAGCTCCTCCGACACGATGACCCGATGCTTGGCCCCGATCTTCTGCGCGAATTCCGTCGCCTCGCGAAACTCCCGTTCGGGATAGGTCGAGGATCGTGCCGTGACCGCGATGACGTTTTCGTCGAGAACGTCGTGAGCCACCTTCAGAAGAAACGTGCTGTCCACGCCTCCCGAGTAGGCCACGGCGAGGCTTCCCATCTGCCGGATCCGTTCCTTAAGATTTTCTAGTTTTGCCCGGGGCTCCTTCATCCCTTCCTTTCAGACCTCCCCGGACAGCAGACTGTCGTAAATCGCCTTGATGCTGACCCCTTTTTCTTGGGCGAGGCGCTTGGCGTCTTCATATTCAACTTTCCATTTGATTCGCTCGCCTCTCAGGTATGCGCTTTTGACGGTAAGATCTCCGTATTTTGTCTTCACCGTCGAGAGGTCTCTTCTCAAAACGAGTTTCGACACCTTGTTCACCCTCAGTCCGAACGTGCTCGTCTGGAGCCAGAGCACCTCCTCGATGCCTCTTCGATCGCGGGCATCGCAGAGAATGCTGATCTTCACGGCCGGCCTTGACTTTTTCATGATGATGGGTGTCAGGTACGCATCCAGTGCTCCTTTTTCGAAGAGCTGCTCCACGATGCTGTCATAGAGCTCCGGGTTCATGTCGTCAATGTTGCATTCCAGCAGAAAGGCCTCTTTCTGCTCGACATCCGGGTCCTGCTTTTGATCGTCCCGTTCGCCGAGAAAAACTCTCAGGATATTGGGGACGTCCGTGTCTCTCTCGCCGAGGCCATAACCGATTCTCAGGAGGGTAAAATCGACGCTCTCGGAGAAGCCCCCGGCCGTCGCTGCCAGAATCGCCGCACCGGTGGGTGTTGTCGCCTCGAAGGGCACAAGGCCTGATCGGATCGGGATTCCCGTTAAAATCTCGGCCGTCGCCGGGGAGGGAACGGGCAGCGTTCCGTGGGCGCATTTGACGAATCCACTCCCGACCTGGACAGGGGAGGAGAGGATTTTATCCACGTCCAGAAACTCCAAGCAGATCGCGGCACCGACGATATCCACGATGGAATCGATGGCCCCCACTTCGTGGAAATGAACCTCGTCTACCGGATGGCCGTGAATCTTCGCTTCCGCAGCGGCCAATGTCCCGAAAATATCAAGGCTTCGTCGCTTGACCCGATCGGAAAAATCACTCTTCTCTATCATCCCGGCGATGTCCTTGAACGACCGGTGGCCATGTCCATGTGCCGCCGTCATGTCATCTCCCGAGGGGACGATCACATCGAACTTCGTGCCGAATATGCCCCGCCGCTGGTCTTTTCTCACCCGGATCTCGTAGGAGCCGATTTCGATCTTCCGCAATTGCTCTCTAAGATACCCCGGATCGACCCCGAGATCGATCATGGCGCCGAGATTCATATCACCGCTGATGCCGGCAAAGCAATCGTAGTACAGAATTTTCACGATTCATTCCCCCATGGTGAATTGTAATAATAACAGAACAATCCTGAGGCGACAATGGTTAAAGAACCCATGACGGACGGCAATGTCGTCACGATCAATGTCGAAGTCAGCAGCGAGGTTATTCAGCGGCCGGATGCTGCTCCGGCTGGAAAGAATTGACACTGCTGCCGCGCCGCGCATCCACTCGGCACTGCCTTGTATTGCCTCCCCAATGCGGGAATAGAGCTTTCTTTCTAGGGGCTTATGATGTTCGCGGCAGGGAGGGACCCCGGACAGCAACAAATGTCTGGAAAAAATTATTTTTCGTAGTATCTTGGGGCACGGAAATTTGAGGAGTGTATAACCATGCCAGAGGAATACAGGACAAATCGGACCAAACGGTCGGAAACGTTTTGGGTCCTTTTATTGATGATGTTCCTGTTGCTCACACTGTCCGGGTGCGGCAGCAGCGACCAAAGCTATTCGATCGCGGGAAACATCACGTCCGGCGGGGCGCCGATTGCAGGCGTCACGGTCACCCTTTCCGGTGGTCCGTCAGGTGGGACGTCCGTCACCGATGCAAACGGCAATTATGGTTTCGGCGGTTTGTCGAGCGGTACCTATACGATTACACCGATGCTTGCAGGATATACCTTTATACCGTCAAACCGACCGGCCTATCTTTACGGCAATAACGCGGAGGGGTTTAACTTTTACGCCAGCCGTGGAATCAGCATATCCACAACGGACCATACGCTTTACGCGAAAAGCGACGGCACGGTCTGGGCCTGGGGACGGAACAACAAGAGTCAGCTCGGCGACGGGACGACAACCGACAGCAGCACCCCCGTTCAGTCAGCCGCAGGCGTCCTGTCGGGCGTGACGGCCGTCGCGGCGGGAAATGAACATTCTCTTGCCCTGAAAGGCGACGGCACGGTGTGGGCATGGGGCAGCAACAGCAACGGTCAGCTGGGCGACAACTCGACAACCAACCGTCCGGCTCCCGTGCAAGTCAGCGGATTGACAAACGTACAGGCGATCGCCGCGGGTGTGAACTTCTCGCTGGCCCTGAAGAACGACGGCACCGTCTGGGCCTGGGGCTTGAACAGCAGCGGCCAGCTGGGCAACGGGACGTCGACCGACCAGTGGATACCCGTTCAGACGGCTTTTTCAGGAGGCGTTACGGCTATTGCAGCGGGGTTTGACCACGCGGTGGCGATGACAAACTTGCACCAGGTCTGGACATGGGGAAATAACAGCAGCGGCCAGCTGGGCAACGGGCAAACGGCCAACAGCAGCCTTCCGATCCTGGTTGGTTCAGGAGTCACTGGGGCACTCGCCGTTTCTGCAGGCAATCAATTCACCGTCGTCCTCGTGAGCAGCTATCTCAGCAGCTACCTATGGTCGTGGGGCAACAACAGCAATGGTCAACTGGGTGACGGAACCAACGCCCTGCGCTATTATCCCGTGACGGTCACCGGACTTACGAACATGACGATGACAGCCATCGTGTCGGGGGATGCCCACTCGCTGGCCCTGAAGAACGACGGCACGCTGTGGGCCTGGGGGAGCAACAACCACGGTCAGCTGGGCGATGGGACGAAAACCGACCGGTGGACACCTGTGCAGGTGACTGGGCTGACGGGCGAGCAGGCAGTGACGGCGGGCTATCAGGACTCTTTCGCTTCGGCGACGGTTGGCACGGTTAAGGCTTGGGGAAATAATATGTATGGCCAGCTGGGCGGCGGCGCTATACCCGAACAGTTGACCCCCGTGGCGATAACGCTGCCTTGAACGGCATGCGCTGACTTCATTTCATGGGTCCTGCTTGCCTCCCGGATCGCCTTCCGGAGGGGCAATGTGTGAAAAGAAAAACCCGGAGATCGGGTTCTGAGAGCCCGATCTCCGGGTTTTGTTTCCCGGGAGGTTGAGTTCGCCGGTTGTCAGGAGCCTTGTCCGCCACGGAAGGCTGACTTCATGTACTCTACGATGGCCCCCGCCTCAACGGGGCTGACGGGCTGCGCGGGCATCCGTCCCTTGCCCTTCAGGATGACCGTTGTGATCTTTTTGTCGTCCATTGATTTCCAGAATTCGGGGTACGTAAAATCTGCAATTTTTCCCCCGAAGGAAGGAGCCGCAATCCCTCGGCCGTCCCCCTTCTCTCCGTGACAGACCGCGCAATATCCCCGGTAGAGCTGCTCGCCGGCGGGGGGTGACTGTTGGCCTGCAATTTGAACCGTCAGGACAAGCGAGCCCGCGAGGGCCGCAGCGGCCGGAACCAACGCACCCTTGAGGACTCTTTTGCCTTTCATCATCACAATACCCGTGCGTCTCACTTCTTAAAGGTCGATTTCATGTACTCCACGACAGCCTTGGTTTCGTCAGGGCTGAGCGGTATGGCGGGCATCCGCCCCTTTCCCTCGATGATCGTCTTTGAGATGGACGCGTCGTCGTTTGCCTTCCAGAAATCAGCGCCGAAGGGGGCGGTCTGCATGATCACACCCTTGCCGTCGCCATCCGGGCCGTGACAAAGGGCACAACGGTCACCATACTGTTTCTTGCCGTCCTGGCCGACGACGGGAGGAACGAGAACCAGTGACAGGCCGACAAAGATCAGAGTGGTTGCAAGCGAAGTGGCGATGAGGATCCTTTTTCCGCGCATGATTCCCCTCCTTGCTTATGAAGTTGCCCAGGGGGTTCAAAGGCATGTTACCATAAGTTAAATTCTAATTCCTTATTGCCCTGCCGTCAATACACTTCTCCGGCTGTGACTAAAACCTGAATCAGCAAAAAGGGCCCTGCAATGATTTTGCAAGGCTCATGAAAGCGCCTTTGTCGTAACCTGCGGTTGCTCCCCGGCAAGGAGGTGCAGGATAGGATCGCGCCTCCTGACGGGGTGTGCTCCCGGTGTCGCGATACGGTTCTGTGCATCCTTCGACAGATTCAGGATGACCCGGCATCGACTCCAATTTCATGGTGAGCCTGTCGAACCATGCAATCGCAGCGCAGTGAGCACTGCCGGCCGTTGAAAAAAGGCCACCTGCTTCGTTGCCCTCCGGCCTCTTCGCTGAACGTACGAATCAGTACGTCTCGCTCTATCGCCTGTCGGTGCCTCGCATCTGGTCCTTTTGAACGGCCGGATCAAATAAAAAGAACCGTCGCAAAGCGGGTTCGAGCCAGCAAAATCCGTTGCGCTGTTCTTTGAGCAATACCCCTTCTCTCTTGACCGTGCCGGCGAAGTCGGGTACGTATATCCGGTGCTTCAGACGAATGAAATCGCCGGACGTTTGCATCGCCGTCTCCTTGAGGAGAGCCGTCATTTCACCGTCGAGGATGTACGGATCGGCGGAAGCTACGTCGCTGTGGTCCTGAGCGGCGGGCGCATCGGATTGGCCGCATGCCTGAAGGAGTTCGCCGGCACACAGATCGAAGTTCCCCGCAACGCGATTTGCGGGGCCTGTGCTGAGGCGCTGCTGGGAGATATGGTATATAGCGAAAGCGCAGTCGAACGAGCCCTGGGGCTTGCCACGGCGAATGCCCTGATCCATTCCGCGGCGCCGGCCGTAGAAGAGGACACCATCGGTCTGATGGGGCTTCAGCCCGGCGAGCGGGTTGCCATGGTGGGCCTTTTTCGGCCGATCCTCCCGAAGGTCGAGTCAACAGGAGTGCGTCTCTGCGTGATCGAGCGGGATACGCCGGAGGAAAAGCGCAGGGACGTCCTCGGGGCCTGCGATGTGGCCATCGTCACAGCCACGACCCTACTGAACCGGACAATGGAGGGGATCCTCAATGCGTTGCGCCGGCCGAGGCATGTAGCGGTCATCGGACCGTCGACACCGCTTTGCACGGAGATCTTCCAAGGAACCCCCGTGACGCATCTCGGAGGGTCGGCGATTATCGACACTGCGGCCGTCCTGCAGTCGGTCTCCCGGGGAGGCGGAACGCCGGAGATGAGGGCCTTTCTCCGGTTTGTGAACCTGAGAGTGCATCAGTCATGAAGAATATCCCCATCGTGTCCATCGTGGGCTATTCCGGGAGCGGCAAGACCACTCTTATCGAGAAAATGATTCCGCAACTGGCTCGCCGCGGCTGGCGGGTGGCCACGATCAAGCACAACCGCCACGGGTTCGAAATCGACCACGAGGGAAAGGATAGCTGGCGCCACCGCAGGGCGGGGGCGAGCATGACCGTGCTTGCCTCGCCGGGGAAGGTGGCTGTCATGGCCGAGATCGAAGGGGACCTGAGTCTCGAGGAGCTGGGAGACCGGTTCATCCGCGATGTGGATCTCATCCTGGCGGAGGGCTTCAAAAAGAACCCCCACCCGAAGATCGAAGTGTACCGCAAATCCTTAGGGCGTGAGTTCATCTCCCGGGGCGATGCGTCTCTGCTGGCCATTGCGGGAGACCGACCCGAGGGAATCGACGCGCCCTGCTATGACCTCGATGACATTGTCGGGTTGACGGATCTTATTGAGAAGAGGGTGCTTCGGGCATGATGGAGTACATTGCTCACAACCTTTTTTCGACAGAGGCGGGGGTGGTTTGGCTCGTCCTGAAATGGGTCCTCGTTGTACTGGCAGCGGGGTTTGTGGGACAGTTCGGGAAGGCCTTTGCGACTTATCTGATGAGGCGTGCGAGGAACCCGGGGAAACGTGAGGCTTCGACCCCTTCGGCAATCCCCCCGGCAACAGCCTTGCCGCAGCGCCCGGTGATCCAGGAGCAATCCTCCACGGCGCAATCGGTAAGCCCGAAGGACGAAAAAAAGGAGAAAAAGACGCTGGCCAAGCAGCAGAAGAAGCTTCTGAAAAATCTGCTCAAGTAAAAACGGGGAGAACCATGACCGATAAAAAATTGCCCGATGGCGCATACGATGTCATAATCATCGGCGGCGGGCCCGGAGGTCTGACGGCGGGCCTTTACACGGCGAGGGCCAACTTCAAGACGCTGCTGATCGAATCCGGGATGGTGATGAGCCAGATCACCGTGACCCATCTCGTGGAAAATTATCCCGGTGTTCCGGACATCGGCGGCTACGAGTTGGTGGAGAGGTTCAAGGAACAGGCAAAAAAATTCGGGCTCGAGACGACGTATGCCTCCGTCACGGGCCTGGAAAAAATTGAGATCGCCGCGATGCCCGGCTGGCGGGTAAATACCGACTCGGGGGCCTTCGAGGCCCTTTCCGTCATCGTGGCCACCGGGGCCAACTGGCGCAAGATCGGCGTACCCGGCGAGTCAGAGTTCACGGGGCGAGGCGTTTCGTACTGTGCCACCTGTGACGGGCCTTTCTGTCGCGACAGGGAGGTCATCGTCATCGGAGGAGGTGACACGGCCGTCCAGGAAGCTCTCTTCCTGACGAACTTTGCCAGCAAGGTTACCATCGTCCATCGCCGCGACCGGCTTCGCGCCACGCCCATCCTGCGCGAGCGGGCCGCCGCGAACCCGAAGATCGCCTTTGTCTGGGATTCCATGGTGACTGGGATCGGGGGCGTCGAGGCCGTCACCCACGTGAAGATCGCTAACGTCAAAGACCCGAAGGAAACGCGGGAAATCCCGGTGGACGCCGTATTCGTTTTTATCGGGCTTGTTCCGAACACGGAATTCATGAAAGGGGTCGCGAAGCTTGACAGGGAAGGATACATCGTCGCCGACCGGGATATGAAGACATCTCAGCCCGGGATCTTTGCCTGCGGTGATTGTATCGAAAAGCTCCTGCGGCAGGTCGTGACGGCCTGCGGCGACGGTGCTACGGCGGCCTTCTCGGCGCAGCTCTATGTTGAGGAGCTGAAGGGTGAGGCATACGGCGGGAGGTAAAAGAGCCACAAACAGCAAGCCGCAAGCAACAAGGAAAAAAATTCCTTTTTATTTCTGAATCGCCTTGCCGCTTGAACCTTGATGCTTGGTCCTGCGCCCTTCAACGGGGCGATCTCTCATTCATCAATACCATAGCGAAACGGAGTATACGTGAACTACTTCATAGACTTCTGGCAGCACCTGCCTTCCAAGATCAGCCCGAATATCTTCGAGATCGGATCCTTTCAGGTCCGTTACTACAGCCTGATGTACATCTTGGCCTTCGCGCTGACGTACCTTCTCGTCGCGTACCGCCTGCGGACGGAA
>DATJPI010000081.1:0-7380 GCA_035506495.1 Syntrophales bacterium
GGGCAGCGTTCGAGGTCAGATCAGGCGACACTTTTAACGGCACTATGCCTTCCGATGCTGTATCGCTGCCGGCCCATCCGCTTACACATTATGCTGTTTACAACCCCGATGCATGGCGTGTCGACCCCGCCGACCCATACCCATTAAATACAGGCATAAGAATATTCGGAGATGAGGCGAGTAATGTCCCCGAACCCTCCACCATGCTTCTTCTCGGCTTCGGCCTGCTCGGCGTTGCGGGCGTGAGGAGAAGCTGAAAGCGTTACCGTCCAGCGTCCGCGTCAACTCACCAACCCAACCAGAGATAAATGGCGACTAGGGGGGGAATATCATCTATCGAACCTGCCATTTTACGAAAAGGAGGGTGAAAAATGAAAAGATACTGGAGATTGATTGGGTTAGGGCTTTTGGTGATTTCCGCGTTGGTACTGTTTGTTCCATTTATGGCTCACGCGCAATATCTCTATTTCAATGCATGGAGAGCGTATGACGACAAGCCCCCCATGTGGAACATATATCAAGGGGGGGCTGCGATTCAGTGGGTGACCTGGGTTTCGAACCCAAGATTTGCAGTTACGAACCCCAGGAACGCATCGGACGACATCGTGCTGGACAAAGCGACCGGGCTCGTCTGGGAGAGGCTGCCTCAGAGTGTAACTTTGGGCCAATTGGAATGGAGTGATAGTATAGAAGCTTGCACCCGCACAGAACATCAAGGTGTTATGGGGTGGCGCCTCCCCACGGTGGAAGAACTATCCACCTTATATGAACTGCAAGGATCCAAACGCGATCTCCCGTATGGACATCCGTTTGTGCAAGTGGGCGATAAGTTCTACTGGACATCGTCTACTCGTATTGGTTACGCGTCCCAAGCCTACACGGTCAGATTCGGGTTTTCCGTTTATACCTATCTGAAGACTAGCTACCAGGACTATTGGTGTGTGCGCGGCGGAACCGGCCCGACCCCCGGCTGCTGATAAGCGAAACTTGCAGGGGGGTCTCCCCTGCTTCAAAAGAATTTAGCAGTTGCATAGTGTGTGGCGGCCCGGATGGGGTCGTCACACATTTCTCAAATCTCCTCAAGCGTTACAGTCCAGCGTCCGCGTCAACTCATCAACCCAACCAGAGATAAATGGCGGCTACGGAGGAGACCATCATCTTTTGAACCTGCCGATTTTTCCCGAAAAAGGAGGATGGAAAATGAAAGGCAAAGCAATCTTGATCGTCCTGGTGGTTCTAGCGACCGTTGTATTCATTCCTGCCACGTCCTCTGCTCAAAATGCCTGGAATTATCCCTACAACAACCCCTGGCAGTCCTATTCGGATAAGGAGCCCATCTGGAATCCCTATCCGGACGGGACACCGCTCACATTTCGCACCAATCCGAACAATAACCGTTTTTCTGTTTTTATGATGAACTACCGAAGTCCGGGAGGTGGGCAGAATATCGATATTGTCCTGGATCACGCCACGGGGCTTGTCTGGCAGCGTCTTCCCATGGACGGGACGTTTACATGGGCTGAAGCTCAGCGTGCCTGTTATTTCTTCAAGCTCTCGGGCGGGTACTACATGGGGTGGCGGCTCCCCCTGGTTGAGGAATTGCTCAGTCTTGTCGATCCATACAGGGGAGAACAGTCAAGGTGGCCGGTTTCCATTGGGTCGACCCTGCCTCTGGGACATCCCTTCTCCATCCCAAATGGATCGAAATTCTGGTCAGCGACGACCGATCCCGCGGATGCAGCCTACGCTCTTTTTGTGAATTTCTCTGAGGCAAACCCATTGGACAGCTGGCCCAAGAAGGGGTCCGAACCGCTGAACGTCATATGCGTGCGCGGCGGCGCCGTCTCCCTGCCTCCGCCCGGCTGCTGATAAACGAAATTCGCGGGGGGGTCTCCCCTGCTTGAAAAAGAGTTTAGCGGCTGCAGAGAGTCTGGCGGCTCGAATGGGCCGTCACTCAGATTCACAGGAACTGAAATTGGGGCCGTTGTGCCCCGAGCCGCGGGAAGGGCGCCCGATGACGCGCCCACCCGCCGATGAAGGAGGGATTTTATGAGAAGAAAAATCGTATTTCTGACTATCGCGGCTGTTTGCTTGATTCTTGCGGCCGCCCCCTGTGCGGCACAGACACCGCCGAATACCGAGGGGGTCAAGTATTTTGTCAACTTTGGTGACATCAAGGGGGAGTCGACGGACAAGGATCACAAGGACTGGATCATGATTCTTTCCCACGCGGACGGGGTGAGCCAGGGTGTCAACCCCGCTTACAGCCCCCTCAACACGCGCTCTTACATGGAGCCGTCCTTCGCCTCGATCGCGATCACGAAATTCGTTGACATGGCCTCTCCCAAGCTGATGGAGGCGGCATGCAAAGGAACTCATATTCCCGAAGTAGTGCTGGAGGCCTACTACAACGGTTCTAAGTTCTGGATGGTAACGCTGGAAGATGTGGTCGTCTCCAGCGTGCAGGCCCAGATACCCGAGACCCTGCTTGCGTGTGCCGTGGCAACGGATCTTCCAGTGGAAACGGTCAGCCTCACTTACGGAAAAATCGAGTGGGTCTACACACAGCAGAAGCGCAAAGACGGATCCGGGGGAGGCAACGTGACGGCGAAATACGATCTGACAAAGGCAAAAGCAGCTCAATGATCCTCACTCCACGAAACGTGGGTGATTCGAGCCACATTTTCGTAGCCATGAAGGAGGAATGAATATGAGAATGAAAGTCTTAATCCTTTCGATAGCGGCCATCTGCCTGATCCTTGCGGTCGCACCCTGTGTGGCGCAGACCCCGCCGGATGTCCTGGGTCTCAAGATGTATCTTAAGATCGACGGGATCAAGGGGGAATCGCAGGAAGACCAGCACAAGGACTGGATCGAGATTTTCCACTATGCGGCAGGGGTGACCCAGGGATACGACCCCGTCTGGAGCGGGACTTCCACGCAGCCGAACTTCGCCCCGGTAACGGTATTCAAATACGTTGACCTGTCCAGCCCCAAGCTGCGGGAGGGAGCGGCATACGGCACGCATTTCCCATCCGCGCAGATTGAGATGGCGTACAACGGGTCCACGTTCTTCACCGTCAAAATGGAAAACGTGATGGTCTCCAACGCGCAGGCCGTAACAACCGAGATCGCCTGTCCCGACACATCAACAACGGACAGCAATTATCCGCAGGAGAGGGTCAGTTTCTCTTTCGCGAAGATCACTTATACGTGGCTTTCGGGGGGAGGCAATATAACGACGGGCTATGATTTTGCGAACCCGTACCTGGTGATTCCCTACTGAACGTTCACCTATCCATAGCCATGAAGGAGGAATGATCATGAGACTCAAAGACGTATTGCTGTTTATTGCGGTCATATGCCTCATCCTAACGGCCACCCCGTGCGCTGCGTCGTTTGACTCGTTTGCCAACTTCGGCGACATCAAGGGGGAGTCGACGGACAAAGATCACAAGGACTGGGTCATGGTGCTCTCGTATAACCACCAGGTTTCGCAACCTGCATCCCAACCGCCGAGCCAAGCTTCTGGGCGCAGCAGCCAAAGCAACTTACCGGCCCATGGCGACATTCAGATCGTCAAATTCATTGACAAGTCCAGCCCCAAGCTGGTGGAGGCGTGTGCATACGGCAAGCTGATAAGCTCTGTGGATCTCGATCTGGTGCGCAACGGCCAGATCTATTTGAGAATCCATATGGAAAACGTGGTCATTGCCAGCGTTCAGGCGCTTCCGCCCGAGCTCCTTGTTTGGTCCCCTGCGCTTTCCAGCGCACCGATCAGCGCCGCGCTGCAGGAGAGCGTGCACCTGAGGTATGGAAGGATCACCTGGACGTATATGTCGCCGTCAGGCGGAGGAAGTTCGACGGGAAGCTATGATTCTTCCAGACGGCGTTTCTCTTCGGATTGACCTTTCACCGCCGCATCCGGGCAGGGCCGCGACCGGCCCTGCCCTTTGTATCTTAAATACAGTGCTTGTGGCCCGATCACTTGAGATCGGCATGAAGCGGATTCGAGATTTGGAAATCTGTCGGTAAGCCTATTTCGCCCGCTCGAAGCTGATAATGCTTCGCGTCATTCCCCGGTCAGCCCAGTTCGGCATGATCCGCCAGGGCGAGAGGACCTGGAGGCGCTCACCCTCCAGCTTGAAGTTGCGCCGTTGCTCGGTTCCGACCCATGCCGGGTCCCAGGCCACCTCGACTTTTGTCACCCACTGTTCCCCTTCGATGCGATACATCCCCGTGTATGCAACGAGGGTGCTCATCAAATCCGCCCGCTCCTGAGCCGTTTTTGCCGGCTTTCGCCCCTCTCCCGTCAGAACGAAAAAGACCCTTCCCTCAGGGGTAAACACCACATACCCGGTGGGATTTTTCCCCATTACCGGCTCTTTCTGACCCGTCGCCTGGATCTCGATTTCGTAAGAGACGAGTTTCCAAATCCCGGGTATCTTTGCGCTGTTATCGGCTGAAGGAACATGCGCGCACGACAGCAGAAGAAAAAATACGGCAAGGACAGCCAATCGACGTGTATTCATATAAGCCTCCTTCATCAAGAATGAAATGAATCGCGGTGGGGTAGGAAATGACAGGCCAACTGTCACCATGCCAAGAGAACAGTTAGAGGCTACTTCAGGACGAAATGATGGTCAAGCAGATAAACGGGAATAGGTATCCGAACATGGGGCGTAAGCCGAGGGTCGGGCTTTCATATTGACATTTTTTACGCTACTCTTGGATGGCTGAAAATATATGTTGTAATCAGACCGTAAAACGGTACCATGCGGACAAATATCAATGGGGTGACTGCCATGATCAAGCGAATCGGCATTTTGGGTCTTGCCTGCTTTGTCCTTCTGGCATTGAGTGCCTGTGTTGGAAGTTCAGACAAGGCCGAAAAGGGCGAATTCAAAGCCCAGTTGAAGCTGGCCTCGCTGACTCCTGCGAGCCATACTTACAATCAGGGGGCAGCGAAATTTGCAGAGCTTGTCAATGAGCGAAGCAATGGGCGCATCCAGGTGATCGTATACCCCGACGGTCAACTCGGCAAAGGCGAGCGGGAGCTGCTCGAGGCCCTTCAGCAGGGAACTATCGATGTCTACGTCGGCTCGACGGGACCGATCAGCGGCTTCAATCCCGGCATCGGGATCCTGGACATTCCGTTCCTGTTCAATGATTACGCACACGTGGACAAGGTGCTGGACGGTCCCAGCGGACAGCAGCTTCTGGACGATCTGGAAAAGGCTCAGTTCAAGGCTTTGGCCTTCTGGGAAAACGGGTTCCGCGACCTGACGAATTCGCGGCGGCCAGTCAGGCTTCCTGCCGATGCCAAAGGCCTGAAGATACGTACGATGGAAAACAAGGTGCACATGGCGGCCTGGGAGGCGGTGGGCGCAAATCCCGTTCCCATGGCGTGGGGAGAAGTTTACATGGCCCTGCAGCAGAAGGTCATCGACGGGCAGGAAAACCCTATTGCCGTGATCTATTCGGCTAAAATCAATGAGACTCAAAAATATCTGTCCCTGACCCAGCATGTTTATTCCCCGGCAGTCCTCATCGTGAGCCTGAAAAGATGGCAGTCCATGCCCAAGCAGGACCAGGACATGCTGTTCAAGACGGCCCGGGAAGTTGCCCAGTATCAGCGCAAACTGGGTAGGGACACGGAGGAAAAACAGATTGCCGAGCTTTCCGACAAGGGGATGAAAGTCGAGAGGAACATCGACAAGAAGGCATGGAGGAGCGCCATGCAGCCCGTCATCAACCAGGTCGCCGGGCAGTTCGGCAAGGAACGTGTCGACGCAATCCTGACGGCTAAGTGATACCGGATGTCCCCTTGCAGGTGAAACGGGAAGCCCCCCGTTGGCTACCTCATCGCCAAAACGCAAAAAGGGGTTGCAGCCATGCTGCAACCCCTTTCGTTTTCTGATGCGCTCTCCAGGACACGAACGGGATACCTTTGGAATCATCATGCGATGAGGGCATCCCTAATCGCCGACATGAATTTTTACATCATAGGGATAGGGACGACCTTCTGACCTTTCCAGCCAATCTCTTAAACTGAAAAGGAAAACCGCCCACTTCGTACTGCAATGGTGCATGAATTCCACGGGCTTCTTCCATTTGGCATGCTTGAAGAGGACAAATGTCTGTTGATCCTTCCACTTCAGCTGAAAGATGACCTCTGTGCCCACCCACTCCTTCGGACCCCGCACGCACTTCCAGTGAACAAGCTTTCTCGGCTCGGATCTCACCACCTTCATTTCGCAGAATCCAAAATCAATGATCCCGCCTTTCTTTGTGTCGCCGGTGGTTTCTGTGACCCACCAATGGCGAAGTCCGTCAATTGTGGATAAGGCTTTAAATACCATTTCAGGGGTTGCTTTGATTCCGACTCTGTGAAGAATGTCTGGCATGGATGCCTCCTCACTGTTCGCTTGTGGATGCTCGTGGGCCGGCGCCTGCCGCTGCAGTTCAAGGAGATGCTGATGGGAAGGCGAGTGAGGGGGAGGACGAACTCCGTGCTTTTACCGGTCGATGAGCGGCATTGGCTCGCCGTTTCAGGCCGGCTTGATCATTTTTTTCACATCCTGCTCTGTGATCGTCATGTTGTGCATTTTCTTTGCGTGCTGCATGGTCATCTCGACAATCTCTTTTTCATCATGGCTCTTCACGGAGAAGTTGCAGGGAGAGGGACACTCGATTTTTTTCATCTGCTCTGCCATAGGTCTTTACCTCCTTATAGAATTGATACCATTATCGATTTGTCCCTGTGGTTGTGTAAATGAGCAAAAGCCTTACAAGGCCCGTCGAATAGTCTTAGGCGTGAAAGAGAAAAAAGGAGCGAGACGCGGGGATGACGCGCTAGCTGCTGCTGTAGAGCATCATATAGGTATAGGGACCGAGATCGTACGCCCCCTTCCGGATGAAACCGTGGGGTTCGACCAGCATCGCTGTTTCTTCGCGGGAGAGCCGGATGGTAATCGGCGGTCCCGGCGGTCCGTCTCGTTTGGCGAATTCGACGATGGCGAAGGTGCCATCCTTTTTCAGGACGCGCTTCACCTCGGACAGCGTTGCATTATGGCTATGATCCTCCTTGAGGTCGTGAAGGATAGTGGCCATGAGGCAGACGTCGATACTTCCACTCTCGAAGGGCAAGTGCTTGCGCATGTCTGTAAGGATGGGCACGATGTTGCCGATCTCCAGCCGCTTCATCTCCGACTTCAGAAACTCGATGCAACCCGCCCAGAGATCAATAGCGTAAACTCGGCCCTCTCTGCCGACGATATTCGCGATCGGGATGGAATAATCCCCCGGCCCGCATCCAAGGTCGACAACGGAAATCCCGGGCTTCAGCGCCAGGGCCTGGAAAAATCGATCGGTATCGAT
>DATJPI010000082.1:0-5456 GCA_035506495.1 Syntrophales bacterium
CGGCGATGTCACCTCGAATCGGTACTCGTCCCAGGCCATGCGGGCCCCGTAAATCGCCAGCAAGAGAAACATCAGAGCCGAAAGGGCATTGGATGCGCAGACGGCCATTCGCTTGCGCCCGGGCGAAAGCTTGTCCACCACGAACATGATGTTCAGGTGGCCCCCCTTCGCCATGACGCTCGAGCCCCCCAGAAGCGCCACCATCACCATCAGATAGATGGAAATCTCTTCTGTGAACGCGAAGGAGAAATTGGTGAGGTAACGAACGACCACGTTGGCAAAGGTGATCAATGCCAGAAGGCCCAGGATTATGCCCGCCGTGTATTCTTCGAAGTGGAGAGGAACCCGGGTCTTCAGCCCCTTGATCTCCCGTGGAGGTTGACATTCCATGGATCGTTTACCCCGTGCGCAGCGGAAACAGACCGGGAAAAAGCAATGGCACACACTTCAATCCGGTCGATCGGGCGCGTGCCACTGTCCTTTGTTCATCGCGGGAGGAAATGCTATTTGCGCTTGGCGACAGCCTGTTCGGCCTTCTTGACCAGGTCGGGCCCGATCTGCTTGGCCCATTTCTCATAAACGGAGCGGGTGGCCTTCTTGAAGGCTTCCTTTTCCTGAGGAGTAAGCCTCGCCACGTTGACGCCTGCCGCCTGCACGTCCTTAATCATGGTGTCGTTCGGGGGGATAAGGCCCTTTCGCGCCAGCTCAATGTTTTCCTTCGCGGCCTGCAGGGCCGCATCGCGGACGGCCTTCTGATCCCCGGGGGACCAGCTGTTCCAGACCTCTTTGTTCACGACAAAGATCAGCGGGTCGGCCACGTATCCCCAGATCGTCAGGAATTTCTGGTTTGCCGCGGCGTAGAGCTTGCCGGCCATGAAGACGGTCAACGGGTTCTCCTGGCCATCGACGGCGCCGCTGGAAAGGGCGGGAACCGCATCGGCCCAGCTCATCTGGGTGGGGTTGGCGCCGAGAGCGGCAAAGGTTTCAAGGAAGAGGGGAGAGCCGACGACACGGATCTTGAGGCCTTTGAGGTCTTCGGGCTTGCGGATCGGTTTCTTGGAATTGGAAAGCTCCCGGAAACCGTTCTCGCCCCAGGCCAGGGGAATCGTGTCCTTGCTTTCGAGGATCTTGAAGATCTCCTTGCCGACATCCCCCTGCGTGAGGGCGTCAATGGCTTTGTAATCCGGCATGAGGAACGGCATGGCGAAGATGTTGAGCTCCTTCACCTGGGGTGACCAGTTGATCGTGGAGCCGATGGCCATGTCGATGGCGCCCTGGCGGATGGCGGTGTACTCCTTCGTCTGGTCTCCGCCCACGAGGCTTGTCCCCGGGTATTGCTTGACCTTGATTCTTCCGTTGGTCTTTTGAGCGATCAATTCCGCCCAGCGCTCGCCTGCGATTCCCCAGGGAAACGGTTTCCCGAGCACGGTGGAAAGCTTATACTCTGATTTGTAATCGGCTGCGATGGTCGGGGCAGGCGAAAGCCAGACAAGGGCCATGGCGACCACGATCAGTGCAACGACCAGCGATTTCCTCATAATTCCCCTCCTTTTTCCTGACGATCTCCTCTCTTTTGCGGAAATGCAGTATAGAAAATGCCCTCCCGTAAGTCAATGATCCTCTTGCACAATTTCGATACCTCGAATGTCAACCTGCCCCCAGCCATTCCCTGGCCTTGCTCTCCTGCCCCGACGGGAAGAATTCCACGGCCGCCTTACGGTACCCTGCAGCCAGGAACATCAGGAACGGGTCCCGCCATTTTTCTTCGGCGACGACGGCGATCTTATCGATGTACGGGTCGTACTCGAGCATGAACCGGATGTCCCCCCAATTGCCTTCCTTCCCCCAGCCGGCAAATCCATCGGCAAGAACCAAGATCCTGATCTTCGAGCGACGGTCGATCTCGGCCCGGCCGGCATTCTCCATCGCCTTGCGCTGCTCGTTGGTGAACACGCCCGATATCCGCAGGACGTAAAGCCCCGAAGGTTCTTTTTCCCCTGAGACGGCCATATCCTTATCTCCTTTCGAACCTATTTCGCGGCCTCAACCCATTGAATGGCTGCCTTCAATCGACGACGAATAATTTTACGCCCGTGTGTGTGAACGACCGGTGCAGCTCGGCGTTGTCGGCCACCTGGTAGCTCATGCCGGCCCTGAGAATGAATCTGCGGCCGTCGGCCAGCTCCGTGTGAAGCTCGCCCTCGAGGCACAGCAGGATGTGACCCTTGCTGCACCAATGATCGGAGAGATAGCCCGGCGAATACTCGACCATGCGAACGCGGATATCGCCGAAGGTTCGGGTGCGCCAGTATGCGGTCCCTGTCTCGCCTGCATGTTCTGTCGTCTCGACGGACGACCAGTCGGTCGTCCCGAAGGGAATGCCCGTCATCTGCATATGCATGCCTCCGTCACGTATCGCGATCCCGACCGGGAACATTGATCACTTCTTTCAGTCCCCCAAAGCCCGGGCAGGCCAGCGCATTTACTGTAAGCTGAGATTATCAGATGTGAAATAGGGCGGCAATACTTATGTACATTGCCGGCTTGAAGAACGTCAGGGATTGGATCGAATCGGGATGCCTATGCCGGATTCGCCGTCAGCCAGGCTACAGCCTGCTCATAGTTTGAGAACGACTTCAGCCGGACCCCGCGATTGGAAGCGACGGTTTCCGCAAACTCGCCTTCATCCGAACGATCCGGCGGGAAGATAAGAGCGATTTTCGTGCCGGGAAAAACCTCACTAAGGGATTTCATGATGAAAAAGACTTCCGCAATGGGGACACGATGGGTTGCACTACGGACATCAATCAATAACCGGCTCCAGCGATTGTCTTTCAACAATCTTTTTGCAGCCACACGCGCATCTTCGAACTCTTTAAGCGTCAACTGGCCTTCGTGCTCGACCGCGACATATTGACCGATATTGATTTCCCTTACTGAAAAAGACATTTCATGCTCCTCAAGGTTCATCCGCCCTGGTTATGCGCGCAAATGTTGATCTGCCTCATTCTCAATGATCACGGGCATGTCCCCTCAGTCCTTGCCCCTGCCCAGATCGAAGAGGGCCGCGGCCGGCACGATGGGCGCCACATGCCCCTCCTGCAGAGGAAAACCCCATCCCTTTCCCGCAAGCCATCGGAGAACTCCGTCGGCCGTGGATAGACCGTAGACCGATCCCCCCGTCAGAACCACGGCCTGCACCTTTTCGACAAGGTTCAAAGGTTGCAACAGATCTGTCTCCCGTGTACCCGGGGCGGCCCCTCGCACATCCACGCCGCCTGTTGCTCCCCCGGGGCACAGGATCACCGTGACGCCGCTTGCGGCCTCCCGGTCCGTATAATGGCCGACCTTGATTCCCTCGACATCGGTGAGGGCGTTTCGTTTTCCGGTTTTTGCCATCGTCATAACCCCCGGCCAGCGCAGCCCCAGATTGATAACGGAATGATGCTACTTGTCTTTCTTCTTCACGGCCTGCCCGACCGAAAAGGCATCGCCCAGCCGCCTGCCCGCGGCGTAATAGGCATGGGCCTCGGGGGCATAGAAAAAGGGTTTTATCTTTTCAAGATCCAGCACCCCCTTGTCATTCATGACATTCGAGCTGGCCTTGACGTCGAGGATCTTCCCGATGAACTGCGTGTGCAGTCCCAGTTCAAACTGATGGATTAGTGTGCATTCCAGGATGAGGGGAAACTCCTCAATGTATGGGGCATTGACCAACGTGCTGCGGGCCGGCGTCAAACCGGTCTCGGCAAACTTGTCGACCTTCTTGCCCGATACCATTCCGCAGTAGTCGGCCTGGGCGAGATAGTATTCAGAAGGGATATTGATGGTGAAGGCGCCCTGATGAATGATGCTCCCGTAGGTGTAAGTGGCCTTCCGCAGTGAAACAGCCACGCAGGGAGGTTCAGAACAGCAGATACCGCCCCAGGCGCACGTCATGATATTCGGCTTCCCCGCGTCGTCGTAGGTTCCCACGAGCATGACCGGCGTGGGATACAGGATTGTCTTGGCACCAAGCGCTTTTTTCATATCCATTCACCTTTCTATGGAAACTGACGCTCAAGGCCCATCCGTGGACGTTTGCCGCTGAGCAAACCTGTCAGTCAAGAGGTTTCGGATACCCGGTCTGCACAGACCACTGATCCTGAAGCTGCACAAAGATTTCTTCGCCCTTCGCGCAAACCACTCCATTTGCGGACAACGTCACGCTTACCGTGACCCTGCGGCCCTTGATCTCCGTGACCCTTGCTCTCAATTCCAGGATGGCCCCGATCGGTGTGGGTTTCAGGAAGTCAACCTTTACCGATGCCGCCACAAAGCGGGAAAGCGGCCTTTCGCCCAAGGCATACCCATCCGCACGGAGCTTTGCCGCCGAAGCAGTGGCGGCCCCGTGACAGTCGATGAGCGAAGCGATGAGCCCGCCGTAGGCAAACCCAGGAACCCCGCCCGTGTGATACGGCTTCGGCGTGTAATGACAGACGGCCTCGTTGCCGTCCCAGTAGCTTTTTATCTGCATGCCCTCTTGATTAAGACGCCCGCAGCCGTAACAGTGTGCAAACTCGTCGAGGTAGTAGTCCTGGAAGGCTTTGTCCGCCATTCGATCGCTCCTTGCAGTCTTATTGTTCAGGCCGGCTTCTCCTAACTTTCCGCGTAGACGCCAAAGGCCCTTCGTAACCGTTCCCGGCGGGATGTATCCGGCTTCCTTCTTGAGGAATCGACGCTCGAATTTACACAACAGAATGGAGGCTAGCAGACGGGAAATAAAATGCAATAGTTTTGTATGGCTATCATTCAGTTCATGAAAGATGATGCTGAAAGGAGCAAGGCGCGGAAAGCAAATGCGAAGGCAACACGAAATAGCCGGAGCATCTTTACTCCGGCTTCTACATTTTTCTCAATTTGTTATTGAATAGGTATCCTCCTCCAACCGCGATCTCTCCGTCGATTGCAGCTGCCTTCATACCGGCCTGATCATCTTTCTCACGTCCTGCTCCGAGATGGTCATGTTGTGCTTATTCTTCGAATGTTGCAAGGTCAGCTCGACAATCTCTTTTTCATCGTGGCTCTTCACGGAGAAGTTGCAGGGAGAAGGGCACTCGATCTTTTTCAGTTGCTCTGACATGGCTTACACCTCCTCTACTCATTTTGACAATATACAAGCCCGTCAAGAGGTTGGATCCTGTCCGGCTGAACCTGATGATTCTTCAACTGATTTGACGGGCTTATATATTGTCGAAATAGATGGAAGGAGGTGTAGATCATGGAAACCTCATCGGATGAAAGGACAGTTCGGAGACCATACCCGAGGAAAGGTAATAATTGCACGCCGATAGAAGAATTGATGGGAGTCGGGTGCAGAGAAAAGAACGAATCCATCCTGGAAGAAGAGACGTATAGGGATTGCGGTGAATACTGCTTCGAAGACTTTGGGATGTGATTGAGCGTGACGTGCAAGG
>DATJPI010000083.1:0-16538 GCA_035506495.1 Syntrophales bacterium
AAAATTACATCTATGATCGGTAGAAAAGAACAAGGTGAAAGGGTCACTCGTGTTGTTCTGCCAATTCCGCGGCGGTCCGGAGGGTGAATCCTTTTAAGATCAAATAGGCTTTTCCGAGCGGTTAAAGTATTTACGAAAAGGAACGAATTATGCACTTGTAAACCATCATTGCACTGTTACGTTTAATGCGATAGAAAGTTCATCGTAAATACTGATGAAAAGGAGCGAAGCATGAAACATTTTTTGTTCACCATCATGATCATCCTTTTTGCCACTTCCGTGCAAGCTGCCGATGTCGCTGTATCTGTGAGCGTCGGCCAACCCGGTTTTTATGGACGCATTGACATCGGAAACGCACCTCAGCCCGAACTCATTTACGCAAAACCCGTCGTGGTTCAGCCTGTGCCTGCCGGAGTCGTATATCAACCGATCTATGTTCATATACCGCCCGGTCATGAAAAACATTGGAGTAAACACTGTGCCAAATACAATGCCTGTGGCCGCCCTGTCTATTTTGTAAAGGACAGGTGGTACAATGAAAAATACGTGCCCTATTATCAAGAGCATCACGCCAAGAACAATGGCGGTAAACATGAAAAAGGACATGAAAAGGGGCATGAGAAGGGATACGAAAAGGGCAATCATGGACATGACAAGGGCCACGATTAATATTGCATAGCATCAATTTATTAAGTTTATCCTGGCATTGAAAGCATAGAGAAAGGCAGGGTCAGAAATGACCCTGCCTTTCTATTCATTTCTATCCGTCATCGCTGGACTAAGGAGTTATAACCGAGTGAAGACTCGTGTGGCTGATCAAGTGGATCCCTGACGACCTACAGAAGGCAGCTATAAGACGCCAAGAATAAAGGGAAAAACAAGCCGAAGGGTTACAGTTTGGTGATAGTAGCCCTAAAAAAGGGAAAAGGGTTACGAACCTCAGGCTCGTAACCCCTTGTTTTCCTGGTGCCGGAGGTCGGAATCGAACCGACACGTCCCCAGGGGACGGGGGATTTTGAGTCCCCTGCGTCTACCAGTTTCACCACTCCGGCTTGTGGGTTTCGATTATAGTTTCAGGGCCTTCAAAGTCAAGAAAATTGTATTGACAACGCCAAGATGCGTGTGCTAAATCCAATTCTCTTTTTCAGCAGAAGGGGCTGTAGCTCAGTTGGGAGAGCGCTTGAATGGCATTCAAGAGGCCAGGGGTTCGACTCCCCTCAGCTCCACCAAGAAAGACAAAAGGCAGCGATTGGTGCGCTGCCTTTTTTATGCCGTTTCGACGAAAAAAGAAAGCCCCCGCGGAGGGAGCCGACGGGGGTCTTCTTGCTGCTGAGAACTCGTTGCTGAACGGGAGAGAAATCAGGGCACCTGATTCTCAACGAGGCACGCCAGGGTTTCCTTCTTCAGCTCGTCCAAGTACTTCATCCAGTCTTTCCTGTCCGCTGCGGTGGGCTTCGCGCTCCATTTGATCATGTTTTAATCTCCCTCTGGCTGTCTGTCAGTTGGTCATTTTGTTGCCGGCGTTTTCCTCGTCTCCATCCGTTCACGGGCAGGGCCGATCCCTGCCCGCAAACGAATGTCAAGGAGATAGTCAGTGACGTGCTGCAGAAGACGACGGTACTGACTGCTATCTGCGTATCCCTATCGGAAAAGGGCCGGCCCCTTGTTTTCATAATAGGATCGGCTTGACGGATCACCAGGGATCCGGGCGGTCCGCTCTCCCATCAGGAGGCTACGCTGGGGCGTCTGCGCTGCGGCTCTCATCGTAATTCTTCCTATCATGATTTCGACATCTCCTTCGGGTCTTGCCCTTGCTTTTTCTTTCGATGCCACCCTACCCGAATCGGCTCCAGGAAAAAATCAGCGTTCGTCTGAAAGGGACATCAGACAGCACAGGAGTGCCCTCTCAGACAGTGGCGCATCCATCCATCAGAGGCTGTCTGATGGAGACCGGAAAAGGTTGTGCAGAGGGCAAACGGGGGACCTGGACTGCACGACCCGGCGGCCCGGCAAGCTCACGATGTCCCTGTGGCGGGTGTTGACGGAGGGCGGGGAAGGGTTTGACAATCCCCGCGGAACGTATTACACCTGCCTGCAAAGACCTCACTGCAGAGCCGGGGGACGTGTTTTGGCCGGGGTAAAATCACGGGAACAACTCATTACGCAACTGGCGGATCTGCGCAAGCAGATCGATGAGTTGAAGCGTTCGGAGACGGACTGCCTGTTCGAGGAGGGCCTCTACCGGAGCCTCGAGAGGACATCCCGGGCCGGTATCTACGTGCTCCAGAACGGCAAGTTTCGTTTCGTCAACGAACATGCCGCCCGGTACTGGGGCTACAACCGCAACGAGCTCATCGGGATGGACTCCATGAGCCTCGTCCACCCCGAGGACCGCGAGCGGGTCCGGAAGAACGCGATCTCCATGCTCAAGGGCAAGCGTTCCCATCCCTACGAGTTCCGGACGATCGGGAAAAACGGGGATCTGCGCTGGATCGCCGAAACGGTCACCCCGATCCATTACCAGCGCAACCGGGCCGTTCTCGGCAACTCCATGGACATGACCCGGCAGGTCAAGGCCCGCAATCAGCTGGCCGAGCTCGAGGCGCTCGAGGCGTCGATCCTCGATGCCATCCCTCATGCCGTCATCGGGCTGAGAAACCGCCGGATCATCTTTGCCAACAACGGCGTGGAGAGTGTCTTTGGCCGCAAGGCCTCCGAGCTCATCGGCCGCTCAACCCGCCTGCTCTACCCCACCGACGAAGGTTTCAAGGAGATCGCCAAGGTCCTTTACTCGAACCTGGAGCGCAATCGCACCTTCAGCTTCGAATTCATCTGCCGTCGCCGTGACGGCAGCCCCTTCGAGGCCCTGATCAGCGCCTCCCGAATCGGCGAGACCCTCCAGGAAAAGCGCATCGTCATCGTCTACGAGGACATCACGGACCGAAGGCGCGCCGAGGAGTCCTACAAGCTCTTCGCGTCGAGCTCGCAGGCCGGCGTCTACGTCGTCCAGAACGGAACATTCCAGTACGTCAATCATCACGCGGCGGCCTTTGCGGGCTACGACGCCTCGGAGCTCGTGGGCATGAGCTCCATGGGCCTGGTGCACCCCGAGGATCGCGTCAAGGTGCGAAAACAGGCCCGCGAGATGCTCCGCGGCAAGCGCACCTCGCCGCACGAGTTCCGCATCGTCACCAAGGATGGACGCATCCGGTGGATCATGGAAACGGTGGCCTTCATTCCCTACCGGGGCTCCCGCGCCGTCCTCGGCAACTCCATGGACATCACCGAGACGATCGAAGCGCACACGCGCCTCGAGGCCCTGGAGGCGCTGGAAGCGTCCATCCTGGAGGCCATCCCGCATGCGGTCATCGGCCTGCAGGACCGCCGGGTCATCTTCGCCAACGACGGCGTCCAGACCGTCTTCGGCTGGGACGCGCTCGATCTGATCGGCAAGAGCGTCCGCGTCTTCTACCGCTCCGATGCGGACTATGAGGAGATCGCCCGGATCCTGTATTCCGCCCTGAAGAAGCAGCGGACGTTCAAGATGGAGTTTACATGCCGCCGCAAGGACGGCTCCGATGTCGACTGCATGATCACGGCCTCCCGGATCGGCGAGAGCCTCAAGGAGGGCAACATCGTCATCACCTACCAGGACATCACGGACCTCAAGCGTGCCAAGACGGAGGTGGAGCAGTCGCGGGAGCGGCTGCGCAACCTCTCGGCCCACCTGGAGACGGCCCGGGAGAAGGAGCGCACCCGCATCGCCCGGGACCTGCACGATGAGTTGGGACAACTGCTCACGGCCCTGAACACGGATCTGGTTCTGCTCATGAACAGCGTGCCGCCCGGCCAGACGGATCTTTTGAAACGGGCCGAGGACTCGCTGAATCTCGTCGAGATGACCATGCAGACGGTCAAACGGATCTACATGGACCTGCGTCCCGGGATGCTCGATCACCTGGGACTCGCCGTGGCGATCGACTGGCTGGCCAACGACTTCCAAAAGCGCACCGGCATCAAGTGCAACGTTTCCATCGACCCCGAAGAGCTGAGCCTGGATGCGGATCTATCCTTTTCCATTTACCGCATCTGTCAGGAGACCCTGACGAACATCTCACGACACGCCGAGGCGACGAAGGTAACGGTCAGCCTGAAGATGGGCAAGGACCAGGTGGAACTCGTCGTCCGCGACAACGGCAAGGGCATCACGCAGGAACAGCTTGCAAAACCCAATTCCTATGGTTTACTGGGGATACGGGAGCGGGCTTACCACTGGGGGGGCGAGGCCCTCATCACCGGCCGCAAGGGCCAGGGCACGACGGTCAAGGTCAGCATACCACTGCTATCGAAAGGGAAGGCGCATGAAAAAGATTCGAATCCTGATCGCTGATGATCACCCCATCGTCCGGGAAGGGTACAAGAAGATCCTCACGAGCCAGCCCGACATGGATGTGACGGGCGAGGCCGGCAACGGCCAGGAGGTTCTGGATCTGATCCAGAAGAAGGAGTTCGATCTCATCCTGCTGGACATCTCGATGCCGGGCCGCAGCGGGCTCGAGATCCTCAAGGAGCTCAAGGGCCAGAAGCCGCACCTGCCTGTCATGATCCTGAGTATCTATCCCGAGGAGCAGTACGCCGTGAGGGCGTTCCGGGACGGTGCCTCGGGCTATCTCACCAAGGCCAGCACGCCCAAGGAGCTGATCTCGGCGATCCGGAAGGTCTCCCAGGGGGGCCGCTACGTCACCGAGGCCCTGGCCGAGAAGCTTACGTACTTCCTCCATGGCGATGTGGACAAAGCGCCTCACGAGAAGCTCTCGGACCGGGAATACCAGGTCATGCTCCTGATCGCTTCGGGAAAGACCGTCACCCAGATCGCCGAGGAGCTGTGCTTGAGCGTCAAGACGATCAGCACCTACCGGCGGCACATCTTGGAGAAGATGCAGTTTGCGACCAACGCCGAGATCACCATGTACGCCATCCAGAACAAGCTACTGGGCTAAGGCCGCTGGCGGCAGTGAAAGAAGTGCGGAAGTGCGGGAGTGAAGAAGTGGCAAAGTGGCAAGAGTGGCAATGGAAGAGAGCCGCAAGCCACAAGGCAAAGAAAAAGGATCGTGGCAAGACCTCGATCCTTTCTTTTTTCCTGAAGCCTGATTCCTGAAGCCCGGAGCCGGCGCGAAGCGACTCCGTTCGGTTTCGCCGAACGGATCCATCAGACTCACTCGGATGACTCCTCCGTATTCTGTCCGACAAGCCCGTATCTCGATGCCTGAGGGAATATTCGGCGCCGCGCCGATTGTGAGATCTCTCTCCGGAGCGTAGGTTGATCTCGAAAGACAGGCCAGCAATCCTGACGCTGAAGGAGACAGTCCATGCGGAGAAAAGAGATCAGCAGAAGAGAGCGGAAACGGGAATGGATCACCCGTGAGCGGCTCAACGGCAAGAACGAGGCGGACCCCATGTGCGGGCCGATGAACATACCGGGCGATAAGGAGGAATGAGTTGATGGGTTGACTCGTTGACCGGGTAAAGAGGAGACGATTTCCTCACCGCGGCATCTCTAGCTCTTGCGGATCAGTTCGGTCAAGCCCGGCACGAGCTGTTTCTTCCGCGAGAGGATTCCCTTCATCATGTATACGTTTTCCTCCATCCGGGGGTAGCGGATCCGGCTGAGAAAGACAGGATCGCCCTTCACGAACAGGGCGCTGTCGAGCTCCGTGATGTCCGTCACCATGAGGGCCGTGAAGAGGCCTCCGGTCTTTGCATGCTGTCGTTCCAGGCCCTGCAGGATCTCGTCCTTGCGGTCCATGACCTCCGTGAGCGAGGTTACCTCCACCTGGCTCACCGTGAAGGCGTTTTTCCCATCCCCGAAGAGCTTCCTATCCATGGCGAGGATCTCGTCAACAGGCTTTCGGGCCGCCAACGAGGCCGCCCCCAGGATGTCCCTCCCGAATCCGTCGATGGTCAGGTCCGTGAGGGTCGAGAGGTACTCTGCCATGTGACGATCCGTTTCCGTCGTCGTCGCCGATCGCAGGATGACCGTATCTGAGAGGATTCCTGCGAGCAGGATCGATGCGATCTCCTTCCGCAGGGGTACCCGGTTGTCTTGGTACAGGGTCGCGATGATCGTGGAGGTGGACCCCACGGGCCTGTTGATGAAGGTGATGGGAGTGTTCGTGTGGATGTTGCCCAGACGATGGTGGTCGATGATCTCCAGAATCCGGTAGTTCTCGATCCCATCGACGGCCTGGGAAGGCTCGTTGTGGTCCACCAGGATGACATCGATATCGGGCTCGCGCATGAGGTCGCTCTGGGAGAGCACACCGATGACGCGCTTCTCGGCATCGACGACGGGAAGCGACCGGGAGACGGACGACAGCAGCCGCTCCTTGACGGCGCCGATGTAGTCACCCTCCTTCAGGGCCGCAATCGTCTTGTCCCCCGTGTGCGCCACGGGGGAGGAGTAGAGGGCAAGCCACGACGTGGTGGATGTGTCATAGGGGGAGATGAGGACGGAGACGCCCTTTTGTTCGGCCAGTATTTTCAGCTCCCGGCTGATGCTTGTTCCGCCCGTGACGATCAGAACCCGGACCTTCCTCTCGATGACGCAGGCCTGTACGGCCTCGCGGTTGCCGACCAGAACGATCGTGCCGGCCGCTGGCATGGCGCCGATGTGCTCCCGGAAAGCTTCGAGCTCGAAGGCTGCAACGGCAAGCTGGGCCTGGAATACCGTGTCGCCGTCGAATTCGGTGACGGGCTGGGCCCCCAGGGTCTTCACCAGAAGGCTGACGGATGTGGGGAAGACGCCTTTGCGGTTGGGGTCGATCTTTCTGAGCATGTTCTGGGCGAAGGAATTGAAGTGCAGGATCGAGAGCAGGCGCCCTCCGTCATCGACGATGGGGAGCATCTTGAAGTTCCCTTTGTCGAGGATCTCCAGGGCCTGCCAAAGCGGTTTGTCTTGGGGCACCGTCACGGCCCCTCGGCTCATGTAATTGTTCACCTTCGGGATCAGCTCGCCCACGAGTTCAGGAGAGGGGATGCCGAATCGCTCCAGGACGTACTCCGTTTGCAGATTCACGTTTCCGCACCGCGCGGCGAAACAGTTCTCGATACCGAGGCTTCGCTTGAGCTCGGCGTAGGCAACGGCCGATACGATGGAATCCGTGTCGGGGTTCCTGTGGCCGAAGACGAGGATTTTTTTTCTTCTGTCCATAGCGCACCCGGGAGAGAACCCTCCCGCTCCGGCAGGGAGGCCTTGCAAAAATCATAAGAGATTCGGCACCGTTTGGCAAGGGACTTCGGGCTCTTCGCGACGCGGAACTTCTTTCTGGAAGAACAGCTTCCGTGGCAGATGTCTTGCAGAAGACAGGGGAAACATGGTAGGGAATGACGCGAAATGCACCGCCAATTGAAGGGAAAGATGCGATTCCTCAACATCCCGCCCGGAACCGTCCCTGCCGCGTTGAGCACCTGGGCCGCTGCAGCCTTTCTTCTTTGTTTTTCCTTGTCCGCGCCTGCGATGGAACTGGCCAGGGCAGCGGACGGCCCCGTCGATTGCATCCTCGTAGAAAAATCGAAGCGGAAGATGACGCTCCTAAAGCAGGGGACGGAGTTCAAGACCTACCATATCGCCCTGGGGCGCAACCCCGAGGGTTCCAAGGTTCAGCAGGGAGACAAACGGACACCCGAAGGGAACTACTATATCGACCGCAAGGTCCGCAACAGCATCTACCACAGAGCGCTGCACCTCTCCTATCCGAGTCCGGCCGACGTCGAACGGGCGAAAGCCCTGGGGGTCTCGCCTGGCGGAAGCATCATGATCCACGGGATGAAACCGGATAAGCTCTGGATGGGAGACGTTCAGTACCTCTTTAACTGGACCAACGGCTGCATTGCCCTGACCAACCGGGAGATCGAGGAGGTCTTCGATCTCGTGTCCGAAGGGACTTCGGTGGAGATCCGGCCGTGAGGGGGGAAGTCAGGACGTTGAGAAGTTAAGAAGTCGGGAAGTGAAGAAGGCAGAGCAGAGAGATAATAGAAAGAAAAAAGCGGCACCGGTCATGGAACCGGCGCCGCCTTTTTTGACTGCGATCCCGCTTTCCCGGGCCGCCTTACTTCTTCATCGATTTCATGAAGATCGCTTCGGACTTCTTGGCATTGTCCTCGGCAAGTTTCGCCGAGGCCTCGGCCCGTGCTGCCGCCTGGTCTGCCTTGGCCGCAGCCGCTTTGCACATTTCCGCCGACTTTGCGCATTCGTTCTGGGTCGCCGCCGCCGCTGCCTTGGCCGCCGCGGCTTCCTTCGCTGCCTGATCAGCCTTCATCTGTGCCTGGTCCACTTTCGCCGATAGATCCTTGACCTGCATCTGCAACTTTTCCAGGTCTCCTGTCGTTGCGCAGCCCGAGAACAGTGCTGCAACAAATACCAACACCATGAGAACGATAAACCGTGACTTCATCCTATCTTCCTCCTTTCACTTGATTTGCCGATTGAAAATTGAACGAAGGGAATGCCCTCATTCCTGCGGGGTCGCGACCGGATCCGGAGATTGCGTTCTTCGGGAAATCCGCGCCGTACCCCCTTACCGGGGACTGCCTGGTTTCCTGCCGTCACCTCCCTTGCGCGCAGTTCCCACTGGAACGGGCACCCCGTTCTTCTCTTCCATGGCCAGATAGACCTTCTCCCAATCCACCGAATCCGAGACGCCCATTTTCTTCGCCACGCTTCGCGTGTGTTCTTCCAGATCCTCGATCAGGCCGTAGGGATCATCGTGAATCTCCACAAAGATGATCTTTTCCCGGATGCCGAATTTCACGGGTTCGTAAAGAATCTCCACGACCGTTCCCTTCGGCACGAGGTCGAAGAGGCTCTCGATATCCTCGGGGTAAAGCCGGATGCAGCCGTTGCTGAGAATACGTCCCACGCTCCACGGATTGTCTGTTCCGTGGATGCCGTATCCCCGGCGCGACAGGCCCAGCCAGTATTTGCCGATCGGGTTGTCGTCACCCGCCGGCATGATTTTCGTCCGGTACTTGGGCTGCAGTTTTGACGGGATGTTCCACTCCGGGTCGATCTCCCGATCGACGACGCGGAACGTGCCAATCGGCGTCGGCGTTTCTTCTTCGCCGACCGTTACGGGATGCGTTCGGACTGTCCCTTTCTTGGGGTTGAAATAGTAGAGCCGCATCTCCGGCACATTGATCACGATGCCCTGCTTCTTGGACGGCGGGAGAATCCAAATCGCGGGGATTCGCAATGGGCTACCTGCCTCGAGCAGCCAGGGATCCTTCTCGGGATAGAATGCCGAGAGCGCCGTGATTGCCAGGTCGTAGGTTCTCGCGATGTCAAGGAGCGTTTCTCCCGGCTTGACGGTGTGAGTGCGGAACCGGCCGATGAGGTCGGTGTTTTTCGCAGGGTCTTTGGAAGGAGGCGCGATGCGATAATCTCTCTGGGCGAAGGAGACATCAACGGCTGCAAGGATCAGGCACAACAGGATGAAAAGTGTTTTCCCCCGCATGATCATTCCAGGACCGGGTTTCCATTCCGCATGCAGCAACGGGTGCCGCGGCGGGTGCATCATCGCGCGAATTGGAATTTCCCGCTCACCGTACACCCTTCAAAGTCCGGATTTCAAGAATTATTTCATCCTGCCGGGTGCCGTTACCTTGTTCACTTTTTATTTGATCAGGACCGTTGCGTACCGTACACTTGTGGTGAACGATTCCGTGACTCCTCGGGGGCCTCACCGGTGAATTCCATTATCACTGCCGTTATCGCGTCCCTTCTTGTGTGCGGATGCACTTCCGTCCTCTCCAGCGGGATTCTCCGCGAAGCCGACGCGAGCATCGCTTTTCCCGATCTGCAGAAGGATCCCGGGCAGTACCATGGCGCCGTGGTTGTCCTCGGCGGACAGATCCTGGAGGTTGTCGTGAAGGAAAGGGAAACCCGGGTACAGGTGCTCCAGCTTCCCCTGGGGGCCGGGCAAAGGCCCGACAACAGGGCCCCTTCCCAGGGCCGGTTCCTTGTGGTGTACGAACGGTTTGCCGATCCCCTCATTTATGAAAAGGGACGGAAAATCACGGTGGCGGGGGTCGTCGAGGGGGATCAGGCGATCATGCTCCATGACAGGCCGTACCCCATGCCCGTGCTGCTCGAGCGGGAGACGTATCTGTGGAAGACGGAGGAATATCCCGCCTATGCGCCCGGTCCGGCCGTTCAGTTCGGGATCGGGGTTGGAGGGAGTCGATGAGGAGGAAGGGCGCCTGCGTCTTCGTTTTCATCATGCTGGCAACGCTTGCAGCCTGTGCGCCCTTGTCGCAGGACATCCGCAGGCAGGCGGAGAAAAGCGCCCCCTTTGCGGAGATCCAGAAAAACCCTGACTCGTTCGTCGGGACCATCGTCATCTGGGGCGGGGTCATCATCGAAACGACGAACCTGAAGGAGTCGACAGCCATCAAGGTACTGCAGACAGCCCTGGACATCCAGGAGCGGCCGATGGAGACCGACCGCTCCGAAGGCCGCTTCATCGTCGTGGTCGACCGCTTCCTCGATCCCGATATCTTCAAGAAGGGGCGGCAGGTCACCGTGGGCGGCGAGATTGCCGGCAAGGAGATCCAGCCCATCGGCGAGATTCAATATGGCTATCCTGTCGTGCGGGCAAGAGAATTGAAACTCTGGGAGCAGCCGGTTCCCTACCCGCCGTACTACTACGACCCATGGTACTGGGGGCCCTACCCGTGGCGTTCCTGGGGCCCCTGGGGAAGGCCTTACGGGTGGTGACGGGCCGGACAAAAAGGCATCCGGACTCGGGCATCGGGCTTCCGGATAAAACAGAAAAAAGGGGTCGCGGATATTCCATCCGCGACTCCTTTCATTTCTATCCCGAAGCCAGAAGCCGGAATCCAGAAGCCCCGTGAAAAAGTTTACAACTTTTTCACGTTCTCACTCATTTTGATCTTCCCGTCCTTTTCCATGGTCTCCCGCACATCCCTGAGCCAGGATTGGAAGGCTTCCGTCTCCTTTGCCCTGAGCAGGATGATCCGCATCATACCTTTCTGCTTTTCCCAGGATCCGTCGTCGATGCGCTTGAGATCCTTGAACCGGGGGATGATGCTGGTGCCATCGTCCGTGGTGTACACCTCGGAGGGGTAGGGTGACTTTTCGGAGAGCTGGAAGACGGCATTGAGCAGCCCCTGAGAAGAGCCGGCTTTCGGAATCTCGGAGCCCGGAGAAAAAAGTCCCGTCTCGACCACCTCGGCGCCTGTCTGCCGGGCGATCTTCCGGAAGTCTTCGCCTTTCCGGAGCTGCGCAAGGGCAGCTTCGGCCTCCTGGCGGCAGACCTTGATCGCCTCGGCTTGAGCCCAGCGCTCCTCGACGTCCTTTTTCACTTCTTCGAAAGGCGGCGTAGAGGCCTCTTTCTTTGCGACGACCTTCATCAGGTAATGGGCCCGGGGAGACGAAAGAACGGAGGTGATCTCATCCGTGCGGATACTGAAGATCTGATTTTCCACGTCCCGGATCTGTCTGAATTCCGCCGGCATGTCTTTGGCGGAGAAGAAGCCCCGCTCCTGGATGCGAAGGCCGTGCTTTGTGGCGTAGGCCTCGAAGTTCTCCTCCTGGTAGATTGTGTCGTGGGCTTTCTTGGCGTCCTCGGCCGCAAATCCCATGGCCTTCATAAGACGGATCTCCTCGGCAATGCGACCCTTGATGGAATCAAAGGAAGGAGGCGCGCCCTTTACCTGAGGCAGGCGGCTCTTGTTGGCATCGTAAGCGCTGCGAATTTCCGCGTCGGAGACCTCCGCCTTCAGCAGGTAATCCTCGGCGGCGAAGGTGAGCACCTTGACCTGGACCCTGGCCGGGATTCGGAAATCGTCCTTGTGATCGTTGTAATATTTTTCGAGCTCCTCTCTGGAAACGCTGACCTTGCCCCGGCAGGCCCTGGCGGGAAGCTTGAACAGCTCCACGTTGATCCGCTCCGACTGGAACCGGTAGAGATCCTGCATCTCCTTTTCGGAGACCTTGACCCCCTGGCGGAAGATATCCTGCACCTTGGCGGCCATGACGGACTTTTTCTGCAGGGCTTCGAACTCCTCGGGGCTCATTTTCTGATAGCGAAGCAGCTGCTCATATCGTTTGGGGTCAAAGACGCCGTCGCGCTGGAAGGCAGGCTGCATTGTGATCATGGCCTGGACTTCCTCGTCGCTGACCCGGATGCCCATCTCCTCGGCCTTGACGAGCAGCACGGCCTGGTTGATGACGTTGTCCAGGGCCTGCTCCTTGAGGTTGAGGCTCTTGACGACGTCCTCCGTCAGATTCTGGCCCAGGCGCTGGCGATACATCTCGAGAAGGTTCTGATACTCCTTGCGGTAATCGCTGAAGGTGATGACTCGATCGCCAATGGTCACGAGAGACTCGGCAGGCTCGCGCCAGCGTGTCGATCCGAAATACAGGACGAATACGACGATGATGAGACCCAGCAAAACCTTGATGAGCCAGCTCTGCGCATGTTTTCTCATGAACTGAAGCATGGAGTGCCCCTTGATAAGCGATATAAGGGGAAAATTCCTATTACATGTAAGCTGAAAATGCAATAAATTTTTGACAGAAATGCATTGATTCGTCTGCAGAAATACTGTATATGTCGCTTTTCAAATGGTAAATCGCCCAGTCTTGCAGGCGGTTTCTCCAGTAATATCAGGAGGAAGTGTTTTGCTGTTTGACTTTATTCTGGGAAAATTCTCCAACGACCTCGCCGTCGATCTCGGTACGGCCAATACCCTTGTTTATGTGAGGGGCAAGGGGATCGTCCTTCGGGAGCCCTCCGTTGTGGCCGTTCACCGTGATTCCCGAGGGATAAAGAAAGTGCTCGCGGTTGGCGCTGAAGCGAAGCTCATGCTCGGAAAGACGCCGGGAAACATCGAGGCTATCCGGCCCATGAAGGGAGGCGTCATTGCCGATTTCGATATCACCGAGGCCATGCTTCGGCATTTCATCCAGCGTGTCCATAATCGCCGAACGCTCATTCGGCCCCGCATCATTGTGTCCATCCCCTCGGGAGTGACCCAGGTGGAGCGCAGGGCCGTGAAGGAAACGGCCGAATCGGCCGGCGCCCGGGAGGTCTACCTCATCGAGGAGCCTATGGCGGCGGCCATTGGTGCCGGGCTGCCCATCAAGGAGCCCGTAAGCTCCATGGTGGTCGATATCGGCGGGGGCACGACGGAAGTGGCCGTGATCAGCCTCTCCGGCATCGTCTATGCCAAGTCGGTCCGCGTGGCCGGCGACAAGATGGACGAAGCCATCGTGCAGTACCTGAAGCGCAAGTACAGCCTGCTGATCGGAGAGCGCACTGCCGAAATGATCAAGACAACAATCGGCTGTGCCTATCCCGACGAGGTACCCAAGACCGTCGAAGTGAAGGGCAGGGATCTCATTTCGGGCATTCCAAAGATCATCGAGATCAATTCGGAAGAGGCCCGGGAGTCCATCGCGGAGCCCGTTAGCATCATTGTCGACACGATCCGCGATGCCCTGGAGCAGATGCCCCCGGAGCTGGCAGGGGATATCGTGGACCGCGGCATCGTGCTCACCGGCGGCGGCGCGCTGCTGAGAAACATCGACGTGCTGCTCCGCGAAGAAACGGGGCTTCCCATCAGTGTTGCCGACGACCCCCTGTCCACGGTGGCCCGGGGCTCCGGGATCGCCCTCGACGAGCTGGAACTCCTCAGAGAGGTAGCCATCCAGCTCTAAACCGGCAGGCGGGATCCACCTCCGTCGACTCGCGCATCACAGACGAAACTGCCTCACGCGCAACGGATACACCTCGACACACGGGCCCGCGGTCCAAACTTCATTGCAGGTGAGGAGCGTTGTTTTTCAAGAAGTATCTCGCTGTCATCATAGCGTTCATCCTGATTGCCGCCTCCCTTGTCATCCTTTCCCAGAGCCTCAGACGTCCGGGAAGTCCGGGGATCTTGAAGAAGCTCGTTTTCGAGGTGACGGCCCCCGTTGAGTATACCATTAACTCCGGGGTGGGTTCCGTGAGTGGCGTCTGGAAGAGGTATCTCTTCCTGGTCGGCCTGGAGGAGGAGAACCGCGAGCTGAAGAAGAAGATCTCGTCCCTTCAGAGCGAGCTCAACGACTATCGCGAACGATCCCTCGAAGGGAGCCGTCTCAAAAGGGTCCTTGACCTCGAGGAAAGCACTGTCTACCCGACGATTGCCGGACGGGTGGTCGGTAACGAGGGCTCCTCTCCCTTTCGAACGATCCTGATCAACAGGGGAACGACGGACGGCATTAAGGAAGGCCTGCCCGTGATCGTGCCTGACGGAGTCGTGGGCCGCGTCATCGAATCTTCCTGGAACTACTCCAAGATCCTGTTGGTCACCGACTACAACAGCAACATCGATGCACTCGTGCAGGGAAGCCGCGCCCAGGGGATTCTTCAGGGCGGAGGCCACAGGCTGTTGCGCCTGAAGTATGTCCAGCGCACCGAGGAGGTGAAGGCCGGCGAAACCGTCGTCACCTCGGGGCTCGGTGGGATGTTCCCAAAGGGGCTGATGCTGGGTACTGTTGTCCGGGCCGATAAGAAGGACCCCGGGCTTTTTCAGACCATCGAGGTAGCACCCTCGGTGGATCTGTCGAAGATCGAAGAAGTGCTCGTGCTGCAGACGGAGAAGGAATAGCAGACGGCAAACAGTAGACAGCATGCCGCGGAGCGGCAGGTGCAAGGTACAAGGTAGAAGGTACAAGGTACAAGGTACAAGGTACAAGGTACAAGGTACAAGGTCTTGTTCCTACCTGACACCTGATACCTAGTACCTGATACCCGGCATTTGATTGACAGGACAGACCAGATAGATCGGATAGACCCATCGCATGGCATATTTTCTCGTTCTTCCCTTTTTCACGATCCTGGTGGTCGTTCTTCAGCGGACGCTCCTGGAGCTTCTGTTTGCAGGCCGGGTCGGAATAGAGGTATCCCTGATCCTCGTCATCTTTGCCGGGTTTCATCTTGACATGATCAGGGGAGGAGTGCTGGCCTTTCTTACGGGGTTCCTTCTCGACTGTCTGACGGGGACGATCATGGGACTCTACAGCTTCCTCTATGTCCTGATCTTTGTCCTTTCCCATTTACTTTCCCCGCGGATCTACGGGGAGCGGATGCTCTTCATCATGGGATACACATTCGTTTGTGCGATGCTGGAGGGAATCTTCGTCATCGCCATCTACTGGTTCATCTACGGCACCGATGTGTCGGCGGACCTGCTTCGGATCTACCTGCCTCAGGCCCTCATTGCGGGCGTTCTGAGTCCGGCACTCTTCACCCTGTTCAATCGTCTGGAGGTCTATGTCCATGCTGGAGAAGCCCGATAAGCTTGTCCGGTATGACCCGGGCGAGTACCGTCAACGATTCACCTTCTTCTTCTGGGTGATTCTCGTGGCCGTCTGCCTGCTGATCATGCGACTGTGGTATCTGCAGATCATCAAGGGTGAGACCCTGCTCAAGCGCTCTGAAGACAACCGCATCCGCATCCGCGAGGTCAAGGCCTTGAGGGGGATCATTGTCGATGCCCGGGGGGTGGTCCTCGTTGAAAATCGCCCGTCCTTCGATGTCGTCATTTTCCCGGAGGATGTGAAGGACCTCAAGGGGCTGGTGGGAAAGATGGAGACTCTGTACGCAAAGGTGAACCTGAACTTTCCCATGGACTACGAAACCATCCTCGAGAATTGGAGGCCCTTCACTCCGCTGCGCGTCGACCGAAACGTGAGCCGGGAAAAACTCGCCCTCGTCGAGACCCATTCGCTGGATCTGCCCGGTGTCGGTATCGATGTCATGCCTGTCCGGGAGTATTACTACGGGGAGTCGATGGCCCACATCATCGGATATATCGGCGAAGTAAGCCGTGACGATCTCGAGCGCGACAAATCGGCCGGCTACAAGAGCGGCGATCTGATTGGAAAATTCGGGCTGGAAAAGACCCTCGATCGTTACATCCGCGGAAAGGCGGGCGGTGAGCAGGTCGAGGTCAATGTCATCGGAAAGAAGGTCAAGACCCTGGGGCGGGTCGAGCCCGTCCAAGGTTACCGCGTCGTGCTCTCCCTGGATTCGCAGGTTCAGAAAGCGGCCTGGGCGGCAATGGAAGGAAAGGCGGGAGCCGTTGTGGCTCTCGATCCGCGGGACGGGTCCGTCCTGGCGCTGGTGAGCCGGCCCGGCTTCGATCCCAACCTCTTCAATCGGGGGATTACATCAGAGCTGTGGGACAAACTCTCCTCGAATCCCCTTCATCCCATGGAGAACCGCGCCATTGCAGGCCAGTACCCGCCCGGCTCGACCTACAAGCTCATCGTGGCGGCAGCGGCTCTGGAAGAGGGGATCATCACGCCCGAGACGGCCTTCAACTGCCCGGGGCATTTCGACATGGGGACTCGTACCTTCCACTGCTGGCGCAAGCAGGGTCATGGCCGTGTGAGCCTGCACCGGGCGATCGTGGAGTCCTGCGACGTGTATTTCTATAATGTCGGCAGGCTGCTCGGCGTGGATAAG
>DATJPI010000084.1:0-2909 GCA_035506495.1 Syntrophales bacterium
ATCTGGTTCGTGATATCCAGCAGCTTCTTTCGCTGGTTGAGCTTTTCCGAGAGGGCTGTGATGGATGACATATCCAGCCTCTCCATCATTCTTGCCGTATCCATCGCGGGGTCCGCTCCTTGCGGTTTTTTTACAGTTCTACGATCGGTCATTTTTCTGCCTACTTTAATACAGGAAATGTGCCAATCATTCCTTGAGAAAAAGTCGGGGTCGACGGCAAGAGCGCTGAGCAGGGCGGTCCGGCTTAAGGCATGGGTTTTGCAGCACTTCTTCACGAAGTATTATGACTCGCAGCCGATCGTGTGATTTCATGGTGGCCGGAGCAAGCGAAAAAAAAATCCTCTTTGTGTGTGCGGGCAACCTGTGCCGGAGCTTCATGGCAGAGAGAATCTTCAGGAAGCAACTGAGACAAAGGGCCCTCCCGTATGTGCAGGCGGAATCCGCAGGCCTTCTCGATCTCGGAGGTGCCGATGCGGATCCCCAGGCCGTCGCATTGCTGCGCGAGAAAGGGTTCGATGACTCGATGCATCGCTCCAGGACCCTGACGAAGGACCTGGTGGCAAACGCGGATCTCATCGTCGTCATGGAGCGCGAACAGATGGAAAAGATCATGCGGCAGTATCCCGAGGCCGTCGGGAAGATTCGGCTACTGAAGTCGTTTTCCGCGGATGCCGGCCAGACCGATCTCGATATCGAAGACCCTCACGGCCGCTCATCGTATGATTACAGGACCTGTTTTTCCGATATCTACTTTTCGTTGGAAGGGCTGCTTCGATGTATCTAGACTACTGGGGATTCGAAACCTACCCGTATGAGATTGTGCCGGATTTAAAGTTCGTCTACTCCTCCGATCATTACCGGGAAGCGATGGCCCGCCTGCTTTACGCCATCACGCGGCGCAAGGGGGCGGCGCTCCTGACGGGAGATGTCGGCTGCGGGAAGACGACCCTGAGCCGGGCCCTGATTCAGCATCTTTCCCAGAGGGAATACCACATTGGTCTCATCACGAACCCGATGCTCGAACCGATCGAGTTCATCCGGGAGATCCTCTATCAATTCGGTTTCGACTCGACATCGCACTCCAAACACGATCTGCTCAATGCGCTCGGCGAGATGATGATGAAGGACTTCGGGGAGAACCGGACAACGATCCTTGTTATCGACGAGGCGCAGCTGCTCTCACCGACGAACTTCGAAGAAGTGCGCCTGCTGCTCAATTACCAGTTCAACGACCGGTTTCTCCTCAACCTGCTGCTCATCGGACAGCCGGAGCTGCGGAGGACCATCCATAGGATCGAACAGCTCGACTCTCGCATCGCCATCCGCTACCATCTCGGCCCGCTCGGACTTCAGGACACGATGAATTACATCAATTTCCGCCTCACTCGTGCCGGCGCCCAACGGGAAATCTTCACGAGCGATGCCTTCGAGGAGATCCATCGGCAGACGAAGGGGGTGCCGCGAAGGGTCAACAACCTCTGTGACATGTGCCTTCTGATCGGCTACAGCAGGAAGGCGGACAGGGTCAATGCCGAGATCATTCGGGAGGCGGTGGACGATGTATCGGTTCCCGGCTCGGATTCCGGAGAACCCCGTGAAAACGGGGATGAGGTGTCCCTGAAGTCAGTGCCAACGGAGATGAGCTAGCGGTTCTGCCGGCAGGCGTCGATTTTCAAGGCTCGAGCCGGGGCATTTCCTTTTCGGGGACCGGCCCGGCGACCCAGACGATGGGGTTTCCGAGGAGATTGACGGTTTTTTCATCCGTGACGGGGTTCCCGTCGGCATCGATCAGGATCTTCACGACGGGCCTCAGCGGCTGTCCGGTGTTTGTCGCCACGACCCTTCCCACCATACGGTTGTTCAGCTTGATCACGCTTCCCACCGGGTAGAACGAGATCTGTTCGAGAAACGCTTTCATCACCCGCGAGGGAAAAGACCGGTTTTTCGTGTCGATCAGCTCCCGGACCGAGATGGCACGCCGGTGGGGGCGGTCGTGGGTCATGGCGTCGTAGGTGTCGGCCAACCCGACAATCTTTGCGTATTCGGAGATCTCATCGCCTTTCATGCCCCGGGGGTATCCGCTGCCGTCCTCGCGTTCGTGGTGCTCATGGGCCACGCGGGAAAGAAAGGGCATTTCCCGCATCCAGGCCGACAGGCACTCCCGACCGATGTCCGTGTGCTCCCGGATCCTGTCCGTTTCCTCGCCAGTGAGGCTGCCCGGTTTCTTCACGATGGACTCGGGAACGGTGAACATGCCGACATCGTGCAGGAGGGCCGCCAGCCCGAGCGCCTCGAGGTCCTCCCTGGGATAATCCAGGCCCCGGCCCATCTTCAGGGCGTAGATCATCGTGTTGATGGAGTGGGATGCCGTGAAATCCTCCTCGTGACCGAACCGGATCGTGTAGTGATACAGCCGGTCCACCATGTCCCACTCGCCCACGATGTTACGGACCAGCTCCTTGAGAGGCTCGACGTCAAAATTTCTCTTGTCCAGGAGGCTCGCCTTGATCATTAAAAGATGCTGACGTAGGGAGAGGTACGTTTCCTTGTCGGATGCGGCCTGACTTTCTGCTATCCGCTGCGCCGGCTTCCGGCGGCTTTCCCAGGCAATCTTGGCGGCAGGAGGATGAAGGACCGCCGGATCAGCGGTCGTTTCCTCCACATCCTTGATCAAATCGACATAACGTACCATGGTTCTCTATTCCAGCTCCCGATGCAGTGCCCTGACATGCTAAAAAACGAGGAATGCGCTCTTCTCAATGAAGGCTCGCCTGAAATTATGCAAGAACCATACAAGCATTCACGTCTGCCCCGATTTCATAAGTCTCCGGCAAGGAAGGAAGGTGGCCCACGCGCCTGGAGTTGCCGTATGAATGCCCCTGGGCTGCCAGTTCAGTGCAGGAACGGAC
>DATJPI010000085.1:0-5783 GCA_035506495.1 Syntrophales bacterium
TGAGCTGCGGGAACCGCGGGTCTTCAAGGGCCGATTTCAGGGCCACCGTTCCGACGAGCTGGTAAAGGGGCTTGTCGGGCATGATCTCGCCGATGCAGCCGCGAAGCTCCCCATGTTTCGTCAGGGTTACAAACATGCCCCTCGTCTGCTCGAGATCCGGGGCAGGATTTCTCGCCAGGGGGGCCGTCTTCGTGGTCAGAAACCGCTCGATGGTCTCCCGCGCAATCGAGAGAAGCGCCCTTCTGTCCGAGGGCGTCAGGGCCGCGCTTCGCCCGCCGCTTCGCGGTACGGGCGGCTTCGCGCCGGTTGCTTCCATTCTTCCCGAAGCCAGGACCACGGCTCCATAGCCCACCACCTGGGCACGCTCGCCGAGGACCGTATCACCGGAGTTCGCATAGCTCACGAGCACTCCGCTTGAGGCGCCGAGCGACTGGGCCGCAACCATCGCCGCCATAATGGGTGCCTCCCCGCAGGCCCGTGTCGATAGCCCCCGGATATTTCGATCCGATGCAGTGTGGGCGACGGAGTGGAAGCTTGCGGGATCCAGCGGGAGGATCGCCTGGAGCGTCTGACGGTCCACCATGGAGGCACTCACGGCCGCCGGATAGTGGGACAGGTCGGAGCTTGCCACGATGAGGGCGTTGCGACCCTTTAGGACCTTTGCCAGAGCCCGGCCGAATCGTTCGCAGAGCGCGAGGTCCGGTGCGCCCACAACGGCCGGTACGATCTTCGCGCTTGGGAAAAGAACCTGTACAAAGGGGACCACAACCTCGATGGAGTGCTCTTTTTCGTGAATCGATGCATTCGGTATACAGTCCGGGCAATCGGCCAGAAGGGCGTCGACGATGCCGCTGTCGACAGCGGCTGTTCCGAGGGGAGTGATGAATCCCCGCCCGGGGTAGAGGCCGACCTTGTTGAATGAGGAACTCGTGTGATTCGTTCCCAGGATCACCACCGTGTCGTATTTGCGTCCACTCACCTGGTTGAACCCGTCGGCGCAGATCTGACCCGAGAAAACGTAACCTGCGTGAGGAACGATGATCGCAAGAGGGTCTTTTGCAGCCGGTGGAAGCGCATCCTGCATGTACTTCTCGACGGCAAGCCGAAGCGCGGGAGCCGCGTCGGGGTAAAACCTGCCCGCGACAGCGGGCTGCCGCAGCGAACCGTCCGCTTTCTCCGCCGCCTGGCAGGCCGCCGGGAGGAGCAATACGAAAATGATCAGAATCGGCAGCATTCTTCGTTGGTTCATGTCCACCTCACTTGCCGCGAAGCGACTCTTAGGTTCAAGGTTAAAGGACAAAGGTGAAAGGTTCTTTTCTGTTATCTGACACCTGATACCTGATACCTGTCACCTATTACCTGTCTCGGCATTTTTTGCGCTGTTAAGCGAAGACCCCTGCGATCCGCTTCCCGCAATTCGCGCACTTGCCCCCTTTCAGGTTCATCTCTTCGACGAAGAAGAGTTTGCGCCGGATCAACTCCTGTTTGCAGAATGGGCAGTACGTGTTGTTTCCGGGATGTCCCGGCGAATTGCCCACGTAGACATAACGCAGCCCGCGGCTTGCGGCAATCGAGTGCGCCCTCTCGAGCGTTGCGATGGGCGTGGGCGGCAGGTGCGGCATCTGATAGTCCGGCCGGAACCGCGTGAAGTGCAGGGGAATGTCGGGTCCCAGCTCCCCCATGACCCAGTCGGAAAGATCGGCGATCATCTTGTCCGAATCATTGAGGGTGGGGACGACGAGGTTGACGATTTCCAGGTGGACACGGCTCTTGGCGATCTGCCGGATCGTCCGGAGCACCGGTTTGAGCTCGGCGCCGCAAGCATCCCTGTAAAAGTTATCGCTGTAGCCCTTCAGGTCGACCTTGATCGCGTCGAGCGCCTTGCACATGTCCCCCAGAGCGGTCTGGGCCATGAAACCGCAGGTGACCAACACGGACCGGATCCCCCGCAACCGGGCGGCGCTTGCGATGTCGAGCATGTACTCCGTGAAGACCAGGGGCTCGTTGTAGGTGTAAGCGATAACGGGGACCTTGCGGGAGCGGACCGACTGGACAATGTCACCGGGCGGGGTGAAACGGACACGGAAGTCCTCTGGTGAGGCCTGGGAGGTCTGCCAGTTCTGGCAGAACTTGCAACGCAGCGGGCAGCCCGTTGTTCCGATGGAGTAGGCCTGGGAACCCGGCAGGAAGTGATAGAAGGGTTTCTTTTCGATCGGGTCGACATAAACGGAGACGGGACGCCCGTAAACGAGGCTTTTCATTTCCCCGCCCGCGTTGACTCGAGAACGGCACTGACCCCGCTGTCCCTCTGCGAGGAGACAACCGCGGGAGCAGAGGTGGCACTGGACACGGCCCTTCGCGGCGACCGACCAGTACCGGGCGCGTGGGGCCTCGCGCAGCAGCTCATCCGTCCGGTCCTCTGCAATGGCGATCCCCTCCCGTTGGTTCAAAAGGGCCCGCCACAGCAGAGGCTCCGAGTGGATCAGCCCCGAGGCGCCCAGCAGCGGTGACAGTCGTGCAAGGGTCTGCAGAAAGTATCGCCGGGAAATCATGGGCTAAGTGTTATGTGTTACGCGTAATGTGTCAAGCGCAATCTCGGGGACGAGAGACAGAATAGAGCCTCAAACCGTAAGGCAAAAAGAGCAAGGGACGAGGGACCAGGGGGTAGGGACGAACGCGAAGCGGCGGGTCATAGGATAAAGGTGCAAGGTGACAGGTGACAGGCAGAGAGGGCGCCGGGATTCGGGCATCGGGCTTCCGGAAGAATACCCAATACCCAGTACCCGATTCCCAGAAGAGCCGCATAGTGGCATAACGAAATAAACGAACCAACGAATGAACGTGATGATGAGGCTACTTCGTGACGAAGTACCTGTGAAGCGCGTTGATGATGGATGATTCCGTATCTTCCGAAGTGGATTTCTGCAGGGAAGGTGCCGTTTCGAAATACTTGGCAACAGCACTGACAATAGCCTTTTCTCCCTGCAACTTTTTGGACTTCACCGGACCGGGAAACGAATCACGAGGGGGCATGACGTTTTCCTCTCCACGTTCAGATTTTTCCGGCAATCGTTGTTGAGACTATGCACCTTTTCAGGGAGGAAAGCAATGAGCTGAAAGTATGATTTTTCATACTAAGAAAGTAGTAGAGAATTGACCTTCGTAAGGACGCTGCAGAAGATGAAAAAAGGGGGTTGTGGCCGAAACCGCAACCCCTGGACTTTTCATGGTAGGCGGTACTGGATTTGAACCAGTGACTTCTACCGTGTGAAGGTAGCACTCTCCCGCTGAGTTAACCGCCCGTGGGCCATCCTATAGCGTAAAGAGTTCTGTTTTTCAAGCGGAAAAAGAACCGCAATTTTTTGTTGACAAGAACCGATCTTTTGTTCATATTTCTCCTCTCTTTCACAAAGCGGGCGTAACTCAGCGGTAGAGTGCTACCTTGCCAAGGTAGACGTCGACGGTTCAAATCCGTTCGCCCGCTCCAGTCAATCCTGGCGGCATAGCCAAGTGGCTAAGGCAGCGGTCTGCAAAACCGTTATTCACCGGTTCGAATCCGGTTGCCGCCTCCAATAAATCCAGTACGTTGGGGCTGCTCCAAATGGACGCAGCCCCCTTTTTTATCATTCTGTCGAGTCCCCCGTTTGTTATTTTGGCACGTCATATTCATATCCGCACTTGACAATTTCCAGTCATGTGATGTGGTATTGAACTGCGAACAGCACGTTAGATTTCTGTGGTAGACTGTACTCTCGTCAAATAGTCTCAGGTTGAGAGAGAACAGCAAGAAACATTTTCAGCGAGGACCGAAATGACGGAAAAGAAATACGCCCTGATCATCGTGGATATGCAGAATGACTTTGTGCTTCCGGGGGCGCCGGCCTGTGTAGCAGGCGCGCAGGCCACCGTGCCGTGCATCTTGAGGCTGCTGGGATTTTTCCGCGAGAAAAGATTCCCTATTTTTCACGTCGTCCGCGAGTACCGCGCAGACGGCAGCGATGTCGAGATCAACCGGCTCGACGGGTTTCTCCATCGCAAGTCGTACCTGGTGCCGGGGACGAAGGGCTGCGAAATCGTCGATGCGCTTAAGCCCCTCGAGGGGGAATACCGCGTCGTGAAGAATCGCTACAGCTGTTTCATGAAAACAGAGATGGATTTTATGCTGAGACGGATCGGGGCGACCCATCTGGTCGTTTGCGGGACGCAGTATCCGGCCTGTATCCGGTCGACTATTTTCGACGCCGTCTGTTACGGGTACAACGTGACCAACATCGTCGATGCGACATCGGCTCAAACGCCGGAGATCGCAAAGGCCAACATCTTCGATATACGGAACATCGGCGTCGACTGCATTGAGCTGGAAGAGTTTCTGGGCCGATTTCAGAGCAAGGAGTGAGCGGCAGCGAGCACCGGGACTTCTGTCCTGGTTTCTATCGGCGTGCGCTGATCAAAAAATGCGCGGCTAAAATCTCGGATATCTTTTCGGGGGGCCCTGCTTCCCTTGCGGCGCCTGGGCGTTGGCGGGCTTATCCGAAGGTTTCTGGAGATCCTCGATTTCCTTTCTGATCTCGTAGGCCCGACTGCTGTCCGCCGGGAACTGACTGAGGGCCGCCTTGAAGTGGACAAGAGCGCTGTCTTTCTTGTTTTTCTTCTTGACGTAGATTCCGAAATAGTAATGGGACTCGCCCTGGTTGTTCAGATGGCCGTAAGCGGTCGCCATGTTGTAGTAAATCTGGTCATCGGTGACGTTGGCTGCCATGGCTTTTTTATAGAGTTCGAGGGCCGTGATGGAATCTCCCGCTTGTTCGTAGGCGCGTCCGAGGTAAACGATCGTCTCCGGATCGGCATTGTTGAACTGATAGGCTTTTTGCAGATATTGCACGGACTCGGCATTCCTGCCGGCCTCGAATGCGATAATCCCCGCATCTCTTAAAATGTCAGGGTCATCCGGTGCCATGCGAAGCGCTGCAGCGATCGTGTCGGCGGCCTCCTTCGTCTGCCCCAACTTGGCCTGCACCACGGCCAATCCGTACAGGGTGTTCACATCGGAGGGGTTCTTTTTCAGATCGTCCCTGAACCTCGCCATGACCGGCTCCAGGTTTCTTTCCTCCATCAGCATCTCCACCTGTACGCGCCGGAATCCCCCGACAATGCTTTCCCTTCCTTTTTGCCGATAACTGGCCGCGACAAGAGAGTCGAGGTAGCGGATGCGCTCGTCCGTTCCGGGGTGGGTCAGAAAGTAGGACGGGACATTGTTGGAATAGAACTCATTGCGCCGCATGAGCCTCATAAAATCCACCATGCTTGATGGATCGTAGCCTGCCGCCGTGAGGTAGCCCATGCCAAACCGGTCGGCCTCTTCCTCGTTTTCCCGGCTGTACTTCAGGGCCAAAGACTGAGCCCCTGCCATGGTGCCCATGGCCACGGCGGCACCGGCTCCGCTGCCGCCGCCTAAAAGGGCCCCGGCCAGGATACCCGCCAGAGCTGCATAATTAAGCTTCTGGGTCCTCTCCAGCATATCGTTGATGTGGCGCCTGTTGGCGTGGGCAATTTCATGGGCCATGACGCTGGCCAGTTCGCTTTCGTTTTCCGCCAGGACGATGAGACCCCGGAACACGTATATGTAGCCGCCGGGTGTCGCAAAGGCGTTGATTGCGGAGCTGTTCACGATATGGAACTGGAAGTCGAAGGGGACCCGCTGCTGATTCGCCAGGATCTGTTGGCCGATCTTCCGGACAAAGTCGTTGGCCCTCTGATTCTTCGACAGGGCATTTGCCTTTTGA
>DATJPI010000086.1:0-28729 GCA_035506495.1 Syntrophales bacterium
GGTGATGGGATTCCCTCCTCTGGGCATCGAGACACTTGCGCCCGTGCTTCGCCAGCACGGTCACCAGGTCCGGATGTTTGACACCTGTCATCCACAGATGAAGGAGTCGGACATCGCACAGGCGCTCCTGGAGGATCCTCCGGATGTTGTTGCCATTTCGTTCTTGTCGACGACGACTTATCCCGCGGCAAAAAGCATGGCGCGGTTGATGAAATCCAAGCGGCCAGATGTACCGCTGATTATCGGCGGGGTTTTTGCCACGATGAACGCAGACCGGATTCTCCAAGATTGTCCTTTCATCGATTGTTTGGGGGTCGGCGAGGGCGAAGAGCTCCTGCCGGATTTCCTGGATCACCTGGAAGACCCTGCAAGCGTTGCCGGCCTCGTCTGGCGTGACGGCGAAAAAATCGTCCGGAACGTTGCACGACCGCTGCTTTCGGATCTGGACCGGTTCCCGTATCCCGACCGGTCCACACTGCCAATTGACTACATCGAATCCTTGCCTCTCGATGTGCCTGCTGTTCTTTCGCTGGAAAAATTCTGCACGATACAGACTTCCCGGGGCTGCCCCTATACCTGCATTTATTGCGACATTCCCGCGCTGACCAACGGCAAGTGGCGATACCGTTCGCCGGAACATGTTTTGGGGGAGATGCAGCAGCTCAACGATATGGGCTATCGATCCATCTATCTGACCGACGATCACTTCCTGATGAAGCGCACCCGCATCCATGACATCTGCAAAGGCATCATCGAGCGTAAGCTGCAGTTCAAGTGGGGTTGCGAAGGCCGCGTGGACTCTGCCGCGGTGGACCAATTCGGTATCATGAGCAAGGCGAACTGCAACTCCCTGGCGTTTGGTGTGGAAGCGGGGACGCAAAAAATCCTTGATCGACTCGAGAAGAGGCAGAAGCTGGAGCAAATCGAACACGCCGTCAGCGAAGCCAAGCGCCAGCAAATTGAAAGGGCCCATGGATTCTTCCTGGTCGGCTCTCCCGGCGAAACCGAAAAGGACATCCTGGAGAGCTTTCGCTTTGCGGCAAGGCTCAAGCTGGATACCTTCGGGTTTAATCGGTTATGCGTCTATCGCGGCACGCCCCTGTGGCATGAGTATCTCGACCGCGGGATTCTGGACGACAACCGAGACTGGGACAAATGGTTCAAGTGCTCCAATATTGATCCGACGATCCTGCCCAGCGAGACGGTGAACCGGGCCCGGCAGAAAGGCTATTTCCTGCTTTTTGCCCACCGTATCCTGCGACGCCCTATCCAGACTTTCCGGTTGCTGCGTACTTTGGGACGGCATATGAAGATTTCGGATATCTTCAAGCTGTTGAGCAGCCCGTTCCAGAAACGAACGCTGAATAGGAAACCGGAGCTGCCGGCCCGAATGATTGATCTGGGATTGACTTCGCCCATCCGAATCGCTCATTCTATAAATGTGAACGCTTCTTAAACTCTCATAGGAGGTGATCCCATGAAACGTTTCGCGTTATTGACCTTTTTGATTCTGTCTGTTTTCCTCTATCTGCCCGGCATGGCCGCAGCACAGGATAGAGAACCCGATGCCTACCTCGAGCTAAGTGAAGGATCAGTAGCCATCGGAATCGGGTACAGCTGGGGCGAGGGCACCTTGACGTACCAGGACAAGAAGTATCCCGTTGAGGTCAAGGGACTTTCCGTGATTGACGTCGGCATCACCAAGGCCACGGCGTTCGGCAAGGTGTATAATCTCAAGAAGCTTGAAGACTTCAACGGCAACTACACCGCCGCCACGGCCGAAGGCACTCTTGGAGGAGGCGCGGGGGCCACGACGATGAAAAACCAGAGCGGAGTAGTGATCGACCTGTACACGACAACGAAGGGTCTCAATCTGAAGCTTGCCCCCAGCGGCATCGCGCTGAAGCTCAAATAATCGCCATACGGAGGGCCGCGTGCCCACCACCTAACTGCCACGAAATGATCGATAAAGAGAAAGGCGGGATTTTTTGAGCCCGCCTTTCCTGTTATTTCCATCACACATCTGGTTTCCCTCCGGATGAACCGGTTTTATTCCTAAATCTGCAATGCCGATCCAAATAATGTAATTTCGTTCGGATAACTGTCATTCTTTTCAAAAAAAGGGGGGCTTTCTTCCGAAATGTGTAATTTTTCAATGAAAGCTAAACAAGCACTTCTGTTAAGTATCTGATTATATTGATTTTATTTAATGTCTAATTTCTGGCTCAGTCTTTGCTCATTATAGCAATAAGTCAAAAAACTTAATTCTCAAAGAAGGAGGTAACAACGTATGAAGAAGGTTCTCGCAATTCTGTTTGCCATGATTTTCGTGGTGTCAACGACGGGTCTGTGCTTCGCCCAGGCCGCTCCGGCAGCAAAGCCCGCAGAGAAGGCCGCTCCGGCCCCCGATAAGGCGGCTGCCGATAAGAAGGCCGCGGACGATAAGGCAGCGATGGACAAGAAAGCCAAAGCGGACAAAAAGGCTGCGGATAAGAAGGCCAAAGCGGACAAGAAGGCTGCCAAGAAGAAGGCGAGCAAGGCCGAGACCCCCGAGAAGAAGCAGATGAAGGAAGATGCTGCCAAGACGGGCGCAGTAAAGGGAAACTAAGCTACTCTAGTTCAGGATTTTCTTCTCAGGAGGGGCATTGCATGTCAGTGCCCCTCTTTTCAATTCTATGGTCTCCTGATATCATGCTTTGTGAAGCCGGTTCGTCCCGCGATTCGGCTCATCTTGCGTCGTGAAGGCTAACGGGTTTTATGGAGGTGTTTGTGAAGGGTCGATGCCTCATCTGCCTCCTGCTGTTATTGATTCTCTTCTGTGTAACCTGTACCCAGCAGACGGACAAGAAAAATCCACCCGATAAGGTCGCAAGGGAAAAGCCTGCGGCCGCGAAAAAGAATCCGCTTAAGATCATCCACGTTGCGGGTGAGACGGTCAGCGTCAGTCCGAAGGCAGGCAAACTGACCGTTAGAGGAAAGGACGGGGAAGTTGAAATTTATGCAACAAAGAAAACGATCATCTATATTGGTGGGGACAAAGGCCGACTTTCCGATATCACTGCTGGAAATAAAGTAACCGTCAAATGCCTTGAGATAGACGGAAAAAACATTGCACGGAGCATTTTCATAGTCCGGGAAGCCCCTGAGGATAGCAAATCCCCGACGGCGGAGACCCCTTCCATCAAACCCTCCGAACAAATCACTCCCAATCAGCCCTCGGATTCCCCCACCTCAAAGGCATTAACCTCCTCCTGACGTCATATACCCAGGCTTGGAGCACCTACGGAAGAAATATTTTGACTTGATCATTCATGAAGATTTCGTAAGCGGAAGTTGCAAAAACGTCTGTCAGAACAGATAGGCCACTCCGAGTTCCACTCTCTTGTCGTAGGTGCTTGGAACCCCCTCGCCCCAAAGCTGTGTTCCCAGCATCAGCCACGTGCTCCAGTTCCGGTTGATGATCCACCCGATTTCGAGTTCAAGCACGGCACCCGTTTTCCCGTCCTGCTCCCAGTCGATCACAGGTTTCGGGGTCAGTTTCAGCCAGTATTTTTTCTCCCATACATCCCTGAGAGCGAGTTCGAACTGGGTGTAGTTGATGTTCTTCCGGTTTTCATCACCCCCGACGGAGACGACCTGCTTGACCAGCGGGGAAAAAGTCATCGCGTTTGACTGTGAGAGCGCTTCAGACAAAGGGATCTTGAAATTGGGTTGAATCCCCCCCGTGAGTTGGTATTTCCCGCTGCCGAGATCTTCAGGGCTCGCCGTCGGGAAGGTGACTTCAACAAAAGTGGATACCGGGATATCCTCTACGGGAAACGGATGAAATCCAACGCGTACCTTGATGTCTCCGAGACGAGGGTTGAACGGGTCCCCTTCGAAATCCGTCTTCTCGTCCGGGAAAGGCGCCTCGAGCCTGAGCAGCGAAACGAACCCCTCCAGGTAGGCGTCGATTTTCAACTGTGTCTTGGTCGTTTCCTCGGGTGTCCCGCGGTTCGTGGCCTGGCGCTTCAGCTCAATCCGCCCTCGCGGGAACTTCGTTCCGGTGGCGCTTTCTGCAGCGCCGGATGAATCATCATCTGCCAGCACACGGCTCGAAAAGATCAGCATCAGAATAAAAAAGACGGAGATGATTGGAGCCCGCAAATGACTGGATACTTGACGCAGAACCAGGATCCGGCTGACTTTGTCCCCCCTCACTTATCGCGTCCTTCGCCATCGACGTTTCGCGTCTCGATTGCAGCCTGTACTCCGACCGCTCCGCCCAGCCCCTGCGGATCCGGGATACGGGCAAGCGCCCTGTCTTCGGCAAAGGCGTAATGCCCCTCTATTGCGCGATCCAGGAGATCCAGCTGCCTTCGCAATTCGGGATGGCGATGGGTTGGAAGGGTCTGCATGAGATTTTCCAGCATGGAACGCATCCGCCGCGTGATCTGGATGCTGCCTGCGCCGCAATGGCGAATTTCGGTGCAGGCGAGGTGCACAAAGTCCTCCCAGTTCGGCGTCAGGAAAACGAGCCGCAGTTTGCCCGCTTCGTCACAGAACTCCTCGCGGCTCACGTGCTTCATGCCAACCAGCCGAAGCAGCCGGTGAAGCTGGTCGATGGCAAGCACGGCCGTCGTCGGATCGTTGATGGCCGGTGACAACGCCTTGATCGCAATGTCGACGAGGATACGGAAGGCAAAGGTCGGATCCTGCTCGAGAGTCCGCTCGGACCCCAGCGCTACGGACGCCCGCAGCTTACGGTCATCGATGGCCATAGCGCCGCCATACAACCGAAACAAAGGCTCATCCGTCGCCAAGAAGTCGCCCACCTGGGGGATGAATTCAATCATCCCATTGGCGTGCCGCGCTTGCGCGACCAGTCCCTTCAAATCCACGGCGAGCAGGATCCCAGAGGCGCCCGCGTTGACGACTGTCCGGTCCGGGGATACGGGTCTGCCGGACGACTCGACGAGGCACGGGGACGGGGTTGACTCCGGGTAGACGTTCCGGATGACCGCGATCCCGGATTCCCCCACCCGGTTCACGATGCTGACGGGGCGCAGCATTCGCGCCGCGTAGTCGATAAGATAAAGAAAGACCGCAAGCGAGACCAGTCCCAGCATCGCTGCAAGGAAGGTGTTGAACTGGTGGACTATCTCATCGCCCATCTTGCTCAACACCCGGAGGCTGAACAGCAGGGTAAAGGTGAAATAAGCGACGGTGAAACGGATCGCGTTGTCCCGCAGGAACGTCGTTGCTATGATCCGCGGTGTATACTGTCCGCCTGCGACTTGAATCGCAACGAGCAGCGAACCGAATGTGAATACGAGGAAGGAAAGGTTCAATGTGACGACCGTCTCAAGCACCGACCGCGCTCCGGCCATGGAAAGGCCCAGAAACGCCTTCGTCTCGTCAATGATTCCGTCCCGAAGGAGCCAGGCGCCGATGCTGAACGTGACGCGGGTGATCACCATATAAGCAAATACGGCAAAAAACGGCGCGAGCCACAGCGAGGACCTAATGTAGCTCTTTATGATGTACTGACGATTCCAGAGCATGCTGCATTCTCCTTCCGGTCGCGGGCGCAGTATAGGACAAGGTCTCCAACGCTAAAAGCTTACCGCAAACCCAATGGACCACCCTTGCACGCCGTCACCGAACTTGTATCGCCCGAGAAGACGCCAGCGGCTGGTGAGCCAGGTATATTTGCTCGTATCCAGTTCAAATCCGGCACCCAGCGATGTGAGATAGTCGAATCCCATGGCGCCGCGAAGATCGCCAAGAAATTGAGTGTGCGAGAACTCGAGCACATACCGGAAGGGTCTGTCGAGCGCGGTCAGGCCGGTCGGCGCACGCCACCGCGCCCAAAGGGCCAGGGTCTGCGCGTCTGAACTCCCCGATACGGCATCCGACGAGCCGTTGATGCTCTGGAGGAAGATGTTCGTATAGCGCAGTTCGACGTCGATCTCGTTTTCGGGCCGATAGCGCTCGTAGTCCAGCATCAGCGACCCGCCAAGCCCTGCCGCATCGAGTCGGCCCCTGTCGAGGAACGAAAAGTCCTTTCCGGTTTGATTCCCGAGGTAGCTGCCCGCAATCCTCAGATCGCTCTGGACGGTCCCCAGCGAAAAGTTAAAAATGGGGCGGAACACGAGGTCCTGGACGATGGGGAAGTCCCAGCCGATGCCCCCCGTGGCGGAAAGACTGTTCCATTTGACCGGGATCTCGCGCGAAGTTGCGCCGTCGGAGAGCACAAAGGTGGGATCGTAACGGCTGTACGCTGCGGTTCCTTCGAGATAAAGCGGAAAGCCCTTGCTGAGGGTGAAGCCGCCGCCTAACGATGACATCGATAAACCCGGATTTCCCGATGAGGGGCTGCTAAAGGACAGCGACCCTGTCGTCACGTCGGGAGTGAGACCATATCCCATCAGCGTAAGCAAGCTATTGGCAATTTTCTGAACGTTCGCCCCGACGACCGTCGACGGTTGCGCGGCAGCCGGCACTGGGCCCAGCAGCATCAAAATCGCGAAAGCCAAGGTTGTCAAAAGCGCCGAAGAGAGCCTCTGAAGATCAATCTTTATGGAGAACGCAGGTTTGCTGTTTTTCTCAACGCTGCCGCTCATCGGTGATGCCTGCCCATGGGAGGACCTTGTTGGATGCCAACGTATAACATGATACGGAGATGACCTCAACGGCCGGTACAGGGAGGTCGCGTGATCCCAAGGATTTCCCTGCAGGCTCATTACCTCTTTTCACTTCAAGGGGGAACTGGACCTCGGTCCAATTAGATCTTGAAATAGACGAATGGACTGTGCCGGGGCATCCTAATGGTCCGCTATTTTGCCCGGTGAGGGCGTATGCCCGCTTTCTCCGCCATACGGACGAGATCGGCGACCGACTGGGCACCCATCTTTTTCATGATGGATGCCCGGTGGACCTTTACGGTCTTTTCCGCCGTGTCGAGCCTGTCGGCAATATTCTTGTTCGGCACGCCCGTGATGACCCAGCCAAGGACCTCGTGCTCTTTCGGCGTCAGGGAATGGATCCGAGCCTGGAGTTCCTTCAATTCCTTCCGTTGTGCCTGCCCATGCCTGCATCGTTCAATGGCCCTGTAGACAGCGTCGAGCAGGTCCTGCTCATCGAAGGGCTTCTGGAGAAAGTCCAGGGCACCGGCTTTCATGGCCCGCACGCTCATCGGGACCGTACTGTGACCGGAAATAAAGATGATGGGAAGTAGGATACCCCCTTGGGCCATCTTCTCCTGCAGTTCGAGGCCGCTGATTTCAGGCATCCGCACATCGAGGACCAGGCATCCCAGCTCCTCCCCATGAACGGATTGCAGAAAGTCCTTAGGGGAAGCAAATGATTTTGCCGTGAGGCCGACGGATTGGACCAGCCGCTCCAGGGAACGCCGTACGGAGGAATCATCGTCGACAATGAAGACGGCTGGCTTGGCATCTTTCATGGCCTCACCCCGCTGTCGAAGGGCACGGTGAAGGAGAACGTGGCTCCTCCGTCCTTACTGTTTTCAGCCCAAATTTCACCCTTGTGGGACCTGACGATAGTTTGGCTGATGGCAAGGCCCATGCCTATCCCGCCGGATTTCGTGGTGTAAAAGGGCTCGAACAGCCTGCCTGCGCTATTTTCCTCGATGCCCGGCCCGGAGTCCCTGATGGACACTTCTGCGAAGCGGCCATCCTTCATCATTGTTGTGACCGTCAGCCTTCGGGAATCGTGAGCTGAATCTTTCATGGCCTCCGCGGCGTTGAGAACCAGGTTCAGGATGACCTGCTGCAATTGAATCCGGTCGCCCCAAACGGAAGGCAGTGAAGGGTCGAACTCCTTTTCGATGGACACGGCCGCCAGGGCAGCATCATCTCGGACGACATTCAGAATTTCCCCGATCACGTCGTTCAAGCTCAACAGCTCGTACCGCGCTTCCTCCTTTTTCAGCAGGGACCGGATTTTCCGGATCACCTCCGCTGCCCGGTTGTCGTCCCGGATGATGTCTCCGAGGATCTCGGTGACCTCCTTCATATCCGGGTTGTCCTGCGAGAGGAAGCGCTGCGCCGCCTGCGCATTGCTGAGGATCGCGGCCAGGGGTTGGTTGATCTCATGGGCCAGAGAGCTGGTGAGTTCGCCCAGTGTCGAGACGCGCGTTACGTGGGCAAGATCCTCCCTGAGCCTCTGGGTCTCGGACTCGATCAGCGTCCGACCGGTGATGTCTTCGACAAACCCGGAGTAGAACGTTTGTCCATCCGGAGTCGTTACGCGTCGGGTACTCAACGAGACCCAGATCGAGGTCCCATCACGGCGCCGGAACTGACATTCATGTTTCAGGACAACCCCCTGCCTTTCCAGTCTCTGGACATATTCTTGCCTTTCATGCTCATTGACCCATACCTCCCTGCCGAGATCGCCGATCGATGAAGTTAATTCTTCCGGCGAGTCATAGCCCAGTATTTTTGAAAGTGTTGCGTTGGCCGTCAGGAATTTCCCTCCCGGCGACGACTCGAAAATACCTTCCAGGGCGCCATCAAATATTCTTCGGTACTTTTCCTCCGCCTTCTTCAGGGACTGTTCGGCAATATTCTTGCGTCGTATCTGAAGGAAAAGGGCAACGAGCAAAGCGCTTTCCAGCAGGATGAAGATCACCGTGCCGAGGATGATGAGCTTGTACTGATCCCACACCGATACAGGTTTGTTCAGGACGATGCTGCCCGCCGGCAGAGCCGCCTCGTCGAAACCCCATCGCTTCATCTGCTGCCAGTCGAACATGGGGGTGAGCGGCGCCGGGAGGATCGAGATGGGTTCCCTGGGAAGGCTTCCCTGCAGGATATCCATGGCGATACGCACCGCCCGTTGCCCTTCGACACGGTGATCGAGAACGATGCCCCCGACAATGCCGTTATCCCCCAACAGCGTTTCGAATAGTCCGAATGCGGGGGCATTGGCCGCTGCGCAAATCATTCTTGCAACATCGGGCGGCATGAAGGTCTTCCCCGTGCTGTCGGCGTAGACGGTCGTGTACAGCAAGGCCGTCCCGGATGGAAGATTCCCAACCCTTGCGAGCATCTCAGAGAGCGGCAGATCGCTGATGCTCTCCACTTCAGGCCTTGCCGGCCACGCCTGGAGCTCGGACTGGACCCGAGCTTCGAAACGCCTGTCCAGTAAGCTGCTCCCGGCAATGAGGGCCAGTTTCCGGGTGTCGGGCTTGAGCGCCATAATGGCCTTGGCTGTCGCGACGGTGTCGATCGAAAAAGGCAGGATGATCACTGGACGCTTCGGGTCGGAATACTCGAATCGTGGCGGACCCAAGACAGAGATAACGGGAATTCCGGGGAAAACGTCTCTCGCATCCTCCACGATGAAATAAAGAGCCTCCGTATGGAGGGCGACGATCAGATCGATTTTCCGTTCCTTGAATTTCTGGCGGTAGACATCCATTAAATCCTTCCGGTAATCGAGGCCGGGGTTGCGCGCCAGGTCCATGAACTCGAAATAGAGGTTGTTGAAATCAAGGCCGCTCGCAATGAACGCACCTTGAAGACTTGCGTCGATAATCCTATAGGCGGGCTGGGCATATCCGAAGGAATGAAGGATCAATACCTTCTTGGAGGCGAGATCAGACTGGGCGAGGCTGGCGCCGTAAGACCCGAAGATCAGGAATAAAAGAGTAAGGCAGCATATCCTTGCCCTTGCTTTTGTCGAACTCGAGATCAACGAGGCCCCTCACATCCGGTGGACAAAGGACGATTGCGGCATGAAGTGAATGCCTCAACGGTTTATCATCGTAATGGAAAATTGCTTGCGACGCAAGAAGAACGAGATTCCTGAAGGGAGAGACCCGGCGTGCCGAGGGGGATGGGGATAAAGCCGATGAGCCGTCTTGCGACGATGAGTTCATTCTCTCACCGGTCCGGCGTCTTTTGGGCCTCGGTATCTTCGGCGTCAACCGGTGCCGTCAACTTGTCCGCCTCCAGCACCCACCCGCCTCCCATGGCCTGATAGATTGCGACCAGAGAGGAAAAGACCAGGGCACGCGTCTGCGCGAGGCTCAGTTCGGAGGGGAAGAGCTGCTGCTCGGCCTGGAGCACGGTGGAATAGGGAACGTAGCCGCCGTTATACTGCAGCCGGGAAAGCCTCGCGTATTCCTGGTTTGCACGAACGAGGCGCTCCTGCGCCTGCAGCTGCGCAATATACTGCTGGTTGGCAACCAGCGAGTTCTCCACGTCGCCGAATGCGCTCTGGATGGCTGCCTGATAGCTGAGCAGAGCCGCTTTCTGGCCCGCTTCGGCCTGTATGTTCTGGCCCCAGATCGCGCCGCCGGTGAAGATCGGCCCCGTGATGGACCCCCCGTAGCTCCAGACCCGCGCCGGCCCGTTGAACAGATTGGACAAGTCCGAGCTTGCACCGCCATAGGCACCGGTGAGAGTGATCGTCGGGAAATACAATGCCCGTGCGGCACCAATCTGGGCATTGGCTGCAATGAGCTGCTGCTCGGCCTGCAGGATGTCGGGGCGGCGCTCGAGCACCTGAGAGGGCACCCCCGACGGAATGGCAGGCAGAGTGAGTTCCGTAATCGATTTGCCGCGCTCGACAGGGCCCGGGTTGCGTCCGAGCAGGATGCAGATCGCGTTTTGCGTCTGTGCAATCTGCGACTCAATCCCCGGTATTTGCGCCGCCGCGGTCTCATACTGGGAACGCGCCTGCTCAACGTTCATCCTGGAAACGACGCCATACTTGTGCTGCAGCTCAAAAAGCCTCACTGTCTCGGCGTAGGCCGCAAGCGTCTTCTGCGAGATCTGAAGTTGTTCGTCCAGCCCCCGCAGCTGCAAATAGGAGCTGGCAACCGATGCGACCAGCGAGAGGACCACCCCTCGCTTCGCGTACTCGCTGTTTAACAGGTTTGCCTGGGCGGACTCGGTCAACCTGCGAACGCGGCCCCACAGATCGATTTCCCAGCTCGCCCCGGCGAGCACCTGGTAGGCGGTCTGCGGGTTGGGGATTGCAGGGGACAGAGGCGTTGCGCTGAGTTCGGTCAGACGCTGCTGCTCTCCGGAGCCGCTGTAATTAACCTGCGGGAACAGAGGCGAACGGGTCTGGATGAGCAGCCCGGAGGCCTGATCGACCTTGGCAACTGCGATCTTGACGTTCTTGTTGTTGGCGAGCGCTTCTTCGATCAGCTCGTCCAGGACCGGGTCGTCGAACTGGTGCCACCACTCGGTGTTGGCCGTATCGGCTGCATCCTTTACCTCGTACTGATAGGCGGCGGGAATCGGCATCTCGGGACGGCGATAGTCAGGGCCCATGGCGCAGCCGGCCAGCAGACTGACAATCAGGAGAACCGGGAGGAAGCGTCTCATGACCGTCCCCCTTCCGAATCTGTTTGCCGGGCTGCATCATCGGGCGGACCCTTTTCTCCTTCGCTCTCTTTCCTTTCTGCCTTTGCCTTCTTCCTGTGTTCCAATCGTTCCGTAAGCTGATCGAAAAGGTAGAAGAACAGGGGGACGTAGAGCATGGCCAGCGTCGTCTCACCGATCATGCCGCCGATGATGCCCGTCCCGATCGAATGCCTTGCATTCGCTCCGGCGCCCATGGCCACGGCAAGCGGCAACACGCCGAAGACGAAGGCCAGCGAGGTCATGATGATGGGGCGCAGCCGCATCTCTCCCGCAAGCACCGTCGCCTCGATGATCGATTTTCCCTGTTTGCGGAGCTCCACGGCAAAGGTCACACGCAGCAGTGCGTTCTTTGCCCCCAGTCCGATCAGGACCAGGAGGCCGATCTGGAAGTACACGTCGTTCTCGAGGCCGCGCAGCCAGTTGAACAGCAGCGCGCCGAAAATGCCGAAGGGAACGGCCGTCATGACGGCCCCCGGCAGGGTCCAGGACTCATATTGGGCGGCCAGGATGAGGAAGACAAAGATGAGGCCGAAGACGAAGGCAATCGTCGAGGTACCGCCTGCTTTCTTCTCTTCAAAGGCGAGGCCGGACCATGCGAACGTGTAGCCGGGCGGCAGCACTTCCTTCGCGACTTCTTCCATGGCCGCAATCGACTGCCCGGAACTGTATCCCGAGGCGGCATTCCCGTTGATCTTGGAGGCGGGGAAGCCGTTGAAATGCGGCAGCAGATCGGGGCCGGTCACCCATTCGGTGCTCACGACGGCGGAGAGCGGCACCATCTGCCCCTTGCCGGTCCGTGTGTAGAGCTTTGTCAGATCTTCCGGTCTTTGCCGATAACGGGGATCCGATTGGAGGACCACCCACCAGACGCGACTGTAATCGTTATACTGGCTCACGGTCATGGAGCCGAACTGGGCCTGAATGGCGCTGTAGACATCCTGCACCGAAACGCCGAGAAGCGTGGTCTTGTCGCGGTCGACATTGGCCCGCAGTTGCTGACTGCTGGAGCGGAAGGTCGTATTCAGGCCGCTTAGCTCCGGTCGCGTGCGCGCCTTCGCGAGGAACTGCTGCGTCACCGCGTCGAGCGCAGCCGGCTCACCAGCGCCTGTGTCCTGGATCCAGAACTCGAAGCCTCCCGTGGTGCCGATTCCCGGGATGGCGGGCGGTGCGAACGGGATGACCAGACCTTCCTGGAAGTGCTGGCTCTCTTTGCGGAGTTGCATGAGGACGGCTCGCGCATTTTCCTCTTTTGCCATCTGGGTCGAGCCATAGCGCTCCTCGAAGGGCTTCAGCGTTGTGAAGAACGTGGCCGCATTGGTCTTGAACCCGCTGTCCATGAGGCTGTAACCTGTAATCTGCGTGCGGTGCTCCACGCCGGGGATTTTCGAGAAAATACCATCTACCTTGTCTGCCAGATCCCCGGTGCGGTTGAGGCTTGCGGCATCGGGCATAAGGATAGCGCTCATCACATACCCCTGGTCTTCCGTCGGCACAAAGCTCGTGGGCAGCACCATGAAGAAGTGCACGATCCCGTAGACCATGAAACCGAGCAGGACGAAGGCGATCGTCATGCGTTTGATGACCAGCAGCACCGCCCGGCCGAAGGCATCGGTGAAGCGGGCGAACCCGCGGTTGAACTTTGCGGAGAAGCCGCGCTCGGGGGGCTTGGTGTGCTTCAGAAGGACGCCGCACATGGCCGGTGTCAGGGTGAGCGCCACGAAACCCGATATGATGACGGAGATGGCGATGGTGATAGCAAACTGTTTGTAGAGCTGCCCCGTCGTCCCGGGCAGGAAGGCCGCCGAGACGAACACGGAAGACATGACGAGCACCGTCGCGATGACCGGGCTTGTGACCTCGCCCATGGCCCGGAGGGTCGCCTCCTTGGGCGACAGGTGAAACTGGGACATGTTCCGCTCGACGTTTTCCACGACGACAATGGCATCGTCAACGACGATGCCGATGGCGAGAATCAGCCCGAAGAGGGTGAGGAGGTTGATGGAGAACCCGAGGGTGATCATCCCCGCGAAGGTCCCGATCAGGGCAACAAAGATGGCGACGGAGCAGATAATGGTGGCGCGGTAGTTCTGCAAAAAGAGATAGACCACGAGAACGACCAGCAGGATGGCCTCGAGGAGAGTCTTCTTGACCTCCTCGATCGAAATCCGCACGAAGTCGTTCGTATCGAGGGAGATCACGTAATCGATCCCTTCGGGAAAGCGGGATTTCATCTCCTCCATGGCCTTGCGGACTGCCGCCGACACGTCCAGACCGTTTGCGCCGGGCTGCTGGTAGACGGCGATAAACGTCGCGGGAGAGCCGTTGAGCTTGCTATCGACGATGTACTGCCGGAGTCCGACTTCTGTTCGTGCCACGTCCTTCAGGCGTACGATGGCACTGCCGTCCTGGCTGGCCCGCAGGATGATGTTCTCGTACTGTTTGGGGTCCTTGAAGGGGCGCTGGGTGACCACGGGAAAGGTCAGCTGTACGGGACCCGCCGTCGGTTCCTGACCAATCTGGCCTGCACCAAAGAGCTGGTTCTGGCTGGCCACGGCCTGCTGGATGTCGCTCGTGGTGATCCCGAGCGAGGCCATCCGGTCCGGGTTCATCCAGATCCTCATCGCCTGGTCGGGAACACCCATGATCTGCGCCTGCCCCGCCCCGGGAACCCGCTTGATCCGGTCAAGAACATACACGTTGGCGTAATTGGCGATGTAGTTCGCCCCGTAGCGATCACCTTTGCCGTAGATGGCAATGAACATCATGATGGAGGACGACTTCTTCTGCACCGAGACGCCCTGCTGCGTCACGGCCTCCGGCAGCTGCGGCAGGGCGAGGTTGACCCGGTTCTGCACCTGTACCTGCGCGATGTCCGGGTCCGTGTTGAGCGTGAAATAGACCGTAAGCTGCAGCTGCCCGTTGGAGGAGCTCGTCGAGGTCATGTAGATCATGTTGTCGACACCGTTGATCTGCGCCTCTATGGGTGCCGCAACCGAGTCGGCAAGCGTCTGAGAGTCGGCTCCCGGGTACGTGGCGGACACGGTGACCTGAACGGGGGTGATCGTGGGGTACTGCTCGACGGGCAGGAGCGCCATCGAAACGCACCCGGCAATTACGATCACAAGGGAGACGACCGTGGCAAAGATGGGATGCTCGATGAAGAAGCGTGAGAACATGAAGGCTCACCTCTGCCGTCAGGGGCTGCTTTTCTTTTCGCCCGCCGCGGCGGGAGGCTGCTTCGGCTCGGCACCGGGGGCGGGGCCGGGCGCCGTGGACGCCTGCTTGATCGTTACGGGCATGCCGGGACTCAGGAGGAGGGCACCGTCGGTGACCACCCGTTCGCCGGCCTTCAGACCTTCGAAGACGAACCATTCATCGCCGCTCCAGCTTCCGACCGTGACAGGCCGGGCCTCCGCCTTTCCGTCCTTGTCCACCACCCACACGAAATGCCCCTTCGAGCCCTGCTGGATCGCGCGCTGGGGGACAAGGATCGCATTCGGCCGAATGGCTCCTTTGATCCGGGCCCGTACGTACTGGTTCGGCATCAGGGTCCCCTTGGGGTTGTCCACGCTCGCGCGGAGCAGGAAGGTGCCGGTCTGCGGGTTGAAGGAGGAGTCGGCAAAAGTGATCCGGCCGGTGTATGGGAACAGCGACCCGTCGACGAGGATCACCTCCACGACGAAGTTATTGCCCTTGGGCATACGCAGCAGACCCTTCCGTTCCTCTTCGTGGAACCTCTGCCACTCGTTTTCCGAGATGCTGAAATTCACCCACATGGGCGAGAGCACGGCTACCGTCGTCAGCAGGCTGTTCTGCTGGCTGATATAGGTGCCGTCGGCCTGCTGTGCGAAGCTGGTGATGCCTGCGACCGGCGACGTGATAATGGTATAAGAGAGGTTGAGTTTTGCCGTTTCGACCTGGGCTTTGGCCTGATCGACGGCCGCCGCATAGCTCTGGTACTGCCCGACGGCGTCGTCGAGGTCTTTCTGGGACAGGGCATCCATCTCTGCGAGAGGTTTGACGCGTTCCAGATTTGCCTTCGCCGTTGTCATCGCTGCGTTCTGTCTGGCCAGGGCAGCCTCCACCTGGTCCAGCTGCGCCTTGAAGGGTTTCTGGTCCATCAGGAACAGGGTATCTCCCTCTTTCACGATCGAGCCTTCCGTGTAGACCCGCTTGTCGAGAAAGCCGCTGACTCGCGCCTGGATGTTGACCAGCCGCGAGCTCTGGGTCTGTGCCACGTACTCTGCGTAAACAGGAACGTCCTTCGCCTCCACCTTGATCACGGTGACCTCGGCGCTCTTCGGTTGAGCCTTCTCCTGGGGTCCCTTCGAGCAGCCTGCCGCCATGCCGAACAGAACGAGCAGCAGGATAGCTGTCATGCGGTGCAGCCTGCACAGACAGTGGATGCGCTGAATAGAGCCCGTACGACACCGTACACGTTCCATCTGCATGAACGTCAACCTCCTGCTCGATGATGTGGCTGTTGAGCTTTCGAAACGATGAGGCGTCTCTGACTATCGTTCGGTGAAATTCCTGGCCTATGTATTTAATGCCGGATATCAAAAGAGGATCGGCGCAAAGACTCCTTGTCAATTGGCATGGCGGTCCGCGCAGATCGATAGACAGAGAACGGCTTTCCCTCCCCCCGTAATCTGTTTCGGATGAACTTCGGCAACGCTGTCATTTCACCTGGGAGAGTGCCTGTCGGGTGTGAAGGGCAATCATCAACTCCTCGTCTGTAGGGACCACCCAGGCGCGCACCCGGCTTCCTTCCCGGCTGATTCGAGGCCCTCCCCCTGCGTTTGCCTTGTCGTCGAATTCAAGCCCCAGCCACTGTGCGGTGCGACAGACCCTTTCACGGATCGGTGCTGCATTCTCGCCGATACCCCCGGTAAAGACCAGTGCATCGAGCCCCCCGAGGGCTGCAGCAAGCGAGCCCAGTTCGCGGGTGATGCGGTAGACGAAGAGATCGACCGCTTCGGCGGCCCGCGGGTCCTTGCTCTCCAGCAGCGTCCTCATGTCGCTCGAGATCCCCGAAACGCCCAGCAGGCCCGACTCCTTGTAGATGAGCTTCTCCAGGTCTCGCGTGTTCATGCCGCCCTCGTCCATCAGGTAGAGCATCACCCCCGGGTCGAGGGTGCCGCAGCGCGTGCCCATCATCAGGCCCTCGACAGCGGTGAACCCCAGAGTGCAGGCCACGCTCTTGAGATTACGCATGGCACACATGCTTGCGCCGTTTCCGAGGTGTGCGACAACCGTGCGGCCCTTTGCCGCCTCCGGATCGACCCCCGGCAGGACCGAGGCGATATACTCGTAGGAGAGGCCGTGGAAGCCGTAGCGCCGAACCCCCCGCTCGGTGAGCTTCCTGGGCAGAGCAAAGGCCTGGCCCACGGCAGGAATGGTCGTGTGAAAGGAGGTATCGAAACAGGCCACCTGAGGGATGCCGGGGTTTCTCTTCGCGATGACGCGGATGGGAGCCAGGTTGTGGGGCTGATGAAGCGGCGCCAGGGGCACGAATTTTTCCAGGTCTTCCAGGATGCGGGAGTTGACGACGATAGGCCGTGTGTACTCGAGCCCTCCGTGAACGACACGGTGTCCCACGGCCACAATGCGGTCCGAGCTGTTGCGAACTCCCTTTGCCCAGGCAAAGAGGGCATCGATGGCCCCTTCGTGGTCGAGCGGGGCGCCCGGAGGCCATCTCTTCTCTTCTACGACCTTCCCCGCTCCGTCTTTTGCCTTGAAGTGCGTCTCCGTAAGGATGCCCTCGAACTGCCCGCCGTAGAGGACCCGGGGCTCACCCGTGTCGGAGTAGATGGTAAATTTCAGGCTGGACGATCCGGCATTGAGTACGACGATCTGATTCCCCATGCTTATCACCTCACGCGATATACTTGCAGTCTCGACAGGCGATTCGCCGCTGCCGATGCCTCATGTATCTGGCGGCATCACTGCCGCTTCATTGGCTCAAGAAAATCGTAACGTGAATGGCGTCGCTTGACACTTTCTTCACAACGGGAAGGCCCGTCCGTTCAAAGACCCTGAGCATCTTTTTGTTCGCATGGAGCACATCGGCCTCGAATCGGGAAATGCCCTGTTTGCGACCGATCAGCAGCAGGTGCTTGAGCAGAATCGACGCGATGCCCTGGCCCTGATAGTCCTCCTCGACCATGAAGGCAATCTCCGCGGCCGACAGCGTGTCCGGTTCTTCAAAGACGATGTAGCGTCCGCCCCCGACGATCTGTTCCCCCGCACCCTTCTGGACGCACGCGACAAGGGCCACAGTCCGGATAAAGTCCACTTCCGTGGCTTTTGCAAGTTCCCCGTCGGTCAACTCTTTCCTTGGCCCGAAAAATCGCATGTAGATCGTGTTGGCCTCCAGCCCATTGAATGCCTCGCGGAATCGCTCCTTGTCGTCGGGCCTTATCGCGCGGATCGTCACCGGCCGCTTGTCCCTGAGCTGTTCGACAACGGTGTAGCTCGCGATGCCGTCACTGTTCATGATGCAGTCCTCCCATGAAACGAAACCCCGTCAGGCAAACCCGATCAAGAAAAGCGAGTCCGTCATTGACACGGGTCACAGGGATGGATTCCACCCGGTGTTTACTTCGTTTCATACTTTCCGCTTCTCCGGGCGTGGGCAACGCGCGCCATGACCGCAACCGATGCGAGCCTCGTCCTCACCGAGTCGGCACGGCTCGTCAGGACAATAGGGATCCGGGTTCCGAGCACGATGCCGGCCCCTTCGGCCCCGGAAAGGTATGTCAATTGCTTGAAGAGCATGTTGGCCGCCTCGAGATCCGGCGCCAGCAGGATGTCCACATCGCCGCTGACGGGCGAGGTGATCCCCTTGGTTTTTGCAGCCTGGGCGCTGATGGCGTTGTCGAAGGCCAGGGGCCCGTCGAGGATACCGCCGGTGATCTGGCCCCGGTCGGCCATCTTGCATAGCGCCGCCGCATCGATCGTGGAGGGGATTTTCGAGTTGATGACCTCGACAGCCGAAAGGATGCCGACCTTGGGCACCGCGAGCCCGAGCGCGTGCGCAAGATCGATGGCGTTCTGGACGATGTCGCGTTTGACCTCCAGGTCAGGGAATATGTTCACCGCCGCGTCGGTTATGACGAACATCTTCGGGTACGTTGCGACGTCCATGACAAAGGCGTGGCTGATCCGGCGCGACGTTCGGAGCCCCGCCGCCGTCGGGACGATGGCCCCCATGATCTCGTCGGTGTGGAGACTGCCTTTCATCAGGGCTTCCACCTCTCCGGTGCGTGCCAGCGCTACGGCCTTCTCGGCGGATTCGTGGCTGTGAGCCGAGGGTACAATCCGATACGGTCCCAGATCGATCTGCGCCTCCTGTGCTGCCGCACGTATCTTGTCCTCGGGACCGACGAGCACCGGGATAATGAAGCCTCGCCTGGCCGCCTCAATGGCGCCCATCAGGGAATCGCGGTCGCAGGGATGCACGATGGCGCAGGGGACAGGCTCGCAACCCTGGCATCCCTTGATGAGCTGCGCAAAGGCATCTCCCCAGCGAAGCTCGAACTGGGGCGGCTTGATGTTGTCGTAGACAAGCCGCGACGTGGGGGCCTGCACCGTCACCGTTCCTGCAACGAGCTCTTGTCCAGCCTTGTCCACACAGCGGGCATCAAAGACGACCAGGTTTCCCTCCTTGCGTTTTTCCCTTGCTGTGACCTTCGCCGTCAGCGTATCCCCCACAGAGAAATCTCCGGCAAAATGCAGATCCCTGTGCCGGATCTTTGACCCCGGCCCGGGCAGACGGGTACCGAGCAGGATGGATATGATGGCCTCGGCGCCGGATGCCTCCGTCGTCCTGGCCTCCTGACGGGTATCCGCGTCGCCGGGCTGCATCAGATAAAAGGCGTCCACGTCCCCTGATACCATGGCAGCCAGATCGATCTGGTTTTGCGTCAGGGTAAGGGTCAGCTCGGCGGTCGCGCCGATCTTGATCTCGTCGAAGGTTACATTCTTGTACTCTTTTACCTGTTCCATTTCGTTTATGGTTACATTCCTGTCTTCTTTTACCGGTTCCATGGGTCCTCCTTTTCTTTTGAACTGGATCCTTCAGCCCCCTGTCCTTCTGTACTCCCGGCGCCCGAGATGGGCAGATGCAGGGTACCCGTCGAGATCAGCACACGGGACCCGCGGCTGTGGGTAACGTACGAAAAAGTCCAACGGACAAGCACGACCAGTCGGCTCTCGAAGTTGATCAGGAGCAGCAGATGGATGAAGAGCCACATGAGCCACGCCGTGATTCCGCCGAAACGAAACCTGCCGATGTTGGCGACAGCGGCATGCTGCCCGATGACGGCCATGGTTCCCTTGTCGAAGTAGGAAAAGGGTGCTGCCTCAACTTCGCCGCGGAGCCGCTTGCCTATGCCTCTGGCCACGTAACGGCCCTGCTGGGTGGCCACGGGGGCAAGACCCGGCAGAGGGTTTCCGTCTTTGCCGGACAGGTGGGCCATATCGCCGATGATAAAAATCTCCGGGTGGCCCGGCACGGTGAGATCGGGATTCACCATCACCCGTCCCAGCCGATCCACCTGCGCCCCGGTCTTTTCCGCGAGCATCCTCCCCAGGGGCGACGCGGCGACACCGGCCGCCCACAGCACGGTGTGCGTTGCGATCCGTCGCTTGCCATCCGGGCCTTCCAGGTCAATCCCCCGATCATCGATGGCGGTGACTTTCACACCCGTCCTCACCTGCACACCGAGATCGCGCAGTGTCGTCCTGGCTTTTTCGGAGAGTTCCGGAGGAAAAGAGGGCAGCATCCGGTCCGCTGCATCCACGAGAAGGATCTCCGACTCTTCCGGATTCATCGAGCGAAAGTCCTCCTTCAGGGTCTCCCTGGCGATCTCAGCGACCATACCCGTCAGTTCGACACCGGTGGGACCGCTGCCGACAATCACGAAGGTCAGCCAGGCCCGGCGCGTCTCCTGATCCTGTTCCCGCTCGGCCACCTCGAAGGCAAAAAAAATCTTCTGCCGGATCCAGGCGCTGTCCTCGATGCTCTTGAGCCTCGGCGCCACCTTCTCCCATTCGTCATGGCCGTAATAATGGTTCTTCATGCCCGCCGCTACGATCAGCGTGTCATAGTCGATGACCCCGTCGGCAAGGAAGACGCGCCGGTTTGCGGGGTCGAAGTCGACCATTTCCCCGAGAAGGACGGCGGCATTTTTCTGTTTACGGAGGATGTGTCGAAGCGGTGCGGTGATCTCGCCAGGTCCGAGAATGCCCGTAGCGACCTGGTAGAGAAGCGGCTGGAAGAGATGGAAATTCCGCCGGTCCACGAGTGTGACCCGCACGGGAGCCTGTCTCAGGGTCCTTGTGGCATAGAGCCCCCCGAAACCCCCACCGATGATTACGACGTGATGGGGACTACTCTGCGGTGGCGGTTTGTCCATTCTCGATCGGCGCTCCTGCTCGTTCATTTCTTCTTTGTTTTCTCTTTGGTCGAGTTTCCCGCGCGGGTCCCCGCCTTGTTTTCAGAGAGCACGGCGGTAATCCGGTCGATCATGTCGAGCTGCTCTTTTTTGATGCCCTCCAGCTTTCGACCCCACTCGAGAACGGCCAGTATGTTCTCCCGGTCTTCCTTCCCGGGCAGCAGAGCGGGCAGCGAGTTCAGGGTGCGCTCCGGCTCCATGAGCACCATGACCCCGGCCTCTGAGCGCAGACGCCGGGCTTCATCCTCGGAAAGCTTCGAAAGAACCTTGTCCGATCGGATGAATTCCTCGATCTTCTGCAATCGCTCCAGGGGAATGGCCCCCGCAAATTGGGCCGTCAGCGCGCTAATCCGTGCGAGCGCCTCCGGGTAGCCGCCCTTTTCGATCTGAGCCAGCGTCTCCTTCACGAAAGGCAGATCCCGGGAATCCGGCATTGTCAAAGGCTGCGGACCGGCCTTGAAATCACCCGACGCCCCCAGGACCATCATCGACCCGTAGATCCGGAAGAAAGCCGACTCGCGATCGGCATCGCGCACGTCGCGGTAGAAATCCCAGAAGGCCGTGATCATCTCGGATCCTATTTCCTCGAGCACGCGGTAGGGATTGTCCTTCGAAGCGGGCTTTCTGCCGGCTTCTACCTTTGAAGCCATGACTCCGACGGGCCCCATGAGAGGGTTGATGTCGCTGAGCAGCCATCGTTGTACCCTCAAGGGATGGAGATTACGGGTAAGCTCGGCTGTTTTCTCATTCACCAAGCTCTTCACGATAGGCCTGCCGAAAAGCGAGTAAGCCTTTTCGTTCAGCAGCGACACCTCGGCGACGACCTCGAAAGGCTTCTCGTCCTTGCGCTGCAGGCGATTGAAATCGCGCATATTCTCCAGGTGCACCTCCCGGAAGCTCGACAGGTACTTGTCCTTTCCCGTTCCGGAGGTCTCCTCGAGCTCCATGAGATACAGGCCGGGCCGGAGCATCTCGATGTAATCGAGGGCCTCGACGATCTCCGTGTGCTCCTTCTGGGCGACCTTACCCGAAACAAATATCCCCAGGTGGCCAACATCCTCCTGGAAAAGACCCACGATGACCTGCCCGTTTGCCTTGATCTCCGCCGTGCTCGAGTAGACGTCAGCGATCCAGTTGATCGCCTGCTGGGGTGGCGTGATGTTGTCTCCCCTTGAAGAAAAGATGACGATGGGAGAGCGGATGGCCTTGAGATTGATGTAGGTCCCTGGCGCCGCCTTCACCTCGCCCCTTGCCAGCTTGTTGCCGACAAACAGATTGTCGACGATCCAGCGGATCTCCTCCTCGTTCATCAGGGAATAACCGCCCCACCACCTTTCGAACTCCAGGAAACGCTCGCGCTCCGTGTCGACGTTCTTCCAAAGGTTGCGATATTTGCTCCAGAAGGTGTTGGCCGGGTTGAGGCTCTCGAAATTATCTACGAGGTAGGCGCCGTCAAACCTGCCGTTGCCCATGTCGCTGGCAAAAAGCGACAGCCAGGAGCCCCCGAGGAGACCGCCGGCGTATCGCATCGGGTTTTCGCCTTCGCCCCCGCTCCAGCTTCCGCTCCAGTAGGACATCGGTGCACCGTTGATCACGATGGGGCCTACCATTTTGGGGTCGTTGGCCGCAATCAGCATGGAGGCCCAACCGCCCTGGCAGTTCCCGTAGATGGTCGGCTTGAGACTGTCCGGGTGCCGTTTCACGACGGTTTCCAGGAACTTCGTCTCGGCTGCGGAGACATCGAGAATCGTCTGTCCCGGCTCCGGCTCCGGGAAGAAGATCACGAAATAGACGGGGTGCCCGAACTGCAGGGCAACGCCGACCTCGGAATCCTTCTTGAAGCCGCCGATGCCCGGCCCGTGACCGGCGCGGGGATCGATGATGATAAAGGGACGTTTCGTGTTGTCAATTTGCACGCCATCGGGAGGTATGATCCGGATCAGGGCATAGTTGACGGGGCGTTCGAAGGTCCTGCCATCGGAGACGATCTCCCACTTGAAGGCCAGCAGGGGGGGGTTGCCTTCTTTTTTATGCTTGATGTAGTTGTTGCCTCGCTCACGCAGGACATCCCAGAAGAGCACGGAGCGCTGCGCAAAGTCGGTCACGTAAGAGGTCCACGCCTGCCAGGGATTTTCGAGTGCCGCGGCCTCGGTCGTTTTCACCTCCGACGCGGTCTTCTGAAGGTGGTCCAAAAAGTTTTTTTGCGCTTCGAGAACGCGCGTCGTATAGATCTGGCCGATCTTTCCCGTCAGACCGATAAGATCCGCTGCTTTATTTTCCTTCATCTCCATGACTGCCTCCCTTTGGACAAATGATGGGTAACCCGTGAAAGCAAAAAAATTCTTATAGAACAATTAGTATATAGTGATAATGCTTATCTATTCAAGTACAAAGATAAAAGGAGGACTTGCGTGTCATGAAAAAGACGCGCAACAAATGGATAACCCGGGGCACTGTTGCCGCGAATCCACACAGTGCCCCGGGGCATTTCGCGAGCTGCTTGAAGAACCTGCGTGAAGCGGTTCACTACAGGATACAACGGCTCTGCTACTTCGCCGGTGTCTGTTTGCCGGCCTGGTAGCCGTCCTGGTAGGCCTTGTCCTTGCTCTTGACGTGCTGGTCGTAGACGTAGCCTCCGGCTCCTCCGACGGCCGCGCCGATAGCCGCCCCCGCCCCTGCACTGCCGTAAAATGACCCCACCACGCCGCCTACGACGGCACCGGTCGCCGCACCGGTGCCTGTGCGCTTTGTCGTGTCCGACATCCCGGCACATCCGACGAAGAGGAACAGGACCGCCAACAGAAGGGCGATGATTTTCAATTCTTTCATTTTTCGTGCTCCTTTCACTTCATGCTTATTTGCAAGGGTAGGCCCCGGCCAGGAACCTGAATAGCGTATCCACCGCTGCATCCTTCATGAACGACGGGTTGGCCTTGCTCCAGGCCACGAAATCGGCGATCACTTTTGTGCGTTCCGGGTAGGGCTCCTTGAAGCAGACGATCTTCACGTCGGGCTCTGCTGCTGCGACCCCTCTGTAGTAAGCGTAAGCGCCCACAGTGTAGCCGTGACAGAAGTTCTGTGCGGCCACGTAGTCCTCGGCCGACAGATCCCGGCTGCACAGTGCCACGAGATCCCCCGCATTGCGGATCTTGTACTCGTCGAGCGTGTCGGCAAGCACAGGCGCCGCGAAGAGAACAATCAATAGAACAACGGCAACGGTCTTCATGGTTCACCTCCTGGATGGGTTGCGGATGATATCACCGCATTGCGAACGGTGAATGTGCAATGCATGATATATTATCATCTATCCATTTCATGGAAAACAATAAAAAAGAAGGTCTCGCGCCGGGCACGAGACCTTCCTTCGGTTTCACGTTTATGCGTACTGTTCCTTATTTCAGGATGAAGTCATCCCTTCTGTTCTTGGCCCAGCACTCCTCGGTCTTCTCCGTGCAAATGGGCTTCTCCTCGCCGTAGCTCACCGTACCGATCCGGTCCTTCTTAATCCCCAGATCCATCAGGTACTTCGCCGCGGCGTCCGCCCTTCTCTGGCCCAGAGCCATGTTATACTCGTTGGTGCCCCGCTCGTCACAGTTGCCCTCGACCACAACCTTCTTGTCGGGGTTGGCCTGCAGCCAGTCGGCGTTGCGCTTCAGTGCATCACGCCCCTCGGGCTTGATCACGTACTTGTCGAAATCAAAGTAGACGGCTTCCAACTTGTCCGGGGCCGCTCCAGGAGGAGCCATTGCCGGGGGCGGCACTACAACCGGGGCCGGAGGAGGCGGAGGAGGAGGCGGAGGAGGCCCTAAGAAAACCTTCTCCACAAAGGCCGCCATGCCCGCTGCTGTCTCGACGTCCTTGCCGGTTACCATGACCCCGCACTCGCCTGCCGTCACGACCTTGCCCAGCAGCGCCTTGGCTTCGCCCTGCGGGTAATCCACGGTCTTGCGATCCTCGCCAATCTGCACCGCGTAGATGCAGATGTTGTCCTTCATCGCCGCCTTCATCGCCTGCGCCGAGGCCACCGCCTTCGGCATGTCCAGACCGTCCGTGAAAATAATCACCGCCGACTTGCCCGCCAGCGGTTTCAGATCCATCGTCGCCGCATCGAGGGCCGCCTCCAGCGGACTCTCGACTCCCGCCGTGTTCACGGCGAAAATCGCCTTGCCCAGATCTTCCTTGGAGTAGGGGGACATCCCGTACCAGAGCTTCGTGTCAAAGTTACGCGTCAGCCACCGCTTGCCCGCAAAATCCCGAAGGCCCGCCGTAAGCTTCATGCTCGGGATCGTGTCGTTGAAGAGCCTCGCCAGGTGCTGCATGTACTCCAGTTTCGTGCTCTTCACCGGGCTGGAATAATCAAAATGGTAGAATGAGTAGGGATCATCCATCGACGCCGAGGTATCGAGGATCACCTCGAAGTTGTTCGTCTTCTGCACCAGTGCGCCGGACTTCAGCTTCGGACTGATATCCTGGGCCGGAACCGGCTTGAGTACTGTCGCACAGCCGCTGAGCCCCATGAATACAGCGGCAGCAACAATCAACAGGAGCCATTTGCTTCTCATCACACTACCTCCTTTTTGGATCTCTGTTTATCAATCGAATGGACTTGAAGCTTTCCACAAGAAGAAACTCGTGGGATCTGTGACTAGTTGTTTCATTATACACAAAAAAAAGTTTACGGCAACTTGAAGTTTATCACGCTTCGTTTCACCGAATGTTTCGTAAGCGGACTTGCCTATTCCGCCTTTTTCCAGGTCTTGTCCGGGTTATACGTCTTCATGGACTTCGCCAGTTTACCCGTCTTCGGTCCCAGGTCTTTCTCATACACAACGCCTTCGTGGTTCACGATGAACGTCTGCACGCCGGAGACGGCATAGGTTGCCGGGTATGCCACGATCGCAAATCCTCCCAGCATTTTCCCCTTCACAAGGTAGCTGTAGGCTCCACCCTTGGCACTTTTTCCCTGGGCGGTCAGGATTCGGAAGAAATAGCCATTGTAAGGCGCAGGCTTCTCCCCCGGCAGATAGCCCTCGCCCTGCGCCTTTGCAACAAGCGGCCCGAGGGGGCTCGGTTTCTCGCCCGGCTTGACCTCCCAGTACAGACCGTCCGCCTTGCCCTTCGTACTGTAAAACTTCTGCGCATACGCCGGCAGGCCGTCTCCATCTCGGTCCACGGTAACATACTCCCGCTGCGCATCGACAATCGCCAGGCATGTCTGGATGGCGTCGTGTTCATTCTCCCCGACACGGCGGTTGACGATTTCTTCCCTGCCCTGTTTCGTATCGAATCGCCACCGATCACCGGTCTTCACGATCGGGATAGGGAACGGCCAGTCATTTTTCCCAACGTGGACAATGCACTTTTTGTCCCCCGCCTGTTCCAGTCGGTTCGCTTCGCCGTACAGCCGAACGAAATCCTCCCGTCGCTCCCGGTCGTCCACCTTATCCCCGGATGAGATCAAGGACTCGCTGCCAGGCCCGAAGATGGCGAAAAGTTCTTTTTCGCTGCCGTCGCGAAGGGCCTTGACCAGGGCTTCCACGGCCGCCTCCGGGGTCTCGAAGGTCGTCTGCTTTGATTTTGCCGCCAGGGCGGCCCCCTGGAACATCACGGCAACAAGCAGGGCAAGCGCACAGATCGCGAAAGTCCGGCCTGACGGATATCGCATTGGGAATAAAGCCATGGATCTTTCCTCCATCGATGATTGCTTGATCAGAACTCCTCGAAACGCTCTTTTCTCGAATCCTATCTGCGGCCTCGCCCGCCGCCCCCGCGAGATGCGCCGCCCCCGGAAGATCGAGATGCACCTCCACCGCTGGACACCCCCCCGGAAGATCGGGAAGTACTTCCGCCATGGGACTTTGCCGAGGACATGCTCTGGCTGCCTCTCGCACTGTCCCGTTGCACTTGTCCTCCGCTGCGGTCTGCCCCGCTGAAGGCATTGTTCTGACTCTTTGCCCCGGAAGCTGATCGATCGGGCGTTCGGTCCTGAGCCTGTGCCGATTGCCTGCCACCGGACCGATCGGCTGTGCCTGCCGACGGCTTGTCGTAACCACGGTTGGCCTGCCGGCTGTCTACGGCTGCACGGTTTGTCGGGGAATACTTGTCGCGTGTCCCCTGGTCCCGGTAGGCAACCCCTTGCCGGTGCTCCGGGTTGTGTTTCCACTGCTCTGCCTTGCCCCCTCCCCCGGAAGGCCTCGTCTCCGGCCTGCCCGACCTGTCGATGTTGACGCTCCGATCGATATTCACCGTTCCTCCGTGATACTCGGCATGGCACCCATGTCCATACCATGCAGCGCCTACGGCGACACCCATCGTGAACGTGAATAGCGCGGCGCCGGGCGGGTAGGCATAAACCGGATAGGGCGGATAGGCCGGGTATGCCCATGCACCATAAACCACCGTTGGGTTGTAGGCGGGAACATAGACCACCTGCGGGTTGGCGGATTCAATGACGATGATGTCGCCCTCCTTCTTCACCTCCTGCTCCTTCGAGCTTTTCAGGTTGCCCGCCTCGTCCGCCTTCCGGCGCAGCTTCTGCACCGTGTCCATGACGTCTTTTTGCTGCGCCAGGAATGCGTCGCCCAGCTTCTGGGTCCAGTCGAGCTTTTCGCTCATCATGGTAATGACTTCGGGAAATGGGACGATCGCTTTTACACTGTCGTCCCAGGGTTGTTTCTCCAGGGCTGCCTTCAGGGCATCCCCTTTCAGGCTCTTGTTTTGCTTTGCCCATCGCTCCGCTTGCACCACCTCGAGCGGATAGGTCGAAGCCATGAGGATCGGGGTCAGGAGCTCATCGGGATAGAGAGCGACGGGCGCCAGCAGCTGGTCGAGCTCCTCCTGCTTGAATGCCTTTGCCGGCGCCTCCTGCGAGAAGAGCGTCGGAGGCAAAGCCAGGCATACCGCCACAAGCACGATCCACGCGTATTGCCACGAGCCTTTCATTTTCATCTTCATCCCTCACGGTTCCTTTCTGTTCCATCCGATACGGGGCGATTCAAAAATTCCAAAATAGATTATCACATTTCCATGGCCTGTTACACCATGATATTTCAGTTGTAAAACGTTTTTTACTCCGCAACCGGCTTTCGTTTATAATGAGCTTGCAATCAGAATTCGATAAAAAGGAGGAACTCCTCCCCAAATAATGGTAAATGAGAAATGATGATGATTCGGACTTCCAATCAAACCCTGCAGGAAGAGGTACGCATCCGCCCGCTGGAGCCCCGCGACCGCTCCCCGATTGAGAGGATGGTAATCTCCTCGGGAAAATTCAACGACGTCGAGATCGCCACGGCGCTGGAACTCGTCGAGGAGGCCCTGGAAGAAGGGGAAGAGAGCGGCTATCTGTTTGCCGTCCTGGAACGCGGGGAAAAGCACGACACCGTGCTGGGCTATGCCTGTTACGGCCCGGTGCCGCTGACCCTGGGGGTGTACGACCTGTACTGGATCGTCGTCGATCCGGCTCACCAGGGGAAAAAGCTCGGCCGGCACTTGATCGAACACGTCGAGAAAGACGTGCTGGATCGCGGAGGACGGATGGTCCTCATCGAGACCTCGTCGCAGGAAACGTATGGCGACACCGTAAAGTTTTACGAGCACAGCGGTTATCATCTCGCGGCCCGCATCAAGAACTTCTACCGCATCGGTGACGACAAGCTGATCTTCCAGAAAGAGTTGCTGTGAGTGAAGTGAAAGGAGGATTGTCATGGCGAAGCTTGGCTGGGATAAGCTCTTAACGGACACTCCGAGATTTGGGAAAAAGGACCCTTACCGGATCCTGGCCTATTCCGAGATGATGCCATCGCCGTGGATCGGGTGGCGCCCCTACGGCAAAGACCACCTTGCCCCGCGAAACCCTGAGGATCCCTTTACCTGGCTCGT
>DATJPI010000087.1:0-5859 GCA_035506495.1 Syntrophales bacterium
GGTCGTACCCGGTGCGAGTCCTGAAATGGTGCAGCTCGTCCAATTCCCTACGTCTACTGTACCATTGTAGGTTCTGCTGGCCAGACCATTGAAGACTTTGTACCCCGCCACCGTGGATTCCTGGTTCGCATCCCAGGCCAAGGTTACATCGGCAGCCCTTGCATACCCCGGCCACATGAATAGAAACGCAGAAAAAATTGAGAGAAAAAGCAGAATGGAACGAAAATAACGTAAGCGGAAAATCGTCGTCTTGAGCATCGAGCATTCCCTCCTTCTGGGTATAATGCCTGATAGCTCCTCCGCACTTCCTGTTTGGAGTCGCCTGGCAGCCCCGCTGCTGTATCCAAATCGATCTTGGACTTAAGCCGGTGGCTTTGCGTCCCGTCCTTTCAGACGGTTTGCCATTTTTCAGGTCTCGGGTGATTGAAAGAACACTTCTTGATGGGAATAAGATCGGCTAAATACATAAATTCTTTAATGCCAGTCATTTCATTCGCCTTGAGAACTACTGTAAATTGGCATCGTCTGTCATTTTATTCTTTACTGTCAAAGACTTGTAATCCACGGCAGTTTGGGACTTGAGCCTGGACGGAATTGCATGTTCGCAGAATATTCGACCGATATGCGGTGAAAAATGAACGGAAGGCTATTGCAATCGGGGCGGGCGCGGGCCATAATCCGGCAACGCGGTGTGCAAGAGGCAATCATCAGCCAGCCTTGATCCGGGAGATGACCTTCTGCATGCAAAGGTCGGCAGGAAAGAAAAAAAGCCATTACGGACGGATCCCGGACCGGGGGGAACTTCCCGTTCCGACCAACCCCGTTATCATGGCAACCCTTCGCGCCATTTACGCGGGAGGGTCGAAGAACCGCTGGCAATCGGATTCCTATGGGCGCCCCTTTTACCGTCACGAGGCGCGCGACGGGAGAATTTCACTTTTCTTCGATAGCCCGCCCGACTTCAAATCCCGTTTCCACCCGTACTACATCGCCACGCCCCGGATGGATTTTGTCTACTCGGGAAAGCTTCGACAGATCGTCTCCAATCTGTCCGTGGAGACGGCCGATATCTTTCTGATCCTCATGTCCCGTATCGCAGGCTTGGCCAATCCAGTCAACGGCGTTGCCCGCATCAGCCTCGAGGAGATCGCAAAGCTCCGGGGCGTGAACCTGCGGCACGGTCGCTCCAGGACGCTCTTCGAGGACTTCCGGCAGGAAGTGCTTCGGCTCTCGGATATGCGCCTGACCTTGTTGTGGAAAGACTATCGGGGCGGGGGCATGGTCAGTCTCGGCCGGGAAAGACCGGACCGGCTTCTCGACATCCTGGACATGGAGCACGAGAAGGACGGCCGGACCTGGATGGCTTTTCGTTTCCGCTGCGGGCAGGCCCTGTCCCATTTCCTTGACCCCGAGGGTCTGAGGTGGATCGGGTACTACAGTCGATCCCTCCTGAGACTGAACCCCTATACGAGTGCCTTCACGAAAAAGCTGGGAACCTACTGGATCATGCTCGGCATCATCGCCGGCAAGAAGGGTCAGCAGCCTGCGGCAACGCCGAGGACGATCCTCGATTTCTGCAGCGAGGCCATTCACGGGCAAGCCCCCGGCAGGACGGTGGATGCCTTCATCCGGTCCCACGAGGAGCTCGCGGATATCGGCGTGCTCGACACCTTGCCGGTCCTGGAGCCGCCCGACCGGGGACGGGGTTACTTCGCCGAGTGGCTGGACCGGCCCCTGACGGTCAAATTGTCCGATCATCTCTGGCGGATCCGTGAAACCCCACGGACGAGATTTTCCGCGAAACGGCGCAGGAAACGTGAAGCCCTTGACTTCATGCCGTCCACAGCGAGGGAACTGCAGGCAAATCCTTCCCTGATCCGGCAGTTGAGGGCCGAGCAACGGCTTCGGCAGGAAGAACTGGCAAGCTCTCTGGGCGTGACCCGCCAGACGCTCTCCGGCTATGAGAGGGGGCTGAGGCCGCTGCCGGAAGACAAGGCCATTGTCCTTCTGGATCTCTGGCAGCGGAGCACGCGGCGATGACGGCGGGCGGCCGGGCGCCCGATGCACCTATGCCGAGAATAATCGCACCCATCCTGCGGGCAAGCGGCACCCATCGAGCCGCTATGTTCGATCGTGCGGGCCTCAAAGGCGCTTGCCGCCGGCTTATGAAGAAGCCTAACATTGCTTATCAGTAAAAAAAGAAATAACCGCTGATTCCCCGAAAATCAAGGAAAACCCTCTTTCTATAATTGGCCCGTCTGTCATTGCCATGATACAAGGAGGGAGCCATGGAGTATATTTCCAGAACGGTCCATGAGGGCATTGCAACGGTGGTGATCCGCCGGGGCAAGGTCAACGCGTTCAATGATGCAGTGATCGGCGAGATGAGCCGCACCTTCGGGGAACTCGCCCGCGAACCTTCGGTGCGGGCAGTCATCCTGACGGGCACGGGCAAATTCTTTTCTTTCGGGTTCGACATCCCCCAATTTCTGGGCTACAACAAAGAGCAGTTCACCCGCTACCTGACAAACTTCACCGGTCTATACCGTGAGATTTTTCTCTATCCGAAGCCGGTCATTGCAGCGCTCAACGGGCACACGATTGCCGGGGCCTGCATGATCGCCACGTCCTGCGATTACCGGGTTATGGTTTCGGGCAAGGCAAGGATCTCGCTCAACGAAATCAATTTCGGCTCATCTGTCTTTGCGGGTTCCGTTGAGATGCTGAAGCTTCTCGTCGGGCACCGCAACGCCGAGAGCGTACTGTACAGCGGCGCCATGTTTTCCGCCGAGGAAGCGCTCCGGATGGGCCTCGTCGATCAGGTCGTCTCCGAGACAGACCTGGAAAGCGAAGCGAATAAGATTGCCCGGGATTATGCCGCCCGGGATCCCGATGCATTCCGGAGCGTCAAGGGTCTCCTGCGGAGGGCCGTAGCGGGGCGGATGGAGAGAATAGAGAAGGATTCCATCGAGGAATTCGTACACATCTGGTACTCGGAAAATACTTGGGCGAGGCTACAGGGCAAAACGATCCACGCATAAATCACGGGCATCAGGATTCAGGCATCCGATATCCGGATCAGCCAATGCAGTTATTGAGTTACTCGTTGAATGAGTGATTGGGTAATAACGTCTCATGACCTAATTACTTATTTACTTAATTACTCAATTACTCATTCGGGAATCCCGAATCCGGAATCCAGAAGCCCTGGGGGGAGGACTGCCATGAAAGAGCGCATCAAGGTTCTTCAGCAAAGACTTCTCAACGGGGGAATTGACGCAGCCCTTCTCGTCTATTCCCGGGATGTACTCTATTACACCGGCACGGCCCAGCCATCCTGCCTTGCCGTCACCCCCCATGATTATACACTCTATGTAAGGAGCGGGTACGAGTTTGCCCTTCAGGACGTCTTCATCGACCGGGAGAGGCTGGCCGAAGAGCGGCGGCTCGAGAAAATCCTCGCGGGCATTCTGTCGCGGTTGGGGGGGAAGGCCGGGAAAATCGGCATGGAGCTCGACATCCTAACGGCCGAGCAGTTCGAGGCCCTCCGGAAGGCATGTCCGGGCGTCGACCTCATCAACATCTCTTCCGTCACGCTGGAGCAGCGCAAGATGAAAGAGCCCGGGGAGATCGAACGGCTTGGTCGCGCCTGCGATGCCGTCCACGCGGGCCACGAGGCGATCCTGTCCACCCTGCGCGAAGGGGTTACGGAGCTCGAGCTGGCTGCCGCAGTCGAAAATGCCCACCGGCTCGCAGGTCACGAGGGCATCTTCTTCATCCGGCTGCCCGATTTCTTCATGAGCAGAGGTCCCATTGGTGCGGGGCCGAACCTTTCAAAAATCAGCGGCGTCGTCTACACCATTACGGGTGTGGGGATGAGCCCCGCCGTGCCGGCAGGGCCCTCGCGGAGAGCAATCCGCCGGGGCGAGACCGTCGTCGTCGACATTCCCACCCTCGTCGACGGCTACCACGCAGATCAGACGAGAACCTACTGCATCGGAGAGGCCGGGAAGACCATTCATGCACTCTATAACGACCTCCTGGCCGTCGCCGACTACCTCATCGGCACGATCCGGCCGGGCATGACGGGCCGGGATGTCTACCGGATGGCACGGCAGAAAGCCGACGATCTTGGGCGGACCCGGGAGTTCATGTCCTTCGGCGGGAGTAAGGCTTCCCGCATTCTTGGCCATGGGATCGGACTGGAGCTTAACGAGCCCCCCGTCCTCTCCGAGCACGATACCTCAGCGATCCCGGAGAGGTGCGTCGTGGCCCTCGACATGCACATGATGACGGAGGGTGGCGGGGTCGTCAAACTCGAGGATATGGTTTTTGTAAGAGCCGCAGGCAACGAGATATTGACGAAGACGCCGCGACGGCTCTTCGAAATCTGACGAAAAGAGACTTATTTCCATTCTGCTGTCGCGCAACCGGTGCAATTTTTTTATCGGTCTTTCGCTGCCGTCCCACTGTGGCAGGGCTTCTGCCCGGAAAGGCCCATATGACGGGCAAAATCGAAGTCTTTTCGCTTGACAAAACGGGGGATTTTGTATACGGGAACGAGTGGGTCTATTATAGGTGGATAGTCAGGGATTAATAAGTTTTTAGGAGTGTATATGGCTTAAATCTTTAAAAATTCACGGACAAGGAGGGAGGAAACGTGTATTTCGCAAAAGAAGTTCTCGAGTCGTCCAGCAAGATGCGCCAGAAATGGGAGGACGAGGTTAAGAAACTCGTCTCCAAGTGGCCCGATCAGAAGCCCGATGCCCAGTGGTCGACGGTTTCGGATCTTCCCATCAAACGTCTTTACACCCCCGATGACATTAAGGACATGGAATTTGCGCGGGATATCAGCTATCCCGGGCAGTACCCCTACACCCGCGGCAACCAAGTGACCGGTTATCGCGGCAAGTACTGGACGTTCCGCATGTTCTCGGGAATGGGAGATGCAGCAACGACCAATGCGCGATGGCACATGCTCCTGAAGGAAGGCCAAACGGGTCTTAGCACGGCCTTCGACTTCCCCACCCTCATGGGGTACGACACCGACTCCCCGAAGGCCCGTGGCGAGTGCGGCAAGTGCGGGGTGGCCATCGACACCCTCGAAGATTTTCTCGTTCTCACCAAGGGTGTGCCCCTCGACAAAATCACTACCTCCATGACGATCAACCCTCCGGCGACGGCTCTCTGGGCCATGTACTGCGCCGCGGCCGAGATCCAGGGGATCCCGCTCACGAAGATCGGCGGCACAATCCAAAACGACATGCTCAAGGAGTTCATCGCCCAGAAGACGCTGATGTGCCCGCCCGAGCCCTCGGTGAAGCTGATCAGCGACACCGTCGAGTTCGGTACCCTGAAGGTTCCCAAGTGGAACACAATCTCGATTTCGGGCTACCACATCCGCGAGGCAGGTTCGACGGCCGTTCAGGAGCTGGCCTTCACGCTTCGCGACGGCATGGAGTATGTCGAGGACGTGCTTCGCCGCAAGAAGCTCGACGTCGACGCGTTCGCCCCCCGGCTCTCCTTTTTCTTCAACTCTCATATCGACTTCTTCGAGGAGATCTGCAAGATGAGGGCAGCCCGGAGGATCTGGGCCAAGGCCATGACGGAGAGGTATAAATCGAAAGACGAGCGCTCCTGGTGGATGCGGTTCCACACCCAGACGGCGGGATGCTCGCTCACGGCCCAACAGCCCTACAACAACGTCGTCCGCACGGCAACGGAAGCCCTGGCGGCCGTTCTCGGCGGGACCCAGTCGCTGCACACCAACTCCCTTGATGAAGTGTGGTGCCTGCCCTCCGACTTCGCCGTCGGGATCGCCCTTCGCACCCAGCAGATCATCGCCGAGGAGACGGGCGC
>DATJPI010000088.1:0-28831 GCA_035506495.1 Syntrophales bacterium
CGACGAAGCGCAGAATCTCACTCCGCACATGATCAAGACGCTGATCACGCGCGTGGGCGAGGGCACGAAGATCGTCTTCACGGGCGACCCCGAGCAGATCGACCACCCGTACCTCGATGCCAGCAGCAACGGCCTGACATATCTGGTGGAGCACCTGAAGGACGAAGAGATCGCCGGCCACGTCACCCTCTTTAAGGGGGAGAGGTCGCAGGTGGCCGAGATGGGGGCGCGACTCCTTTAAGAAGGGACCAGGGACGAGAGGGTTGGGTGTAGGGTATAGGGGAAAGAGCCTCAAGCAACAAGCCTCAAGCAACAAGGAAAAAGCAGAAAGTGATCCTCCGGTGTTGATCCTCGATGAGGAAGGACATCGGGGGATTTTTCGTCTGTATCAGGATCAGGAACGGCGGGAGATGGGCTTGTCTTCACCCCGCTGGAGGTATTCCATCCTCAAATCGACGCTGGCACGGTTTCCGAGGCAATCGAAGTTCTCCTCGAGCCAGCGCCCCGCCGTGTCGCGGCCGCGGTCGCGCAGGTCAATCAGAAAATCCCAGCCGCTCACGAACTTGGTGGCCACACCGAGGTCCTTGAGCGCCTCGTCGGCCCGTATGGAATGCACCAGCACATTCTTGAGTTGTCCCCGGAACTCATCGCGGATCCATTTCGCGTCGAGCAGCTTTACGACGAAGGCGATGGCGCGCAGCTCCTTCAGAAGGGATGAGTTGAAGGTGATTTCGTTGAGGCGGTTTTCGATGTCCATGGCGGTCCTGGGGATTTCCTCCCTGCGGATCGGGTTGATGTGCACGACAACGATATCGCGGGATTTCGTGTAGTAGAACAGCGGAAACAGAGAGGGGTTTCCCATGTAACCGCCGTCCCAGTAATGCTCGCCATCGATCTCGACGGCCTGGAAAAGGGTGGGCAGGCAGCTCGATGCGAGGACGACCTCGGGGGTGATCTCCTCATTGCGGAACACGCGGACCTGGCCCGTGCGGACGTTGGTCGCGCTGATAAACATCTCGACGCAATTGCAGCGCACGAGTTCCTCGAAGTCGATGCAGTTGCAGAGCATATCCCGCAGGGGATTGAAATTGGAGGGGTTGAACTGGTATGGTGAAAACACTCTTGTCCAAACGCTGAACAGCCCGAAGGAAAGAGCGGATAGCGCCAGTCCGGACGGGGGCCAGAATTTTTCCAGAGGGGAGCGGCGAACAGGGCTGTAGAGCTCCCCTGCCTTGCTCACCTCCCGCCAGAGGTCTTCCAGCGACCGGCGTGCGCCGTCGGGCCCCCCTGTCATGGCGCCGTACCCGTAGGCGACGGCATTCATGGAGCCTGCGCTCGTTGCCGAGATTCCCTCAATTTCGATTCTGCCGTCTTCGAGGAGCCGGTCTATTACCCCCCAGGCGAAAGCGCCGTGGGTTCCACCGCCCTGCAAAGCCAGATTGATCGTTTTTTTCTTCATGGGTTCCCGTTGCTCCTGATGATTTTCTTTTCAAATTAATAAGTAAGGGAATCAGGGACGACTGTCAATGAAAAGCCTGTCCTGCCGGCATCTTTTGACGCGGAGATGCGGCGAAAGCACAGGCATTTACAGACAAAGAAGCGGCAATGGGGATCATCGGCCAGCAAAGGCATGAATCTTGTAACATTTAAAATCCCTGGCATGCCAGGAATTTAGAAACTGAAGGAAGTTGGTTTAGCTGTTATCATGCTCGCTTACCCCTCAGCAGCGTTCCACTGGCTTGCGTCGGGTGCTGCGGGGAATGCGCGTGCAATCGTTTTCAACCGAATACGATTCGGGATGCATCCGGCTGGGCAGCTTGCCAGAGGTTCACTTGCACAAGGGCTACATCCATAACATCACGATCGGCGCCTTGGGTCTTTTGACCCTAGCGCTGGCCATGTTTTTCGACGTGCTGTTTCTTCCCGGCGATTCCGTGCTCAGCAATGAAGGAGCGGATATCGCCTTCCAGTTTGTGCACTGGCGCAGTTTCGGTTTCGGACAGATCATCGATGGGAACTTCCCTCTGTGGAACCCGCACATCTACTGCGGAGCGCCGTTCCTGGCGGGGTTCCAGTCGGCCTTGCTGTATCCGTTGAACATCCTGTACCTCATCCTGCCCCTTGCGATGGCGATTAACTGGAGCATCGCCCTGCACGCCTTCCTTGGCGGCTTCTTCTTCTATCTCTGGGCTTTCAAGAGAGGTCTTCACCCGCTGGCATGCTTTCTGGCAGGGGCCGAGTTCATCTTCTGCGCCCCGTACTTTCTGCATATCTACGCGGGGCACCTGCCCAACCTCTGCACCATGATCTGGGCCCCGCTTCTGTTTCTTGCTGTCGATGGAATCTCGGAGCGTCCCTCGGCGGGATGGTGTCTGCTGGGGGTTGCAGCCGTGGCGATGCAGATCCTGGCCGGTCATATCCAGTATGCCTATTACACGGGGATTGCCGCCGGCATCTATCTGGCCATCCGGTTGTATTGGGCCTCTGAGCGACTGAAAGTCCTCCTGTGCTTTGTCATGATCTTCAGTGGTGCCGCTGTGTTATCAGCGGCCCAACTCCTGCCGGGTATTGAGGCGGGCAGGGACAGCCTTCGGGGAGCGGGTGAGTCCTACGAGTTCGCCACGATGTTTTCCTTCCCGCCGGAGAATCTCATCACCTGGGTCGCGCCCGCCTTTTTCGGCGACGCGGTTCATTTCCCCTACTGGGGGCGCTGGTATCTGTGGGAAGCGTCTCTGTTCGTGAGTGTAACCGGCTTCTGGCTGGCTCTCTACGCCGTGTTCTTCCGGCAGGGCAGGGAGCGACTGATCCTTCCGGCCATGGCGGTGATTCTCCTGCTTCTGGCCATGGGATCGTACATGCCCTGGTTTTCTCTCCTGCGGGACTGGCTGCCCGGTTTCAAACTGTTCCGGGGCGTCTCCAAGTTTATCTTCCAATCCACGCTTTTCGTCATTCTGCTTTCCGCAACGGGGCTTGATTGCCTCCTTCGGGAAGGACTCCGAAAGCGCGGGTGGGCTCTTTCGGCGCTGGCTGCCACGGCCGCCCTTTCACTGATTCTCGGTTTGGCCATCAGGCAGTCCTTCCTCTGGCCCGGCTTTATGCACTGGATCTTCAGCACAGGGCAAGTCTATCTGCAGGCAGAGACGGGCCCCAGCACCCTCGCCGTCGAAAAGGCAGGCGAGTTTTCCACGCTGGGGCTTGCAGTCCTGGCAGGCACATGCGTACTCATCTCGGCGATCCTGCTTGTTCGGATCTCCAATCTCTGGAAGGCATCGCTGCTCGTCGGCCTGGCCGTCATGGAACTTTTCTGGGCGGACCTCCCCGCCCGGGTCAGCTTTCCGCTCGAGGCGGCTTACCCGGCGCAAATCGTGGCGTCGGTCAGTCAAATACCGGGTGATCACCGCATCTTGAATTCCTATAACCCGAATCTTGCCCTGTCCATGGGATGGCGGGATCTCTGGGGGCGCGATCCGCTGATTCCCCGCCGCTATGGCGAGTTCATCGCCTGGATGCAACAGGCGGACATCGCGCGGGTCGCAAGCAACGTGTTCCCATTCCACTACCATCCCCTGCTGAAGATGTTGGGGTGTCGAACCATGCTGATCCCCGTCAATCGCGACTTCGGTCTGGCGGATCTGGGTGAGGACGTCATGCCGCGGGCAAGCCTGGTCGGTCAGTGGGTTGTTGAGGCGGACCGCGACCGGGCGTTTGCCATCCTCGGGCAACCGGGATTCAATCCCCGGAGGCTCGTTGTCCTGGAGCGAGACCCGAATCTTCCCCCTGCTGCCGGTGGCGAAAACGCAGGGACAGTCAGGATCACTGAGACTTCGACAGACCATCTGACTCTGGAGGCCGATGTCAATACGGCCTCTATTTTGGTCGTAATGGATACCTATGCGGAAGGCTGGCGGATCGTGCCCGTGTCCGGGAGTGCGTCGAACACCTATGAGATCATTCCTGCGAACTATACCCTGCGCGGAGTGCCATTGACACCGGGGCATCATCATTTCAGGATGGAGTACCGCCCCCTTTCCTTTTGGATCGGTGCGTGGATTTCCGTGGCCGGGGTTGCAGCGTGGATGGTCATCGCCGTTTATCTGGGTTGGCGCAAACGAAATTCAGATGCGGGTGCGCACTCCACGACCGGTGCCTGAAAGCACGACTTTGCCGGCAGTGTGGATAGCACGCTGGCCGGTGGGATTACACGATGGATGAACACGCATCCTGCACTGGGGCGTTGAGGAGAGAACGTGATTGCTTCCGTGCAATGAATCTGCCGGAAGAGCATGGCAGCAGATCCTGTCTCGGTGATATGTCGTTGAATGGGCCGTGAAAGTGTGCTATGACCTGCACCGAATCCGAAGGAGGATCCCGGCCATGAAGTTTGTCCCGAAGGATGAGAAGTTCTACGATCTTTTCGAGGAGCTTGCCTGCAAGATCGAAGAGGGGGGGAAGCTCTTCATGGACATCCTGAACAACTACGATTACGGTGAGTCGAAGCTGACCAAGCTCAAGGAAATCGAGCACGAGGCCGATGAGATCACCCATCGAGCCTACGAGAGGATGCACAAGACCTTCCTGACCCCCCTGGACCGCGAGGACATCTACGCGCTGGTCAACAAGATGGACAGCATCCTGGACATGATCGAGGCCTCGGCGGTGAGAATGTTTCTCTACAAGGTGAAGAAACCGGCCGAGGAGCTTTTCGTTCTCATGCGGATTCTCAACGAAGCCATTGCCAAGGTGAAGACGGTTGTCCATGCCCTGCGGGACAAGAAGAACTCCAAAATGATCCTCGAGGCCTGCGTGGAGATCAACACCCTGGAGAACGAGGGGGATTACGTCCTTCGGACAGCGATGGCCCGTCTTTTCGAGCGCGAGAAGGACCCCATTGAACTGATCAAGTGGAAGGAGATTTTTGAGCGGATCGAGGAATCCATCGACGTGTGTGAGGACGTTTCCAACATCATCGAAGGAATCGTTCTGAAACATGCCTGATCCCGTGCTTGCCCCGCCATCGATCTGAATGGGGCCGCACCGGAGTCCGATTTTCGCAACGGCTTTTACGATGCAGCCAGCCCCATTCCCTTCGTCGCTTCCTGCCGCGTTCTTTCCTTAAGAAACCTGTCCACGGGACCGTCTTTTCATTGCCTGTCTGCCTTAGTCATGGGCGGACCCCGGGAATCCAAACCGTCACGGGTGAGCTTGCTTTCCGCCGAAATGTGAAAAAATAATTCATCCTTTCCCTTGACAGTCACCATTCAATGCATATATATACCTCTGATTTCCCGCAAGAAAAAGTCGCTACCCACAGGATCGGCAAAAAATCCTGAATGATATCAACAATAAAAAGGGAGGATTAAGGATGAAGATCAGGCCATTGTACGACAGACTTATCGTGAGGCGCGTTGCGGAAGAGGAGAAGACCAAGGGGGGGATCATCATCCCCGATACCGCAAAAGACAAGCCCACTGAAGGCGAAGTCGTGGCAGCGGGCAAGGGAAGATTGACCGAGGACGGCAAGGTCATTCCCATGGACGTCAAGAAGGGCGACCGGATCCTTTTCAGCAAGTACGCAGGAAACGAAGTCAAGATCGACGGCGTCGAGTACCTCATCATGAGGGAAGAGGACGTACTCGGAATCATCGAAAAAAAGTAATCAAATAAGGAGGATAGAATAAATGGGTGCGAAGATTCTGCAGTATGACGAGGTGGCAAGAAAGTCCATTCTCGACGGCGTCAATGCGCTGGCGGATGCAGTGAAGGTAACTCTCGGTCCCAAGGGCCGCAACGTCATCATCGACAAGAGCTTCGGCTCTCCCGTCGTGACCAAGGACGGCGTAACGGTGGCAAAAGAGATCGAACTGGAGGACAAGTTCGAGAACATGGGCGCCCAGATGGTGCGCGAGGTCGCAAGCCGAACGAGCGACGTCGCCGGCGACGGCACGACGACGGCCACCATCCTAGCACAGGCCATTTACCGAGAGGGCGCCAAGACCGTGGCGGCGGGCAGCAACCCCATGGACATCAAGCGAGGCATCGACAAGGCCGTCGAGGCGGTCATCGAAGAACTCAAGAAAATTTCCAAGCCCACGAAGGACCAGAAGGAAATCGCCCAGGTTGGCACCATCTCCGCCAACAACGACGAGTCCATCGGCAACATCATCGCCGAGGCCATGGGCAAGGTCGGCAAAGAGGGCGTCATCACCGTGGAGGAGGCCAAGGGGCTTCAGACGGAACTGGAAGTCGTGGAAGGCATGCAGTTCGATCGCGGTTATGTGTCCCCCTACTTTGTGACCAATCCCGACAAGATGGAAGTCAACTTCGACGATGCCTACATCCTGATCTACGACAAGAAGATCAGCGGCATGAAGGACCTGCTCCCCGTTCTCGAATCGGCGGCCCGCAGCGGCAAGCCCCTGCTCATTATCGCCGAGGAGATCGAGGGTGAAGCCCTGGCCACACTCGTGGTCAACAAGATCCGCGGGACCCTCCAGGTTGCCGCCGTGAAGGCCCCCGGCTTCGGGGACCGCCGCAAGGCCATGCTCGAGGATATCGCCGTGCTGACGGGCGGCAAGGTCATCTCCGAGGAAATGGGCATGAAGCTCGAAAATGCGACGCTGCAGGACCTCGGGCGCGCGCGGAAAACCGCGATTGACAAGGACAACACCACGATCATCGACGGCGCCGGATCCCGTGCCGACCTCGAAGGCCGTGTGAAGCAGATCCGCGCACAGATCGACGAAACGACTTCCGACTATGACCGCGAGAAGCTCCAGGAACGCCTCGCGAAGCTCGTCGGCGGCGTCGCCCTGATCCGCGTGGGTGCCGCGACCGAGACGGAGATGAAGGAAAAGAAGGCTCGTGTTGAGGACGCCCTCAACGCGACCCGTGCGGCCGTCGAGGAAGGCATCGTCCCCGGTGGTGGCGTGGCTTACATCCGGACCATTGCCGTCCTAGAGAAACTCGTTCTCGAAGGCGACCAGCAGGTGGGCGTCAACATCGTGAAGAAGTCCCTCGAAGAGCCCCTGCGCATGATCGCCGCCAACGCGGGCATGGAAGGCTCCATCGTGGTGGAGAAAGTCAAGGAGAAGAAGGGACCCTTCGGGTTCAACGCGGCAACCGAGGAGTACGAGGATCTCGTTAAGGCCGGCGTCATCGACCCCACGAAGGTAACCCGCTCCGCCCTTCAGAACGCCTCCTCCGTGGCCGGTCTCATGCTGACGACCCAGTGCATGGTGGCCGAGAAGCCCAAGAAGGAATCCATGCCGCCGATGCCCGGTGGCGGCGGTTACGGCGGAATGGGCGGGATGGATATGTAAGAGAAGACGTTTCGCCTTTCAGCGACGTGTGATAAAGGCCTCCCGTTACGGCGGGAGGCCTTTTTTTGTCCAGTCATCCATCCTTGAAACTCCTTCGACAATGTGATAAGTGCACAGAATTCAACGGCGAAATGTCAGCATAGGGGATAAGGCCAAAGGATAATGGTTCCTGAACCTTCTCCTCTCTGTCACCCCTCGCCCGTTGCCGTCATGTCTGGAGGACATTCCGATGGATTACAAGGCGACCTTAAACCTGCCCAAAACCGAATTTCCCATGAAGGCCAATCTCGCCAAGAAAGAGCCCGAGACGCTCAAATGGTGGGAGCAGATCCGGATCTATGACAGGATCCGTACAGTCTCCAAGGGGCGCCCGACCTACATCCTGCACGACGGCCCCCCTTATGCAAATGGCGATATTCACCTCGGGACGGCACTCAACAAGATTATCAAGGACCTCGTCATCAAGTCGAAGAACATGGCGGGCTTCGACAGCATCTACGTGCCCGGATGGGACTGCCACGGCCTGCCCATCGAACACCAGGTGGACAAGGAACTGGGCGAAAAGAAGGGGTCGCTTTCGCAGGCCGAAAAACGCCGCTACTGCCGCAAGTACGCGGAGAAATACGTGGGAATCCAGCGCGAGGAGTTCAAACGCCTCGGGGTATTCGGCGAGTGGGACAACCCATACCTGACCATGGCCTACGAGTACGAGGCCATCACGGCGGCGGAGTTTGCCAAACTGATGCTGAGCGGCGATATCTACAAGGGGAAAAAGCCCGTCTACTGGTGCGCCACCTGCAAGACAGCCCTTGCCGAAGCGGAGGTGGAATACGGTGACCATGTAACGCCGGCGATCTATGTCAAATTTCCCATGGTTTCCGACATCTCGGCCGTCCGGCCGAAGCTCAAGGGCGAGAAGGTTTTCGCTGTCATCTGGACAACAACCCCCTGGACCATTCCGGCGAACCTGGCCATCGCCTTCCACAAGGAGTTCCTTTACGCTGCAGTCAGGGTGAAGAAGACCGGCGAGGTCCTCATCATGGCCAAGGACCTCGTGGACTACTGCATGGACGCCTTCGGGTTCAAAGAGTACGAGATCGTCGACGAGTTCCCTGGCGAGGTGGTGGAAGGCCTCAAGGCAAAACACCCCTTCATCGACCGGGAGAGCGTCTTCATCCTGGCGCCCTTTGTCACCCTCGATGCGGGTACGGGCATGGTTCACATCGCTCCCGGGCACGGCGCCGAGGACTACGAGATCGGAATGGAGTACGGCCTGGACAACTATGCCCCCGTCGACGAGGACGGCAACTTCACGAAGGACGTGGAGTTCTTTGCCGGCCAGTTCGTATTCGATGCCAACGGGGCCGTCAACCGGAAACTCGAGGAAGTGGGAGCACTGCTGGGCGTCGGCGACATCGAGCATTCTTATCCCCACTGCTGGCGCTGCAAGAAGCCCATCATCTTCCGCTCCACCGAGCAGTGGTTCATCTCCATGGAGAAAAACGGGCTGCGCGCCAAGGCCCTCGAGTGCATCAACAACGTCCAGTGGATCCCCTCGTGGGGCCGCGACCGGATCTACGGCATGGTGGAAAACCGGCCCGACTGGTGTATCTCGCGCCAGAGGCTCTGGGGTGTGCCCATCATTTTATTCTACTGCAAGGACTGCGACACCGTTGTGTATTCGAAAGAGATCCTCGATCATGTCGTAGGGCTCATGAACGAGCACGGCGCCGACATCTGGTTCGAGCGAGAGCCGAAGGACCTGATGCCGACAGGCTCAGCCTGTCCGAACTGCAAGGGGACCACGTTCCGTAAGGAGACGAACATCCTCGATGTCTGGTTCGACTCCGGGGTGAGCCACGCGGCCGTTCTCGAGACCAGGGATTATCTTCGATCCCCCTGCGATATGTACCTTGAGGGCAGCGACCAGCACCGCGGCTGGTTCCACTCGTCTCTCCTGGAATCGGTGGGGACGAGAGGCCGTGCCCCCTACACATCGGTGCTCACCCACGGCTTCGTTGTCGACGGAGAAGGGAAGAAGATGTCCAAGTCCGTGGGCAACGTCATAGACCCCCAGGAGATCCTCGACAAGTTCGGCGCCGAGATCCTGCGCCTTTGGGTCGCCGCCGAGGACTACACCGTCGACATCCGGATCTCCGATGAGATTCTGGAGCGACTCGTCGAAGCCTATCGCCGGATCCGCAACACGAGCCGCTATATCCTCGGCAACCTGAGCGATTTCGATGCAACGAAAGACCGGGTCCCCTACGCCGAGATGGAGGAAATCGACCGGTGGGCCCTGTACCGTCTGCAGGCCGTCATCGAGCGGTCACGAAAGGCTTACGAGAATTTCCAGTTCCATATCGTCTACTACACGCTGTACAATTTCTGCACCGTCGATCTCAGCGCTCTCTATCTCGATGTGCTCAAGGACCGCCTTTACACATCGGGAAAAGCCTCGAGGCAAAGACGTTCCGCCCAGAGCGCCGTGTTCGTCATCCTGGATGCCATGACGAGGATGCTTGCCCCGATCCTCACTTTCACGGCAGAAGAGGTGTGGCAGAGCCTGCCCGCTTACGAGGGAAAGGCGGCAAGTGTCCACCTGACGCAGTTCCCCGAGGTGAACCCGGCCTGGGCCGATGAAAAGCTGGGCGATACCTGGAAGACCCTGATTGCAGCGCGTGGCGAGATCTCCAAGGCCATGGAGACAGCCCGGAAAAACAAGGTCATCGGTCACCCGCTGGATGCCGCCGTCACCGTCGCCGGTCCGGAGAAACTCGTGGAACTTCTCGCGAAGTACGAGGAGGATATGAAGGCGTTGTGCATCATCTCCGGGTTCCGCGTGCAGAAAGGCGGCGAACTGAAAGATGCCTTTGAGAGCACGGAACTGCCAGGTCTCAAGATCGCCGTTGCCAAGGCGGGCGGCGAGAAATGCCAGCGCTGCTGGGTCTGGAGTGAAGAGCTGGGGCGTGATGCCAATCATCCGAAGATCTGCCCGAGGTGCCTGGCGAACCTGGGGTAATGGGCACAGGGTATAGGGTTCAGGGGACAGGGAAGAGAAGACAAACCGAAATCCCCCTGGCATCCCCCTTTGAAAAAGGGGGAGTGAGGGGGATTTTAAAATGGGGAAATGCCTTGAAGCGAAACTACCTGTTGTTCGTTCTGACCGCGCTGGTGATCATCGTGCTCGACCAGATCACGAAGGTCTACATCGACACGCACATGACGCTGCATGAATCCATCCCTGTCATTCACGGCTTTTTCAATATCACCTATGTGAAAAACCCCGGAGCGGCCTTTGGCATCCTGTCTGACGCATCGCCTGTCATCCGAGCCCTCTTCCTCATCGGGGTGTCCATTTTTGCGGCAGGACTTATTGTCTATTATATCGCCAGGATGAAGAAGGAAGATATCCTGCTTGTCTACGGAATGTCTCTTATCATGGGGGGAGCTGTGGGCAACCTCATCGACCGCATCCGCTTGGGAGAGGTGATCGATTTCCTCGACGTCTTCATCTCCACGTACCACTGGCCTGCCTTTAACGTGGCCGACTCGGCCGTGACCGTGGGGGCCGTCATCCTCTTCTACAAGCTCATCAAGGGACAAGTGTGAAAGGGTCCAGGGACAAGAGGGTAGGGACAAGGCAGAACCCGCAATCCGCAAGACGAAAATAAAAGGATCGGAAATTCGTTCCGATCCTTTTTTATTTCAGAAGCCTGTGGCCTGCGGCCTGTAACCTACGTTACCTTGCATTCGGGCATTTTTGACCAGTCTAAATGAAAAGACAGACGTATTCTTTACCCGGCCGTCAGTTCCTTTCCGGGGATTTGACTCTTTTAGTACATTTTGGCTCGCTTTACACCTTTCACCCACAAAGCGTCAGGAATGATTTATCCAAACATTCACGATTACAAATAGAAAGATGATGGGAAACGCAAGACTTTGAGCAGTGAGGACAATTACCGTTATGGGGATATTTCAGATATGACTGTCGGGGAAAGGATAACGATCGCCTATTTCACGATCAGATTACTCTTAACGGATTTGACCCCCTTGACGCTTTTGGTGATTTGCACCGCTTTATCAGCGGCCTTTTTAGAATCAACGGTGCCGGTCAGTTGAACGTTGCCTTTTATCGTTTCGACATGGATCTTGAATGGATTGAGAGAAGCATCCCCGGCAAGCATAGACTTTACTTTGGTCGTGATCCACGAATCGTCAACACCTTCTCCCTGGGTCTTTTCAGTCATTACTCCGGGTGCATAATCCAGGCTTGTTGCCATATTCTTGCCGTCTTTTGTCCTGTATTGAATTAAAATCTTGTCGCCGAATAACAGGTCTTTAAACTTTACGTCCTTTGCAAATTTAGCTTTCGAAACGTCGAAGGTCATTTCGCCCTGTTCGTTCTTTCCAACCACTGTCTTTGCGGCTGTGTCTGCGGAGACGACTGCACCGGCCCAACTCTTTGGTTTGTCCTTTGCTGCCATGACTGTTGTCACAAAGACTACGCTGATCATTAAGGCCATGAGGATCATCAATACTTTTTTCATACTTCTTACCTCCTTGGTTTCTTTATTCACTTCGTGATGTATTCTTCACATGGATGGTTATCCAGGCAATTCTCCACCGCGAAGTTATCCGTATCGAGCCGATGCCTCTCTATCCCAAATCGGGCAAATACTAAATTTCCGGTTAACTTCACATACCAACTATATTAAATATACGTATATTATTCTATAATCTTTTTCTAAGTCTAGTAAATACCGTTTTCCCCTTCGATTGCCGTTTGAGCTCTTCTGTTCTATCGAGAACAGAAGTTGAGGAGTACAGGAAGAAAGTCTGTCTAGGGTCTAAAGCTTCATCCTCCATGCTGCCTTAGATACACCGCGCAGGACAGGGGAGCCAGCGAAAGAGAAACATCTCCTCCGTCACCCGATATCCGTGCAGGCAATGCACTTCCGGGTCCGGCCCAACGGCGATCAGCCGAGTCAAAGCGCAACGCCCACGCGCCCGACGGGAACGGCAGCGACACGCGCGCTGCTTTTGTGTCGAAGTGGAAGAAGACGATGAGGTCTTCCTCGTCATTCCAGAAGCGGATCAGGAGAATCCGTTCTTCATCGTAGCAGAGCGCCCCCATGCATTGTTTGTCCAGAAGGCCGATGAATCGAAGTTCCTTCCGCAGACTGATCAGTCCATGATGGTACAGCCTGAGGCTGCTGTTGAATTCGGAATCGTCCTTTGCGCCTTCGGCACTTAGCAGCGGGACAAAGGGGGATAAAAGCAACGCCGCGCCGATGAGCTGTTGTACTTCCATTGCTGCACGGTCTTTCTTCCCCGCGTCGTCCAGCCGCGGACAGCGGACCAGAAAACGGTCTCCGGATATATTCCTGGACGATCGTCCATGGCGTCTGCCGTGCGAGGCGGAGAACTCTCCCGAAAAGACAAAACCTTCCAGATAGGCCTTTTTAAGGACTTGCGGACTACCGGCATTAAAAGAAGGGTGTATCTTTTTGCGCGTGAGAACGCCCTGGAGGGCAAGCTCAAAGTCAGGATTCCACAGGGCGTCGAGTCCGATTCCACCATCCTCCCGGCCGCGGATCAGGCGGGGGTCGTTGCGCCGGCTGTGCGCGACAAGATGCAGGGGGCGTCCGATGGAGTCTGCTTCAGCGCGGGTGATGCCAGCCAACTCTTCGAGCAGCGATGTCGGCGACAGATCGACAAGACCGTCGATGTTGCCGACGTCCAGGGTATCGACGTGAAATTCCCTGAACCACCGCACTGTGCATTCCGTAAAATAGCGCCGCACGTCGTCGCTGTGAGGACCGTCCAGGTTGAGATGACGATCCGGACCCTGGCCCGCAAAGTAAGGACCGAAGGGTACCAGGGGATCTCCTTCAATGCTTTGTTGAAAAAGGGGAAGAGCGAGCATGACGGCAAGACCGCGTTGATGACACGCATCAACGAGCCGCCTCAGCTCTGCCGGTCCTCCCAGGGACGCGGGCACAGAATAAGGCAGGGACGAGCGGAGCGGTAGGGACGGTCCCTCCAGTGTGACCCGCAGGGCGGTTGCGCCAAAATCGCGAAGTGAATTCAGGCCGACGATTCGCTCCCCAAAAGGGACGGCGCAGTGCCGGCCCTCGTAGAGGATATAATCAGCCAGTGGCAGACCGCACCACCGCCGGTCTTTCCAGGCAAAGCGCGAATCGATAACGCAGGAGGGGCCGCGGGGGCCATGGGGCTGGTATCGCGAGGCAGGGTCGGGCCTCTCGATCAGGCCGTCGAGGCGATAGACATAGAGTGCTCCCGGGTGGATTCCCTCCAGGATGGCGTGATGATAACCGGTTGCCTCCCTCTTGAGCCGTACCGTGCGGGTTCGTGGGGAGACAATGCGCAGGTCCACCCGTTCCGCCCCGGGCGACCAGACGACAAAGGATGAACGTTTGCGGTCCAGGCAGGCAGAGCCCAGTGGCAGCCTTCCTTCCACGTCCGACCTCCTTGGTCGCAGTCTGTAGAAATCCCCTATGAAAAAGATGTCCCGATGCTCACAATATTACGGGCACCGCTTTTTGCGGGGACTCACGGAATCTCTTCGCGACCGAACGGGATGTAGAGCCCGTTCAGAGGGGCTATCGGCCTCTTTGTTTTTTGGGCGGGGTCTCGTCTTTTCGGGGCCGTCCCCGGCGACGTTTCTTGACAGGCTCTTTCGCCGGGAGATCGAGGATCCGGACGAGTTGTGCGAGGCTCATGGAGAGGCGCTTGAGTTTGTTATCCGGCAACGATTCAAACCCTCCCGGCATGGAGTCCTGTGCCGCTCCCATGGTTTTTCGCAGGGCGGCCTTGCCTTTTGCGGTCAGCCTGACGTGAACCTGACGCCGATCCTTTTTCGAGCGCTTCCGGGCAACGAACTTCCGGTCCTCGAGACGATCGACGATACCGACCACCGTTGCCGGGTGGAGATAGATGCGTCCGGCGAGATCGGAGATGCGCATGCCGGGCGACTCGGAAAGGGTCTTCATGGCCTGCAGCTGAGGGCCGGTGACCCCTGTTTCCTTGCGAATCCTTTTCGAACGGGTTTGCAGGAGCTGGACGAGATGTCTCAGATTGCCGTTGATCTCTTTGACGAGGGTCTTGTTCGCTGCCATAGATTCTCCTGTTGAAATGTCCGAGAGGATACAATTCGTATACAAATAAAAGCTTCGAATGTCAATGCGCTGCTCTGGACGGCCGCCGCGGCGGCCTTGCACAAAATTGCAATTCCTGTATCATGCAAACCGTGGGATCATCCGATCAAATCGCCGGGAGGGAAGAGGGCCGTTGCCGCAGAACCGGGGTTCGAGAGAGAAGCCGCCGCAAGCACGCAGGAAGAGCATGGCAGGAGATCCGACGGATCAGCGGATCGACAGGGACCCGCTTCTGAAACCCTATCGGGAGAAGCTGGATCACCATGCCCGTCAGGTCCTGGAGACGGAGCGCCGACTGACGGACGGACGGATGCGTCTGGCTGACTTCGCGAGCGGTCACGAGTATTTCGGATTGCATCGCCGGGGAGGAGAATGGGTGTTGCGGGAGTGGGCGCCGAATGCAACCCGCATTTTCCTCATCGGGACGATGACCCAATGGCAGGAAAAGGAGCCCTTTGCCCTCGAACGGCAAGATGGCGAAGACGGAGTGTGGGAGATCCGTCTGCCATCCGGTGCGATGAGCCACGGCGATCTGTACCGGTTGCGGATCCACTGGATGGAAGGGCAGGGGGATCGCATCCCCGCCTGGGCCCGTCGCGTCGTGCAGGATCCCGACACGCTCATCTTCAGCGCTCAGGTCTGGGACCCGCCTGTCCCCTATCGATGGCGGCATGAAGGGTTTCTCTGTCCGGCGCAGCCGCCCTTCGTTTACGAGGCTCACATCGGGATGGCCCAGGAGAAGGAGGGCATCGGCACCTACCGGGAATTCACGGCAAACATCCTGCCGCGCATCGTGCGCTCCGGCTACTCCGTCATTCAGCTCATGGCCATCCAGGAGCATCCCTACTATGGTTCCTTTGGCTACCAGGTCAGCAATTTCTTCGCTGCTTCATCTCGGTTCGGGACCCCGGAGGAACTCAAGGAACTTGTCGATGCCGCACACGCCGAAGGACTTTGCGTGATCATGGACCTTGTTCACTCCCATGCCGCATCCAACGAGGTGGAAGGCTTGAGCCGCTTTGACGGCACGACCTACCTGTACTTCCACAAGGGGCCGCGGGGTTGGCACGAGGCCTGGGATTCGCGCTGCTTCGACTACGGCAAGCCCCAGGTCCTGCACTTTCTGTTGTCCAACTGCCGGTTCTGGCTCGACGAGTACCACTTTGACGGCTACCGGTTCGACGGCGTGACGAGCATGCTTTACCTGCACCACGGTCTGGGGAAGGCCTTCCTGTCCTATGAAGATTATTTTGACGCGAGCGTCGACGGGGATGCCCTGACGTACCTGGCCCTGGCGAACCGTGTGATCCACGATGTCCAGCCGGACGCCGTTACCATCGCCGAGGACGTCAGCGGCATGCCCGGGCTGGCCGTCCCCGCCGTTCAGGGGGGAACGGGGTTCGACTACCGATTCGCCATGGGAATTCCCGATTACTGGATCCGGCTTACCAAGGACACGGCCGACGAGGACTGGCCCTTGGGGCACCTTTGGCACGAGCTCAACAACCGGCGGCGTGACGAGAAGACGATCAGCTACTGCGAGTCCCACGACCAGGCCCTCGTGGGGGACAAGACTCTCATCTTCCGCATGATTGACGCCGACATGTACACCGACATGAGCATCTTTCGGAAAAATATCCGGGTGGACCGGGGAGTGGCCCTTCACAAGATGATCCGCCTCGTGACGCTGGCCACGGCCGGAAACGGGTACCTGAATTTCATGGGGAACGAGTTCGGTCACCCCGAGTGGATCGACTTCCCGCGGGAGGGCAATGGATGGTCCTACTGGCATGCCCGGCGCCAGTGGAGACTCGTGGACGACGGGACCCTGCGCTATCGGAAGCTGGCGCAATTCGACGAAGACATGATTGGATTTGCCAGGCGGGCGGCCCTGCTGGGATCCGGGGATCCCCATCTCATCCACGAGCACAACGAAGACAAGATCCTCGCGTTCCGGAGGTCGGGGCACCTCTTTGTCTTCAACTTCCACCCCTCACGATCCTTCGATGGTTACCGCATTGAAGCGCAGCCGGGAACCTACCGGCTCGTCCTCGACAGCGACGCCGAGATCTACGACGGCCACGGGCGGCTCGCTCCGGATCAGGTCTATTACACTCAGCCGGAGGGGAGGGGAGCAGACCTTCGCCATCGGGTCAGTCTCTATTTGCCTACCCGCACGGCCATCGTTCTGCGCTTTGAAGAACCCTCTTGATCGACGCTCTGCCCGCCTTCGCGCTACCCTTTTTCTTTTTCTCCCCTCAAGACCGTCTCGAGATCCATGATCTTTTCCGGCGGGCCTACGATGAAGAGGATATCCGCCGGCTGATGACGAGACGCAAGTCTGATCGGCTGGGCCTAGCCCATCAGTGCCGGCAGCCACAGGGCGATCTGAGGGAAAAGGATGAGCAGGATCGCCGTGGCGAGCTGGGCCATGAGCATATGGAGTGCGCCCCGGAAGATCACGTGAAGCGGTACATCACGGGCCACCCCGCCCACGACGTAGACATTGATGCCCACGGGCGGGGTGATGACGCCCATCTCGGTGACGACGACGATGATCACACCGAACCAGATGGGGTCGAAACCCAGGGATGTGACGACGGGGTAGATGATGGGGATCGTAAGGGTGATCATGGCGAGCGAGTCCATGAGGCAACCCATGATGATGTAGATGAAGATAATGACGGCCATGATCATGTTCGGCGAAAGCGGCAGCCCCTGTACCCAGCTTCCCGCGTCGAAGGGAATCCGGGTGACCGCGAGGAAATGCCCGAAAACCGTGGCGCCCGCAACAATGACAAGGATCATGCAGGAAACACGGGTCGTTTCATTGAGCGCCTGGACAAATCCCTTCCAGGTCAGGTTCCGGCCGACCAGCGCAATCAGGATCGTCCCGAATGCGCCTACGGCGGCAGCTTCCGTGGGCGTGAAGATCCCCAGGAAGAGGCCGCCCATGACGGCGGCAAAGAGGACGAAGGTCTCGATGACTCCGGCCAGTGAGGCCAGCTTCTCCCGGAGGGTGGCTTTCGGCGCCGGCGTGACCAGCTCCGGCTTGAGCCACGTCCAGATGAAGATCGTGACAATGAAAAGCAGCGCCATGAGGATACCCGGCATCACCCCCGCAAGGAAAAGCTTCCCGATGGACTGCTCCGTCAGGATGCCGTAAATGATGAAGATGGTGCTGGGCGGGATCAGGATTCCCAGGCTCCCGCCTGCGGCGACCACACCCGTTGCAAGCGCGGGGTCATAGTTGTACTTCTTCATCTGCGGCAAGGCCACCGAGGCCATTGTGGCGGCGGTGGCGCTCGTGGAGCCGCAAATGGCCGAAAACCCGGCGCAGGCGCCGATGGTGGCCACGGCGAGCCCCCCGCGCAGGTGTCCGAGAAACTTGTGGGCGGCGTTGAAAAGCCGGCCGCTGATGCCCGCGTGGTGAGCGACCTGCCCCATGAGGACAAACAGTGGGATCACCGTGAGGTTGTAGGATCCGAAGATGGAGAAGAAATCCTGCGCCATGAGCTGCAGCGCCGCGTCCCAGGAAACGAGGAAGGCAAAGCCCTCAAAGCCCACGAGGGCCATGACGAAGCCCACGGGGATCTTCAGGAACATGAGGGCAATCAGAATGACAAACCCGTAGATGCCGGCTTCCGTGGGCGTCATGGCGCAAGCCCCCTTTTCAGCTGCCGGAGTGCATCCAGGAAAAGCACGAGCGAGAGCATCCCGCACCCTGCGACGAGGGCGAAGACAAAAGGCCACGTTGGAATCCCTATCGTGGGGGAAACCTCCCCGCTCTCGAGAAGGTCTATCGCGTACACCTGGCATTGCCAGGCAAGCAGGCCAAACAAAACGGCCGACAGGAGGTGCCCCATCCCCTCGATGAAGGCCCGCGGCCTTGCAGGCAGATGGTCGACGAGGAGTTCCACGGAGATGTGGCCCCGCTCGACGGAGGTGTAGGCCATTGCGAAGGCGACGATCACTGCACCGAAGTAACCCACCAGTTCATAGGTCCCGGGGATGGGACTGCCAAAAAGACGCATCACGACATCCGCGCAGGTCAGCAGCATGATGAACATGACTGCCGCCGCCGAGACCCCGTTGAGCCGGATGGAGATTCGATCAATCCCTTTTGCGATCGTGCGAAGCACGGCTGGACGCTCCTCTTCGCTTGCCGCTTATTTAAATTGCTTGCGGTACTTGGTGATCAGGGTCTCGGCCTCTTTCACGGACTTGCGGCCCGGGACCCCCTTCTGCTCTGCCTCTTTGATGTACTCCTCGATTGTGGGCCGTACGGCCTTCTTCCAGCGCGCGCTCTCCTGGGCCGAAAGGGGTATGATCTGGTTGCCGAGGCTCAGCGTGAAGGCGCGTCCCTCCTTGTCCGCGTCATCCCAGGCCTTTCCGTGCACGTCGATCCATTCACGGCTCACCTCGTCGAAGACCTTGCGGACATCGGGGGGAAGGGCGTTCCACTTCTTGAGGTTCATGACAACGAAAAATGCCGTTGTATATCCCACGTCGAAACAGTCCGTCGTGGATTTGATCACCTCGGCCTGCTTCCAGCCCTTGAGCACCTCGATGGGACCGATCGTGCCGTCAGCAATTCCCTTGCTCAGCGCCTCGTAGGTCTCCCCCTGCGGCATGGCGACGGGGACGGCCCCCAGTGAGCTGACGACCTTGGCGCTGAACCCCGTCGAGCGGATTTTCATTCCTTTGAGGTCTTCCAGGGTCTTGACGGGTTTCTTGGTATGGAGCAGGCCCGGGCCGTGGGCGTGCATGTAGAGGACCTTCACGTTCTCCAAGGCCTTGGGTTTCAACGACAGGTAGAAGTCATTGGCCACGCGGGTGGCGACCCGTCCGTTGGGGTAGCCAAGGGGCAAATCGAGGGCCTCCATCTGGGGAAAGCGACCCCGGGTATAGGCGAATGCGGACATGCCGATATCCGAGATTCCTTTGACGACACCGTCGTAGCACTGGTCGGCTGGAGTCAACGTCCCACCGGGAAATGTGGAAATTTTCACAGTTCCGCTGCTGCGCTTCTCGATTTCCTTCGCCCAGGCCTCCGCCGCCTTGGTCTGGGCGTGCGTGGGCGGGAAGAAGATGCTGTAGGTCAGGCCGGTTGCCGCTTCGGCTGCCGTCCAGGCATTGAACGTGATCGCCGCCGCGAGCAACAGAACCCATGATAGGTGTCCCTTCATCGTCTTTTTCATGATTCCCTCCTGCAAATGACTGTGTCCGATACGACCGTTCCTAGGATCCCGTCGTCGGCCGGAAGCAAAGAAATGGTTCGGCTGACGTCTATACGGGATGGACCGTGAAAAACGTGAGGTGTTCCGGGAAGCCTGCATGCCCACCTGGGGGGTGAACAGCAGGCATTAATACATGTAGGAGTAAAGGCGAAGGAAGGATACGAAAGGTTTCTTATTGAATGTGCTGTCGTTCATACGCTCTTGGGCCTTATGATCTTGAATCGGTTTATCCCGTTAAGTGATTTTCCGAGTCCTGTCAAGGTGTTTTTCGCCGGCGACTATTTGGTGTCCTTGAGTTTCTCCAGTTCTTCGCGGTATTTGTCGGCTTCCGCCTTGGCCCTCTCGAGCTCGACGCGAGCCTTGTTGAGCTCTTCTTTTTCTTTTTCCTGGGTCTCGCGGATCTTGTCCTTCAGCTCGTCGAGGCCTACGTAAACAGCGAGCGCTCCGCCCATGATGAGAAGAATCGGGACAGCGCCCATAACCAGTACAAGAAAGTGCTTATACCAGAAGATGAGCAGGACCAGGCCCAGCATGACCGATACACCGCCGCCAATGAGGACTGACATGGTCTTCTCCTTCCTTTTCGAGTGCGCTCTGAAGTGCCAGTAGCGGTTCCGTGATTCCTGCCCGAACGGTAACCCTGAGAAAAGATGGTCTTTTTTCTAACACAAAACGCAGGTGCAGGCAAGACGAAAAGAAAATAGTGCTTGATAAAATCGGGTCGTTTTCTTAGTATTACCTGCCATAAAAGACAGGCGCAAGGGTAAAGGGTAAAGGGTAGAGGCAGAAGGCCTCAATGCCTGATGCCTACGCGTAAAAGAGAGTGGAATATCGATCATGATCGAGCCTGATTTCAATAAAAGCGGCGGCCTCGTTCCCGCCGTCGTCCAGGACAATGTCACGAAGGAAGTCCTGATGCTGGCCTACATGAACGAGCTTGCGTGGCGAAAGACCCTCGAAACGGGAAAGGCCACCTACTGGAGCCGATCCCGAAATGAGCTTTGGGTCAAGGGAGAAACCTCGGGAAACGTCCAGATCGTGAAGGAGATCCGGATCGACTGCGACAACGACACCATTTTGCTGCTGGTGGACCAGATCGGCAAAGCAGCCTGTCACACAGGTTATCGCTCGTGTTTTTACCGGAGAGTTTCGGGAGACAGGGAGGAAATCGTGGGCGAGCTTATCTTCAACCCGAAGGACGTTTACAAATGAAAAAACTCAAGTTGGGTATTCCCAAGGGGAGCCTCGAATCCAATACGGTCGATCTGTTCAAGCGAGCGGGCTGGCGCATCAGTTACGACAGCCGCAGCTATTTCCCGGAAATTGATGACGAAGAAATCTCCTGCTCTTTGGTGAGGGCTCAGGAGATGTCCAAATACATCGAGGCGGGGACGCTGGATCTGGGCCTCACGGGCCATGACTGGGTCACCGAAAATGAGTCGGATGTCATTGTCGTTGAGGACTTGATCTACTCCAAGGTGCTGGCCAAATCGGCCCGCTGGGTCCTTGTCGTGCGCGAGGATTCGCCTGTCACAAAGATCGAGGATCTTCAGGGAAAGAAAATCTCCACGGAGCTCGTCAACTTCACGAAGCGCTACTTCAAGGAGCGCGGCATCGACGTCAAAGTGGAGTTTTCCTGGGGCGCGACCGAAGCGAAGGTGGTCGAGGGTCTTGTCGATGCCATCGTGGAGGTCACCGAGACGGGGAGCACGATCAAAGCGAACCGGTTGCGCATCGTCCACGAACTGATGCGGACCAACACCCAGCTCATCGCCAACAAGCAAGCATGGGACGATCCCTGGAAGCGACGCAAGATCGAACAGATCCGCACGATGCTCAAGGGGTCGCTTCTGGGCATGGGGAAGGTGGTCATCAAGATGAACGTCGCCAAGGAGAATTTGGGCCGGGTGATTCTGCTGCTGCCCTCCCTGAAGGCGCCGACGATCTCGAATCTCTACAACGAGGAATGGTTTGCCGTGGAGACCGTTGTGGACAGCAACATTATCCGCGACCTGATTCCCCTGCTGCAGGAGGCGGGAGCGGAGGGGATCATAGAGTATGCCCTCAACAAAGTTGTCTGATGGGCTGGTGAAAAATGCCCATCTGCGGCGTTGCCCTCGTCCCTCGTCCTGTAAAGACCTTTTCCGCTGTTCTCCTCCCCTGGTGGGAGGAGGAAGTGGAGGAGGGGGATCATTCCCCCTCACCTCTGTCCTCTCCCGCGGAGAGGAGAGGAAGATTAAGGTTCAAGGTCGCTAGAGGCCTCGCTCCTCGGGATTTCGGGCGCCTTGCATCTGCACATTTTTGACCAGCCCAGAATAGAGGTCTTGCGGTCAGTCCAAGGGAGTTCATATGGCAAGAAAAGCGAAGATCGAGCGGAAGACGTCGGAGACGGACATCCGCATCCTTCTGGATCTTGATGGAACGGGCAAAGGGAAAATCGCCACGACGATCCCGTTTCTCGATCACATGCTCACCCTGATGGCCCGGCATGGCCTCTTTGACCTCACGATGAAGGCCAGAGGCGACACGGACGTTGATGATCACCACCTCGTCGAGGATCTCGGCATCTGCCTCGGGAAAGCATTCAGAAAGGCGCTCTCCGCAAAGGAGGGGATCAATCGTTACGGGTCCGCCACGGTCCCCATGGATGAGAGCCTGGCAGCGGTTCACATCGATCTGTCGGGTCGATCCTACCTTGTGTACCACGTGGATTTCGGCAGCCGGAAGATCAAGACTTTTGACCTCGCGCTGATCCGCGAATTCCTGAAGGCCTTCGCCGATCAGGGCGGAATGACCTTGCACGTCAATGTCATGTATGGTAAGAACAATCACCACATCGCAGAGGCGATCTTCAAGGCGCTTGCCCGTGCCCTGCGTGATGCCGTTGCCGTGAATACGCGTGTCCGGGGGGTCCTTTCGACGAAGGGAACCCTTTGAAAATGAAAGTGGTATTCTGATCCTGGCGGGGCAGGACGAAAAGCAAGCCTCTCCGCAAAAGGATCCCTCTCATTTTCTTTTTGTTCGTTGCATCGCCCGTTTCAGCAACCCGAGACACTTCCGGCAGGGAGATAACGTGAAGCCCTTTTCGAGAACCTGTCCCGCACGTCTTGCATTCCTTTGCATCGTTTTGGCTCTCTTCGTCGGATGCGCTTCGAGCACGCCGGTGCGCACGGCAGAGGCCGAAAAAGAGCCCGTCGTCCTCAAGAGGATTGCCGTCGTGCCTTTCGAGAAGCTGACCTCCGACGATGCCAGCCGCGTCGCCCGCAGTCCTATCGGCGGGACCGTTTTCAACACCTGCGCCCTGCCCCAGAATGCCGAGGCGATCGTGCAGGATCTTTTCCTGCAGCGACTGGAAAAATCGGGGAAGTTCTCCTTTATCCCGCCCTACCAGAGCGATGCCGTTTACCAGAGAATCAAGAGCGACAGCTCGAAGGAATCCATGACGCAGCAACTGCAGATGACAGGCAAGGCTCTTGAGGCCGACGGCGTGGCAATCGGGTATGTGTCCTGTTTCCGGGAGCGGGTCGGGTATGCCTATTCTGCAGAGAGGCCGGCATCGGTTACGTTCGGGATCTACTTGATCCGTGTGAGTGATGGCGATATCGTCTGGGGGAGAATTTACGATAAGACCCAGCAATCCTTTTCCGAGAACGTTTTCCAGGCCTCCACGTTCTTCAGCAGGGGCCTGAAGTGGGTGACGGCAGCGGAGCTGGCCGAAGACGGCATTGATGAGATTATGAACACCTTCCCCGGGTATCGATAAGCCCCCGGCTGGCCGCGAGAAGATGCCGGTCCGGCGCCCCGCCCGGGGATGAGCCGGAAACCGGCTTTTTTTATAGGGATCAGAACCGGGCCACCGGTTCCGGAGCGACAGTCCTTGATTATCATTCCAGCGATTGACATCCGAGGCGGCAGGTGCGTCAGGCTCCTGCAGGGGGATTTTCAGAGGGAAATCGTCTACAGCGCAGACCCCGTGGAAGTGGCTCTGCGATGGGCTGGCAATGGGGCCGAGCGTATTCACATCGTCGATCTCGACGGCTCCCGCGAAGGCCGTCCCGTCAATGAGGCCATCGTCCGGCGGATTCTCTCTTCCGTGAGCATCCCGATCGAGCTCGGCGGCGGTATCCGCGACCTGCAAACGGTAGAGGATTACATCGGGATGGGCGTTCAGTGGATCATTCTCGGCACGGCAGCCCTGAAGAATCGCGATTTCGTGGTTGAGACCACCCGCCGCTTCCCGGGTCGGATCATCCTGGGCATCGACGCACGGGACGGAAAGGTCGCTGTTGAAGGATGGACGGAAACAACGGGAGCCGATGTCCTCGAGGTAGCCAGACGGTATGAGAGGATGGGGCTCGCGGCACTTGTCTATACGGACATCGCCCGGGATGGAATGGAAACGGGGGTCAACGTTGCAGCAACGGAGCGTCTCGCCCGCTCCATAGAGATCCCCGTCATTGCCTCGGGTGGCGTGGCGGGTATCGGGGACATCAAGAGGCTTTTGGCTGCGTCGACTCCCGGGATCCTCGGCGTCATCACTGGAAAAGCGCTGTATACGGGCGCTATGGATCTTGAGGAGGCGATCCGGTTGACGAAGCGATCGAAGGTGGGAAACTGAGGTGCTAAAATCGAAGCCGGTTCTCCCTGCTTCTGACCTTGAACCCTGGACCCTGTTTGAGGAGGTATGGAAATGAGCGACTGCATTTTCTGCAAGATCGTCAAGGGGGAAATCCCCTGCAGCAAGGTCCTGGAAACAGACACGATCCTCGCCTTCAATGACATTCACCCCGTAGCGCCCGTCCATGTGCTCATCGTTCCGAAAAATCACATTGCGACCTTTAACGATGTCAAGGAAGGCCAGCAGGGAATCCTCGGGGACATGGTCCGGGCCGCGCAGAGGATCGCCCGTGAGAAGGGAATCGCCGAGAAGGGATATCGGGTCACCGTCAACGTCAACCCCGACGGAGGGCAGATCATTTTCCATCTCCATATGCATGTCTTCGGGGGTCGGAAACTCACCGACGCCATGGGTTGATCGAGAGACGTTTCCCGTTGACTTGCCGTACCAAAGCTGATAGGAATTTGCCGCCGGAAAGCGGCCATTGATAGGGACAGAAACGTCTTCGGGGAGGATGGATATGATGAATCAAAGACTGGTGATGTGGTTTGATGAGCTGCAATTAAAGGATATTCCTGAGGTTGGAGGGAAGAATGCCTCGCTGGGAGAGATGAGGCAGAACCTGCAGAAAAAGGGGGTCAACATCCCCGACGGGTACGCGGTCACGGCCTATGCCTACCGCTACCTCATCGATTCGGCCGGGATCTGGGAGACCATCAAGGAGATCCTCAAGGATCTCGACACGCACAACATGCAGAACCTCAGCTCGCGGGGCAAGAAGATCCGCAACCTGATCTACAATGCCCCGATGCCCAAGGACCTGAGGGATGCAATCATCAAAGCGTACAAGAAGCTCTGTGACGAGTACGGTCCGAACACGGACGTTGCCGTCCGCAGCTCCGCAACGGCGGAAGACCTTCCCGATGCCAGTTTCGCGGGACAGCAGGAGACCTACCTGAACATCCGGGGCGAAGAAGCCCTCATCGATGCCTGCAAGCACTGCTTCGCCTCCCTCTTTACGGACCGTGCCATTTCCTATCGCGTAGACAAGGGCTTCGACCATGAGTCCGTTTTCCTGTCTATCGGCGTCCAGAAGATGGTCCGCTCTGACATCGGCGCCTCGGGCGTCATTTTCTCCATCGATACCGAGTCAGGCTTCAAGGACGCCGTCCTGATCACGGCCTCCTACGGTCTCGGTGAGACGGTCGTCCAGGGGACGGTGAACCCCGATGAGTTCTACGTCTTCAAGCCCACCCTGAAGAAGGGATTCAGGCCCATCGTGCAGAAGAAACTCGGAACCAAAGAAATCAAGATGGTCTACTCCAAAAAGAAAGGGATGGAGTCGACGGAGGTCAAGCCCGTCCCCAAGGCGCAGCGCGGGGTCTACTGCATCAGCGACGACGAGATCATTACGTTGGCCAAGTGGGCCTGCATTATCGAGGACCACTATTCAGCTGAGGCGGGATTCTTCAAGCCCATGGACATCGAGTGGGGCAAGGACGGCAAAACAGGTGAGCTCTTCATCCTTCAGGCCCGTCCCGAGACGGTCCAGTCCCAGAAGGACGCAAACGTCCTGGAAAATTATGTGCTTCTTGAGAAAAAGAAACCCTTGGTGTCGGGCACTGCCGTAGGCTCCAAGATCGGTGCCGGCCCTGTGAACGTGATTGCCAGTGTGAGCGACATCAAGAACTTCAAGAAGGGCGAGGTCCTGGTTACGGACATGACGGACCCCGACTGGGAGCCCATCATGAAGATCGCCGCGGCCATTGTCACCAACAAGGGCGGCAGGACCTGCCATGCTGCCATCGTGAGCCGCGAGCTCGGTGTACCCTGCATCGTGGGGACCGGCAAGGGCACAGAGGCCCTGAAGAAGGCGAAGGAGGCCACCGTTTCCTGCGCCGAAGGCGAAGTCGGAAACGTCTACGAGGGCATCCTCAAGTTCGATATCAAGCGGGTCAATCTGGAGAGCCTGCAGCGCCCCAAGACCTGGATGCAGATGAATGTGGCCACTCCGGAGACAGCCTTCGACCTGGCCTTCATCCCAAACGACGGCGTTGGACTTGCGCGCTTGGAGTTCATCATTGCCCAGCATGTCCGGGTCCACCCGATGGCGCTTCTGCAGTTCGAGAAGGTCCAGGACAAGAAGATCCGCAAGGAGATCGAGGAATTGACTCGGAACTACGAGGTCCGTTCGGACTTCTTCGTCGACATGCTCGCCCAGGGCATCGCGAAGATCGCCGCAGCCTTCTACCCGAAGCAGTCCGTCACGCGCATGAGCGATTTCAAGAGCAACGAGTACGCGAACCTGATCGGCGGGAAGTACTTTGAGCCTCACGAGGAAAATCCCATGATCGGCTGGCGAGGGGCTTCCCGGTACTACGACGACAAGTACCGCGACGGCTTCGCCCTGGAGTGCAGGGCCATCAAGAAGGTCCGAAACGAGATGGGGCTCACGAACGTCGTTCCCATGATCCCCTTCTGCCGGACCGTCGAGGAGGGCAAGAGGGTGCTGGAAGTCATGCGCACCAACGGTCTTGTCCAGGGTGAGAACGGCCTCGAGATCTATATGATGGTCGAGATCCCGAGCAACGTAATTCTGATCGAGGAGTACGGGAAGATCTTCGACGGCTTCTCCATCGGCTCCAACGACCTGTGCCAGCTCACGCTGGGGCTGGATCGCGACTCTGCCCAGGTGGCCCACATTTTTGACGAGCGCAATCAGGCCGTTCAGGACCTGATCCGGGATGCGATTGTCAAGGCAAGAAAAATGAAGAAAAAGATCGGCATTTGCGGGCAGGCGCCCAGTGACTACCCCGAGTTTGCCCGGTTCCTCGTTGAGTGCGGGATCGATGCCATTTCGCTGATCTCGGACACCGTGATCAAGACAACGCTCGACATCATCGAGTACGAGAAAAGCATGGGGAAGTGATAAAGGGTATAGGGTATAGGGTATAGGGTATAGGGAAGATGACCCTGTACTGAGAATGAACTCAGTTCAATTCGAGACCGCGGTAGTAATGGAGGAGGATCTCCCGGTAGGGGGATCCTCCTTCTGCCATTATACGGGCCCCCCATTGGCTCAATCCCACCCCGTGACCGGAACCCCGGCCCTCCAGGCGAATCCCTTGACTGCTGCGCTCCATCTTGAACAGGGTGCTCTTGATCCGGGCGGGATCGGTCATCATCCGGAACTCGTTTCCCCCGACGACGGTTGTCCCCGCGCTGTGGGTGATCTTCATCCTGACAGCGCGTCCCGAAGGACTGTGGGCCGCCGTCTCGACATCGCTGATGCTCTCCAGCTTGATCCCATTGCGGCTCATGGCATCGCGGATCTGATCGTAGCTCAGAAAGGCTGACCAGTCCGCACCGGGCGCCCGTGTGCTGCAGTCATCAGAGACGGACTGAAGATAGGGAATGGCGACACGCCAGACGTTGCGGGCATCCTCCGTTATCCCGCCGCTGTTGGCGTGAAAGTAGGTCAAGGCGGGTCTTCCGTTGAATGTGAGGATCCGGCCCCGGGTGGCATCGACGGCCCGTCGGGTTCTTTCCGTCTCTGCAGCAATTCCTCCGTACACCTGGGAGGTGGTGGAGGCACTGATGTCGTATTCGCGGGCGGCGTTGACGGCCATCTGGTAACGGGCAAAGGTCCTCGAGACAACGGCCTGGGCTTTGAGGGCCTCCTCAGGCCAGTTGGGGGGCATTTCACGGGGGACAACCCCGTTGAGGTAGTCTTCGAGGTCAATCACATTGATCACCCTGATACGACCCTTGTCCGTCACGGCCAGCCGCAGCATGCCCCTGTACCAGACCCTGTTGAGACGGATCTGACCGCCTTTCTCCGTTGTAAGAAGCAGCTCAGAGAAGGGGTAAGCGGTGCCGTTGACCGACAGGACCCCGCCCTCGAATCGGACCCGGGCCTCCTTCGGAGCGGTGACTGTCATGAGAACGCTGCTGCTGTCCGGACTCCGGATCTGCAGGGATGCATTGCCCGACAGCCCCGTTTCGGCACCATTTTCCAGAACAAGGACCCGAATGGATGCACTTTGTATTTTCCGCGAAGCCTGTTCTCGCTGCTTGCGCTCTTGCTCGGAGGGCGGATTATCGCTCGCGTCGCGCAGGAAGGAGGCCACATCCGCTCTGCTGCCTTTTGGAAATTTTTTTAGATAGAGTACGAACAGGCTTGAGGCCTCCGGGTATCGAGCCCGTTCGTACTGAATCGTGGCTGTCTGAAAAATCGCATCGGCCTCGTAGACGGAACCCGGGTATTTTTCTCTCACCTGGTTGTAGAGAGGAAGTGCTGCCTCGTAGTCTTTGAGGAAGGTGCCGTAGATCGCAGCTGACATCATGAGTGCACGGGCTCGCTGTTCTCCCGTTTTTATCTGCTCAAGGATTTCCTGGTAGTCGCTCAGGGCCTCCAGGTATTCTCCCTGGGCGAAATGGTCCTCGGCCTCACGCATTTTCCGCGCCGCCTCA
>DATJPI010000089.1:0-6990 GCA_035506495.1 Syntrophales bacterium
CACCCTTCTTGATCCGGCAGGACGCAGAGACGAGGTGCTCCAGGAGGGCGGGATCGCGGCTCTGGAGGGCCTCGGCCCCTTCCTCGATGGCAGCCAGAAGTTCGGGGTCCTCGATGATCCCGTACTTGACGATCTCGGCCAATCCATTCGTGAACTCCCCTGCAGGAAGCGTATCGAGAAAAGCTAGGTCGATGAAGACGGCCCGCGGTTGAAGGAAGGTGCCCAGCATGTTCTTTCCGGCCGGAAGGTCCACGCCGGTCTTTCCCCCGATCGAGCTGTCCACTTGGGCAAGAAGGGTCGTGGGCACCTGCACGCAGGGGATGCCCCGCATGTAGATGGAGGCCACAAAGCCTGCCACATCGCCCACCACCCCGCCGCCCAGGGCAATGACGCCCGAGCTGCGGTCGGCGCCGCGCTTCAGCAACTCTTCAGCAAGTCCGATGCACGTTGCGATCGTTTTCGAGGACTCGCCTGCGGCAAACTCGATGATTTCGGCCGCCAGGCCGTTTCCGCGCAGCACCTTAAGAAGGCGATCCCCGTGGAGCAGGGAAACGTTGGAGTCCGTCAGGATGTACCAGCGCCCCGCCCACCCGCTCTTGGCCAGCAACGGCGCCATCCGGTCCAGGATGTCCCGGCCGATGTGGATGTCGTAGGAAGCGCTGAGACGTTTGTCGAGATTCACTCTGATCCGGTTCATGACGGTACCCTCTCCATCCGCTGCATGGCAGTCTCGATCACCGCCAGGTCTTCCATGAGCTGATAGAACTTCTCCGGTTTCAGGGATTGCATCCCGTCGGAGACGGCCTTTTCGGGCTCGGGGTGGACCTCGACGATGATCCCGTCGGCCCCCACGGCCACGGCCGCCCGGGCCAGGGGCGTCACGTACTTCCAGTGACCTGCCGCATGGCTCGGGTCCACGATCACCGGGAGGTGGGAGAGCTGCTTGAGGACGACGACGGCCGACAGATCGAGGGTGTTTCTCGTGGCCGTCTCGAAGGTGCGGATTCCCCGCTCGCAGAGGATGACCTGGCTGTTGCCCTCGGAAAGGATGTACTCGGCCGACATGAGAAGCTCCTCGATCGTCGTCATCATCCCCCGCTTGAGCAGGACGGGTTTGCGTGCCTGGCCCACAGCCTTCAGGAGCGCGAAGTTCTGGGTGTTGCGGGCGCCCACCTGGAGAATATCGGCGTGGGCCTCCACGAGATCCACGTCAGCGGGATTCACGACCTCCGTCACGATGGGAAGCCCCGTGCGCTCGCGGACCTTCTTCAGGAGCTTGAGGCCCTCCTCCTCGAGGCCCTGAAAACTGTAAGGTGAGGTGCGCGGCTTGAAGGCACCGCCCCGAAGAATGTGGGCGCCGGCCTTCTTTGCCACATATGCGCACTCCATGAGTTGTTCTTCCGTCTCGACGGCGCAGGGCCCCGCCATGACGATGAATCGCGGGCCGCCGATCTCGACGGTGCCCACGCGCACGATCGTGTCGGTGTCCCGGAATTCGCGGCTCGCCAGCTTATAGGGCCTGAGGATGGGGACGACGTTCTCTACCCCCGGCAGGTGGCCGACGGATTTGATCTGCTCCCGACCCCGGGCATCCCCTACGGCACCGATGATTGTCTTCTCCGTTCCGCGGGAGAGGTGGGCCCTGTATCCGACCGACTCGATCCACTCGACGACCCGGTCGATCTGCCCGTCCGTAGCGTTCTTCTTCATCACGATAATCATAACTGCAGTACCTCCAATTGAAAGGGCCATGATGGCTGCCGCCGTCATGGCCCTGGGAGAAGGAGAAATAAAAAAGCCATGGGCAGCGTCTTTCGATCTACCCATGGCTTCGGTTTGGCTTATTCTTTCGTGCCTAAGTCTAAGTCCTCCTCAGCGACGGGCAGACCTGTCCGTAAATATAATAGTAGCTAAACCAGAAGCCAAAATTACGGAATTTCAGTCTTTCCATCACAAAAGATTCCTTCGAAAAGTGATCCATGAAAACACGATCGGGACGCCCTGTCAACAGAAATTTTTCAAAATGCCTTCGCAGCACCCCCGAAAGCCTTGCTGGACGGGCCCTGGCGGGCTGGCCCCTTTCCCCTTGACAACCGTCTTTGTTTATTCTATCGGAAGCCATTCGGGTGAAGGGAAGACGGTGCAATTCCGTCGCGGACCCGCCGCTGTAACCGGGGATGAAAGCCGATCAAGCCACTGTCCGAAAGACGGGAAGGCCGGCCGAAAAGACGATCCGGAAGCCAGAAAACCTCCCCGTGAAGTTGTGCAAGACCGGCCCTCGAGGGATAGGGCGCAGGCTGCAACACCCAAGGATAAAAACGGAGTCCCTGGACAGTCGATGTCCGGGGATTTTTTTTGAGGAACCCGGAAATGCTCGAAGAGCTTGTTCTCATCCGCCACGGTGATATCGGGGAGGAATTCAAGGGGATATTTGTCGGGAAAACCGATGTCCCCCTTTCGGCCGAAGGGAAGCTTCAGGCAGAGCGGCTCCGGCCTTACCTCAAATCGAGGCCCCTGACTGCTATTTTTTCGAGCCCCCAGCAGCGGTGCCGCGAAACGGCTCGGATCGCCACGGAGGCACTGGGTCTTCCCGTCGAGGTCGACAAAGGCCTCCGTGAAATCGACTTCGGCCGTTGGGAACGCCTCACCTTCGATGAGATCGTTTCACTCGACTCCAGCGCGGTTGATGGCTGGGCCCGGTACGACCCGGATTTCACGTTTCCCGGGGGGGAGCGGATCGGCGATTTTCTCAACCGGGTTTCAGCCGTCGGCGAAAGGCTTGCCTCCCAAGGCACGGGTCGAGCAGTCGTCTTCACCCACGGAGGTATCATTCGCGCCCTCATTTGCCATTTTCTGAAACTCGCCCCACGCAATTACCTGCTCTTCGAGGTTCGCCCCGCATCCCTCAACACGATCCGCCTCTTCGAAGAAGGGGGAGTCCTCACCGGCCTGAACCAGTGGTGTCACCTGGAGGAGGTGTGATATGGCCCGTATCATCCTTGTCACCGGCGGAGGGCGAAGCGGCAAGAGCACGTTTGCCCAGAGAATGGCAGAGTCCATGGCCGACAGCAGGGTCTATATCGCCACCTGTCCCGTGATCGACGACGAGATGGCCGAGCGGGTGCGCAAACACCGCGAGGCACGCAAGGCGGGCCGGTGGGACACAATGGAGGAGCCTCTCGCCCTGGCCGATGCGCTCCGGGAGGAGAAGCACGACATCTGCCTCGTTGACTGCCTCACGCTGTGGGTCAACAACGTGGTCTACGAGGCAGAAAAGAAAGGGCGCGCCGTAACGGAGGAGGACATCGCCCTTCTGTGCGATGGCATCCTGGAGGCCTGCCGGCGGCGGGCGGGAACCGTCATCTTCGTCACGAACGAGGTCGGCATGGGCATCATCCCGGACAGCCCCCTGGCGAGGCGCTACCGCGATCTCGCAGGGCGTTGTAACCAGGTGATCGCCCGTCAGGCCGAAACCGTTATCCTGATGGTCTGCGGGATCCCCGTCGCCATCAAGGGAAGTCTTTGAAGAATGGCCGGCGCATGAGACGCCGTCCATAATGGACATGTCAGCCTAGCGATGTCCGCTGCCGAATCAGAGGAAGCCGGTTCGAGTCCGGCGCTGCCCCGCACCTGTAGGCGGAACGAAATCCACAGGATGCCACTGTCCGCACCGGCGGATGGGAAGGCGTGGAGAGTAGGCACGGCCGCAAGCCAGGAGACTTATTCGGCAGCTTGATAATTCACTCCCGAGGGGAAAGGAGAATTATCGTATGAAGAGGTCCCGTTTCCAGCTTGCCGCATGGACACAAATCCTGATGTTCGTTTTCACCCTGTCTTCTGTCTTCGCGCAATCCGCGCCCCCGGATAAACCGTCCGTAACCATGGACGAGGTCGTGGTCATGGCTACACGCGACCGGCAGGAGATCCGGAAAGTGCCCGCCAACATCACGGTCATCACCGCCCAGGACATCGCGAATTCCGGCGCGACGAACCTCGCCGAGGTTCTCACCGGCCTCGACGGCCTCTACGTCCGAAGCACCACGGGCAACGCGGCCCAAGCGGCCGTCGACATGCGCGGCTTCGGCGAGAATGGGTTCGGCCGGACCGTTGTCACGCTGGACGGCAGGCGCCTCAATCGCCCCGACATGGCCTCTATCAACTGGCTCGAGATCCCGCTGAGCGATGTCGAGAGAATCGAAGTGTCCAGAGGCGCCAGCAGCGTCCTCTACGGAGATGCGGCCATCGCCGGGACCATCAACATTATCACGAAGCGTGGCGAGGGCCGTCCCAAGGGGGACGTGGGCGTCATCGCCGGGAGCTATGCTCTCAACAATGAGCGGGCCACCGCGATGGGATCGGCCGACAAGTTCTACTATGCCGTCAACGGCGAGAACCTTCACACGGACGGATACCGGGACCGCTCCAAGTTCACCTCCAGCAGCGCGGGGACAAATCTCGGCTATGCCTTCAGCGATGCCCTGGACGTGTCCTTCGGGGTCATCCTCAACCGGACCGATAATCAGCTGCCCGGCTACCTGACCCGTTCCGAGCTCGACCAGGACCGCCGTCAGGCCCAGCCCGGGCACCTCGACGATGATGCCCGCAACGACTCCTTCAACACCAACCTCACGATCAAGTATATGATGGGCGATCTTGGCCTCGTGGATGTCAATTTCTTTTACGGCGGCAGACAGGTCACGACGAACTGGGCTTCGTTCCTTTCCTTTTCCAAGGTGAACATCGACACGATGGGCGCGACGCCGAAATACGTCCTCGACAGGAAGATCTTCGGGTTCAGCAACAAGCTCACTGCCGGGTTCGACTATTACGGCGACAAGCTGAAAAAGGACGCCTACACAGATCCCCAGCAGATATCGCAGACCTCGACTGCCCAGATCACCCGGCAGGACAGCAGCCTTTACATCCACGATGAATTCAGCATCCTGCAGGAGCTCATCCTGACCCTCGGGGCCCGCGCGGAACGGGTGACGATCTCGGGCACGCAAACGGCCCTGCCCGCCTCGACGACGGTTTTTGACTCCTCGAAAGATCACCAGGGAGAGGCGTACGAGGCAGCCCTGACCTATCTCTTCGGGGAGAAGTCGCGGGCGTTCGTGAAATGGGCCCGCGTGTTCCGGATCCCCTTCCTCGACGAGCAGGCCTCCTTCTACGGGTTCGGGACGGACGCCTTTTTCACGAACCTGGAAAAGGAAACCGGAAACAGCTACGAAGCCGGCGTGCTATTCTACCCCGTGAAAGATCTGAAGCTCGGCATCACGGCATACCGGATCGACATGGAGAATGAGATCAAGTACATTGTCGACCCGATCTCATTCATCGGACGAAACGTGAACCTGGACAACACGAGGCACGAGGGCGTGGAAATCGCCATGGCCTATGCAATGAAGGAGCGGTTCCGCCTGTCAGCCAATTACACGCGGCAGAACGTCACGTTCCAGGCGGGGCCCAACAGTGGAAAGGATGTGCCTCTGGTCCCTTCGCAAATGGCAAACGCGGTTCTCGAGATCTACTTGCCCTGGAACCTGACGCTTCGCCCGGAGATACACTACGTCGGGTCGCAGTACTTCGGGCAGGACGACGACAACAGCTCGGTACAGCTCGACAGCTACACGTACTATAACTTGTACCTGACCTGGAAGCCGACGATCCGGGATTACCGGTTGATGGCTTTTGCGGGGGTGGAAAACCTGACGGACACCAAGTACTCCACCTACGGGTTTGAGAACGCCTTCGTGCCGGGGGGGCTGTCGTTCTATCCGGCCCCGGGAATCACGGTGAAGGGAGGGCTGACATTATATTACTAGGCAATCGTCGCAAGGGCGGAAACGTTTCCGCGGGGAGGGCTTCACGGGCGCTCGTCCTGCTTCTGCGCATCGCGGTCTGGTTGGCGCTCGGCGGCACGGCCCTGGCCGCACCGCCGGAGCGGATCGTCTCGCTTGCGCCCAATCTCACGGAGATCCTCTACGACATCGGCCTCGGCGACCGCGTCGTCGCGGTGACGGATTTCTGCGACTATCCCCCGGATGTGAAAAACAAACCGAAAATCGGGGGGTTCTCGACGCCTTCTCTCGAAGCCGTTGCCGCCATGAAACCTGACATGGTCGTGATGACCAAGGACGGCAACCCCCCGGAATTCGCCGAACGGCTGAAGCGGATCGGCATCCGGCTCTACGTGTTCGATGTGCGCCGCATCAACGAGCTGCCGCGGGGCATCCGGGAACTTGGCGCAGCCCTCGATGTCGCGCAGGCAGCAAAGAAAAGGGCCGACCGGATCGAAAATCTGCTCGGGCAGTATGAGACGCAGGCAAAGAAGAAAGCCTCTTCAGGCATCCGGAGCGCTCTTTTCATCGTCCAACCCGAGCCCCCGATTGTCGCCGGCCCCGGAACGCTGATCGACGACAGTTTCCGGCTTCTGGGGCTGCGCAACATCGCCGCCGGAGCATCGTCCGAATACCCCAGATACTCGATCGAGATGATCATTCACGGGGCTCCTGACGTGATCCTCATGGGAAGCATGGGCCGTGGGATTCCCAGCGGCGATACAACTAAGGATCCCCTGGCCAGGGGCCTTTTCAACAAACTTTCAAGCCTGGAAGCGGTAAAGGCAGGGCGGATCTGCTATACGAGCGATGCTGTATTCCGGCTCGGGCCGAGGATCGTGGACGGCATCCGGGAGATCGCAGCCTGCACCGGCCGTCTCTGAGCGGCTGGGCGGGCCGTTAAATAGCTCTTGACGTGTTGATTTGGCTTTCATATAGTCACTTCAAAAGCAGGATTATTTGCTCATTGAACCTCAAAGGATGGATGTGTGGAAGAGGGGTGCAAATCCCCCGCTGCCCCGCAGCCGTGATGGGAGCGAAAGCCTCATAACCACTGTCATGGTCAAACCATGATGGGAAGGGAGGCCGGTAGATGGCCCTGAGCCGGAAGACCTATCCATCTCGATTTCCTCGCGGGAGGAAGACGTGT
>DATJPI010000090.1:0-13302 GCA_035506495.1 Syntrophales bacterium
GGGAAGAACCCCGATGGCGACGTTCCGCGATGGGCTGGAGCTATTCAAGGAAAAGAACCTGGCTGAGAAACTGGCGGCCTAAAACCTGCCGGCGGTCCGGGAGAATCTGCCACCGTGTAAACTCAAGTATCGTTCAGGACAGATGATTGCCCTCGTATGATACGCGAGGTGCAAAGGTTCGCTGCGGCCGCCCCTTTCAAAAAGGTTCAGGCCGATGTTTTTTCCAAGCTCTTCCCTCGACAGCCTTGGCCAACCATCACGACTCGACCGGCTAAGCGTAATGAAGCCGTTATTGTATATCCGCACTGATAGGATAGGCGCGAGGGACCCGGCCCTCGTTGCAGTGAAGAGTCTATCGGCCTGCTTCCACAGACAGGACACTTCAACGTATCCTTCCTGGTCTGAGTGGCGAACGAATCTTGAATGGGCATATCTTTCTCCTGTCGTGGATCAGAATAGCCCCATCTTCTCTCGGACAATAGATTGCACCTTCCCGTGCAGGGAAGCAATCCGGCGAAAGTATGATTTTTGCCTACGCATAGAGTATTAGAGGATTGGATATTTCTAATGGAAATCAACAACGATACGACATCGTGAGTTCAGCGATGGGCAAGTGACTTAAGAATGAGCTGGACGGCCGTGTCCCGCTCGATAGCATCGGCGGGGCCTGAGCTGCTCGCTAGCGGACCCTTTGACGCATCCCTCCTTTATTGACAGGGCTTCCCCTTTCCCCTAACATCATACTTTCCGAATCTCAGGAAAGTATTTCCCCATGACCGAATCATCGAAAAAAGCCAACGCCCGGGTTCTCTTCGCGCTGACGCTCATCCACTTCACCGGAGATTTCTATAATTCCTTCGTGACGCCGCTGCTGCCTGTCTTCGCGGACCGGTTCGCACTTACGCTGACCGAGATCGGCCTCATCGGCGGCCTGAGCCGCTTTCTGTCTTTCGTTGTCCAGCCCAATGTGGGGTTTTTCGCGGACCTATACCAGACCCGTTTTTTCATCCTTGGCGGGATCTTCCTGTCCGTCGTCTTTGTGCCCTTCACAGGGGTTGCACCGTCCTATCTGCTCCTCCTTCTCTGTTTGGCCTTCGGCTCGATCGGATCGTCCATGTTTCACCCCTCCGTTGCGGGCATGGTGTTCACCTATGCGGGCTCGAGGCCGGGGTTTGCCTATTCCATCTTCAACATGGGCGGGACCTTCGCCTTTGCTGTGGGACCTCTCTTCATTGCCTGGTTCGTGACTCTCAGGGGACTCGACGGGATGCCCTGGCTGATGATTCCGGGACTCGCAATTTTCGGCTATCTGTTCCTGGTCGTACCCGTCCCGGATCGTCAAAAAATCGAGAGCCGCACATTCTTGGGGACACTCAGAGAGATGTTCGGGTCGATCTGGCAGTGGATCGTCATGATCTGGCTCATCATGGTCTTTCGCGCCTTCGTGGCGCACGTCTTCCGGACCTTCCTGCCCGTTCTGCTTGTCAGGGAAGGCTTCTCGCTCATCGCCGTGGGGGCCGTTATTACGCTCTTCACCCTTGCGGGGACGGCAAGCGGGATGATTGCGGGATATCTCTCGGACCGGATCGGCTTCCGCAAGATTTTTTTCACGAGCTTCCTCATGGCGACACCCTTTCTTCTGCTGCTCGTTCTGGCCCGGGGCCCATGGGTCTACCTGCTGACCTTTCTCGCGGGATTTTTCATCATGGCCACACTGCCGCTGGGCGTCACCCTCGCGCAGACGCTGGCCCCGAAAGGCCGCTCCATGGTATCGAGCCTCATGATGGGCTTTGCCTTCGGCCTGGGGGGAACGATGACGCCGATCGCGGGGGCTTTTGCCGATGCCTTCTCTATCCGGCCGGTGCTTGCCTCAGTGGCGCTCATCCCGCTCGCTCTGCTGCCTCTCGTCTCGCGCCTTCCAGAACCGGGGAAAACATGATAGGAACGAAGGTAACAGGTAACAGGTAACAGGGTTTCCCAGCTTACCGCATTTCCTGTCACCTAATACCTGTGACCTGTCACCTCAATGTATCGTAGGCCGCACGAAAAGACAAAACGGGACAGATGATATAGACGGAGCTGCGGATGGAATACTCGCTCATCGTGAACGGAACCGGAAATGCCTTTCTGCAGGAATTCGGCTGTCCCTGCCCGCGTTGTGCCCTCCAGGAACCTGTGGCCAACATGTCCGTTTCGATCATCCGCAAGGAAGAGGGGCGCATCGCGTGGCACGCCCTCGTCGACGTGGGGCTTGGAGTCGTTAACAGCCTGCGAAATTCCTTTCGCCCCGACGAGGCCCGCGTGGATTGGCTGCTCTTCACACACTGGCACCCGGACCACAGCCTGGAGCTCAACCGTCTGGGCGAGACCATGAGACGCACGGCCAGGCGACGCGGCGAAAAATTTTCGAGAATTCCCACTTGGTGCCGCGGCGGTACAGGTAAGTGGCTTGCCCGAAACTACTCCTACGAGTGGTGCCGCTGTCTCGATGGCAGGCCTTCCGGTGAGACGGACCCCCCGGGGACATTGCTCACCCCGATCGCCCTTGCTGCTGACGGGATCGAAATTGCCCCGCTGTCTGTCTCACACGCCGGAGCCGACATCAGTCCGGAGAATTTCAAGGAGAGCAGCTACAACAGCGCATGCTTCATCATCCGAACGGGCGGGAAGAAAACGGTCCTGCTCTGGGACCTGGACAACAGGAACGACTGGATCGTGGACCCGCAGACGGAGGCGCAGAAAAAAGCCGTGGAGGCCCTTTCCAGCGCGGATCATCTTTTCATCGACTGTTTTTCCTGGACCGTTGAGGAAGTTGTGGGCGTCAACACGGGGCACCTTTCCTTCGCCACGGTGCGCAAGTATGCAAAGACCCTGCAGCCGAAGGAAACGCTTCTCGTTCACATGGGCGGACATGAGGAGGGGGAAGGCAACCCCGGCTGGGGCTGGACGGACCGCCAGTGGGAGGATGGCGCATCCGTGCTCTGGTTGGCCGAGGGAGTGCCGGGGACGGTGCGCGTCCCAGCCATGGGGGAGGAATTCTCCATCTGAGCGACCTGCAGGACGACAGCTCCCCCCATCAAGAGATTTCGTTGAGGGAACATGGACAAGACCGACAGAAAAATTCTGAATATCCTCCAGACGCGCTTTCCCCTCGTACCGGAGCCCTTTGATGCCGTGGGAGCGGAGTTGGGGATTTCAGGGGAGGAGGTTATCGAACGCGTCAAGCGGCTCAAGGAGAAGGGCATTATCCGGCGGATCGGGGCTGTTTTCGAGTCTCGGTCGCTCGGCTACACGAGCACGCTGTGTGCCGCCCGGGTGCCCGAAGAGAAGATCCGGACGTTTGCCGATGTTGTGAACAGCTATCCCGGCGTGACCCACAACTACCGAAGGAACAACGAGTACAACGTCTGGTTCACCTTCATTGCCCCGGACCGGAAAGCTCTCGAGCAGGCCCTCGATGAAATCCAAAAGAAAACAGGAGTAAAGGACATCCTGAGCCTGCAGGCGGTGAAGACGTATAAGATTAATGCCACGTTCGAACTCTAAAAGCAACAAGCCGCAAGCAACAAGGAGAAAGGATAAAGGTCAAAGGATAAAGGCAAGACGAGAATGGATTTCTAACCTTTGTCCTTTTTCCTTTAACCTTTAACCTGTCGTCTGTGGCCTGTAGCCTGTTACCTTAAGGAAACGTTGATGTCCGAAAAAACGAAGCCTACCCTGTATTTGATCGACGGCAGCAATTATGCCTACCGGGCCTTCTATGCCATCCAGGGGCTCGCCAACTCGCGAGGGTTCCCGACCAATGCCGTCTACGGGTTCAACAACATGCTCACGAAGCTTCTTCGCGACCGCAAACCGGAGCACATCGCTGTGGTCTTTGACGCAAAGGGGCCTACGTTTCGCTCCGAGGCCTATGAGCAGTACAAGGCCCATCGCAAGCCCATGCCCGACGAGCTGAAACCCCAGATCTCTGTTATCAAGGACCTGGTCCGGGCCTACCGTATCCCGCTTCTCGAGATCGGGGGCATCGAGGCCGACGACGTGATCGGGACCCTGGCGCGGAAATTTGCGGACGCGGGCGTCCGCATTGTCATCGTCTCGGGCGACAAAGACCTCATGCAGCTCGTCTCGGATCGTGTCGTGATGATCGACACCATGAAGGACAAGACGTACGATATCGCCGGGGTTGAGGAGCGATTCGGAGTGGAGCCCGGCAGGGTAGCCGAAGTCCTGGGCCTCATGGGTGATAAGTCGGACAATATTCCCGGGGTGCCAGGCGTGGGCCCCAAGACGGCTCTCCAACTCATCAAAGAGTACGGTTCCGTTGAAGGGGTGCTTGAAAATCTGAAAAACATCCGCAATGAGCGGCTCCGTAAGACGATCGGCGAACATGCCGACCAGGCCCGCCTCTCCCGGGAGCTGGCCGTGGTGAAGACCGACGCCGACGTAGATCTTTCCCTGGAGAGCGCGCGTTATGCCGGAGCCGACCGGGAGGCACTGAAAGCCATCTTCAAGGAGTTGGAGTTTTCATCGCTGATCCAGGATCTGGAGGTACGCAACCGGACAGGCGGAGGACAGTATAGGCTCATCGCTACCGAAGAGGAGCTTCAGGACCTTGTTCACCATCTCGAGAAGGCGGGCGAGTTCTCCCTGTACATGGAGCTCACTTCGGAGTTTCCCATGTACGCCGAGTCCGTGGGAATCGCCCTGTCGATGAAACCTGCCGAGGCGTTTTACGTCCCCTTCAAGGGGGGAAAGGGGCATTCGGGAAAAGCGCTGGAGCGCGAACAGGCTCTCCGGATGCTTGCGCCGGTGCTCTCCAGCGAGAAAATCCGCAAGGACGGACACGACCTGAAGAACACGCTCATCGTTCTTGCACGTCTGGGCATCGCCCTGCGCGGCACGGGTGTCGATACCATGGTCGGCTCTTACCTTCTCAACCCCTCGAAAAAGAGCCACGATATCGTCGAGGTGGCCAGGGAATTCCTGGATCGCGAACTCACCTCCGCAAAAGAGATCCTGGGAAGCGGTGCGAAAGCCCTGTCGCCAGCCGACGTGGATCCTGAACGGATGAAGGAATTTGCCGCAGAGCGTGCGGAAGTGACGGGGAGGCTTTGTCCCATTCTTTCGGGCCGGATGAAGGATGCCTCACTCGAAGAGCTGTACCAAAAAGTCGAGATGCCGCTCGTTGAAGTTTTGGCGCTCATGGAACAGAGGGGGGTCCTTGTCGATCTCAAGCTCCTCAGGGAGATGTCGGGGCATTTCGAGAGTCTCCTGTCCCAATCAGAGGAGCGGATCTACCGCCTTGCAGGCGAGCGCTTCAACATCAACTCGCCCAAGCAGCTGCAGGTCATCCTCTTCGAAAAGCTGAAACTCACAAAAGGCCGCAAGACGAAGGAGGGTTATTCGACCGACGTGGACGTTCTCACGGCGCTTGCACAAACGCACGAGCTGCCCGCCGAGATCCTGGCCTACCGGAGCATCTCAAAACTCAAATCGACCTATGTCGACGCCCTGCCTGCCATCGTGCATCCGCAGACCGGACGAATTCACACCTCCTACAACCAGACCGTCACAGCCACGGGGAGACTCTCGAGCAGCAACCCCAATCTGCAGAACATCCCCATCCGCACGTCCGAGGGCAGGCGCATCCGCCAGGCCTTTATCGCGCCGGAGAGCTGCGTTCTGATTTCGGCCGACTACTCGCAGATCGAGTTGCACGTGCTCGCGCACCTCTCGGGCGACGAGGACCTGATCGAGGTCTTCGAAGCGGGTGAGGACATTCACACCCGGACCGCATCGGCCCTTTTCGGCGTCTTTCCCGAGATGGTCAGCCCGGATATGCGCAGACGTGCCAAGGTGATCAACTTCGGCGTCATCTATGGGATGAGCCCCTTTGGTCTCTCAAAGGAACTGGGGATCAGCCAGCCCGAGGCCAGGGAGTACATCGACAACTACTTCGGGCGCTACAAAGGGGTCCGAAAATTCCTGGACGAGATCCTCGCAGACGCACGCAGGGACAAGTATGTCTGCACGCTCCTGAACCGCAGGCGCTACATCCCCGAGATCGCAAGTTCCAATCCGGCCATCCGACAGTTTGCCGAGCGCACCGCCATCAATGCACCCATCCAGGGCACGGCGGCCGATCTCATCAAGATTGCCATGATCAACCTGCACCATCTATTAAAGAAGCGTCACTCGAAGGCGACCATGATCATGCAGGTCCATGACGAACTGGTCTTCGAGGTTCCAACGTCCGAAAAAGAAGAGATCATGGCCCTCGCGAAACGAGAGATGGAAGGGGTCGTAAGGCTGAGGGTTCCCCTCAAGGTCGAGATCCATGCGGGGAAGAACTGGGACGAGGCGCACTAACCAAGGATCAAGGCTCAAGGACAAAGGATAAAGGGCAGGCTTCAGGCTTCGATTCCGAGCGGGTAGACTGGCGCGGGGAAATCGGTGTTCGGTGCGTTCTGGAAGGACTGGATGAATGCGTTGACCACCTGCGGGTCGAACTGGACACCTCCGTTTCTGCACAATTCGGAGATGGCTTCGTTGTGGCTCATGCAAAGCCGGTAGGGCCGGTTCGTTGTCATGGCATCGTAGGCGTCAGCCACGGCGATCAGCCGTGAGAGAAGAGGAATGCTCTCGCCGGCGAGCCCGTCGGGGTAGCCGGAGCCGTTCCAGTATTCATGGTGATGGCGGATGACGGTGCGCTCTTTCTCGAAAAGCGCAATCGGGGTCAGGATATTATCGCCGATGGTGCTGTGGCTCTTGATGATGCAGTACTCCTCTCCCGTGAGCTCTCTGGGTTTGAGAAGGATATAATCCGGGATAGCGATCTTGCCGATGTCATGGAGCATTGCGGCGATCCGGAGACACTCAATATCGTCGGGGGAACACTGCATGAGCTCAGCGGTACGGAGAACGAACCGGGTCACACTCTCGGAATGCCTCTCCGTGTACTGGTCCCGGGCCTGGATGGAAGCGACAAGCGCCCGGAAGGTCTCGGCGATGTTCGTGTAGAGGGTCTCGTAGAGGACCTTGTTTTCCAGGTTCAGCGAGGCCCGCTTTGAAAGGCTTTCGATGACATAGAGGTCCTGATCGGAGAAGCACGCACCGTTGCGGGTTTTCCGGAGGCCGAGGATCCCGAACACATTGCCCCGGATCATCAGCGGGGTGCAGAGGATCGAGGACAGGCTCTGGGGATCGGAGGAGTTGAACAGGACGCCGTCTTTTTTGCGCACGACTTCCTGCAGCAGCTGCTTCGGCAGGGGAGGGGCAGGTTGATCCGGGATGAGATCATTGCTGCTCGAGATCTTCGGAACGAAATCGCCCGTCTCCCTGTCATAGAGCAGGATGGTGCAATGCTCGCCGTTGGAGACCTGGAGGGCCAGATCGGCGATGACTCGGAAGATGTTGTCGTTGCTGACCCCCAGCCTCTCGATGAAGTCGTAGATGAATCCTCTTGTCGATACCTGCCGGACCTTGTCCCGAAGCTTTTCGTGTTCGGCCTTCTGCAGCAGATCGTCGGCCGTGAGAAGTGATTTCTCCCTCAGATAGATGTTCACCTTGTAGAGAAGCTCGTCGAGGTGGAAAGGCTTCGAGAGGAAATCGACGGCCCCTGTTTTCATGGCCGACACGGACAGGTCGACGGTGGGGTATCCGGTAATCATGATAACGGGGATGACGGGGTTGATCTCCCGGATCCGGTTCAGAAGGTCCATGCCGTTCATTCCCGGCATGTGGATATCGGTAATCACCAGGTCGAAGAGATTGGATCGGAGGATGTCCAGGGCTTCCTGCCCGTCGGCAGCCTCGGAGGCGATGAAGTCTCCTGTGCGCTTCAGGGCTTCGACGACGAGAGTGCGGACAAGGGGGTCGTCGTCAACGACGAGGATTGTCCTCTTGCCTGATGTCGTTTCAGAAAAGATCCTGAATTCGGTCCCGGCGGGTTTCGTGCCGTTCATCCTGATCGTCCCATCCATGGTTCAGATCTCGTCGCGTGTGCTGCTGACAGGGGTATCGCAACGGCCTCGGGAAAGGCAAAGGCCAATCTCAAGCGGTCTCGAACCACGGACATCGGAAACATGCGATCAGGAGCTCGCAGCCCCCGTTGAAACGGTCCCCGTTCAGCGACTCGCGAAGGGTTCTATTCGGGTTTATCGCCTTTCAGGATGACATCCATCAGGCTGTAGGAAATCTTGTCGTAGACCCCCTGTTTGTCTTGCTCGGACGACAGAGACACGACATCGGCGTACTTCGAACTTACGTTCGGAGCGTCCTGAGCCGGCGCCGATCTTGAACCGATCTTGCTCTGCCGGCTGTAAGCTTTGAGAATATTATCGATTTGATAGGAAGATATCGTCATGGTTCGCGTCTCAATAAACAGATCGGTATCTGGTATGGAAAACTTTAGGCGTGATTCCTTCAGGGAAGCCCGGATGACCCTTACCCATCTATCGGCTTTCCTTCGGATAATATTTATGGTTGACTAATGACAAAATTTTGTTTACATCCCACGTTGCTTTACGTTCATGCGATTCATTCGCGAAAACGGTGAGACACCAGTCATGGCAGAGAGCAAGACCAAGAAAGATGCGAAAAATATCCGGATCCTTATTGCCGAGGATAATGAGTTGAGCCGCGACAACCTCGCGGAATTACTAAGGAGTTACGGATACGAGGTCAAGGGAGTCGGAGACGGCCGGCAGGCCATGGATGTTTTCATCGACGACAAATACGACCTCGTCGTCACCGACCTCAAGATGCCCCATGTCGATGGACTTCACCTGCTGAAGTTCGTCAAGGAGGTCAACCCCGAGAGCATCGTCATCATGATCACGGGCTACGGCACGGTCAACTCGGCCGTCGAGGCCATGAAACTCGGCGCCTTCGACTACATCGCCAAACCCCTCAAGGACGATATCGTCAAGCTCACCATCGAACGGGCCCTGTCTTACGCGAAGCTCAAGGAAGAGAACATTACGCTGAAGGATCAGTTGAAGAAGAAATACGACTTCAACAAGATCATCGGATTCAGCGACAACATGCGGAAGGTCTTCGACAAGATCGAGAGGGTCGCCGCCTCAGACAGCACTGTCGTCATCTACGGCGAGAGCGGGACGGGAAAGGAACTGGTGGCCCGAGCGGTCCATTTTAACAGCGACCGTCGTAACTTTCCACTGGTGCCCGTCAACTGCGGGGCCATTCCCGAGGAACTTCTCGAAAGCGAGCTGTTCGGTCACGAGAAGGGGGCCTTCACGGGCGCCATCAAGAGCCGCGTGGGACGTTTCGAGCTTGCCCAGGGGGGCACCATCTTCCTCGATGAGATCGGCGACATGAGCCCGGCTCTCCAAGTCAAGGTCCTGCGCGTCATCCAGGAAAAGCAGTTCGAGCGCATCGGCGGCGTAAAAACGATCAACTCCGACGTGCGGATTATCTGCGCCACGCACCAGGACCTCGACAAGGCCGTCCAGGAGAAGCGGTTCCGGGAAGACCTCTTCTATCGCATCAACGTCATCCCCATCTACCTGCCCCCTCTGCGGGAACGGAAGATGGACATCCCTGTGCTGATCAATCACTTTCTCACGAAATTCAACAAGCTCAAGAAGCGCAACGTGAAGGAACTCACCCCTGAGGCCATGAATTACATGATGCGGTATTCCTGGCCGGGCAACGTCCGCGAACTGGAGAACCTCATCGAGATGCTGGTCGTGATGAAGGAGGAGGGCAAGATCAAGGTGGACGATCTGCCGCCCAAGATCCTCAGTGTTGGTAAAGGCAAGAGCGAAGTCTCCAGCGTTGTCGACATTCCCGAGGACGGCATCGAATACAACGAGGTCGTCGACCGATTCGAAAAAGATCTCCTGCTCAAGGCCCTGGAAAAAACGAGCGGCGTGAAGAATCGCGCCGCGAAGCTGCTCAACCTCAATCGGACGACCTTTGTCGAGAAGCTCAAGAGGTTCAATATCAGCTAGAACTCGTCTGTTCCGTCGAAAGAGGTGCCGGGGAGAAAGCTCTCCCCGGTTCTTTTTATGCCTCGGCGTGTTAGGCTTCGACCGTCATTTTATTGACAAGCCGCTTCAGTTTTTTCGAAATCGATCGACGGGACATGCAGCGACCCCATCGTTGAGTCCTGTTGCCGGCGCCTTCGAGCGCAGGATACCCGCCTGCCGAAGAGATCGGCAAAACAGCCAAAACATAGCCGCAATCAATGTCTTGGAGATTTCTCCCCTGTACCCTTTCCCCTGTACCCTGTACCCTGTCTTCCCGTGGCATGTCACTTGCTATCTTCTGGTCAGGCGGTGGTGTGTCCATCGGACCGCCTGTATTCCGCACACCGAGACTGACCATGGGAAGAAACCACATAGCCTGTCTGGCCGTCGCCCTCATCGTGCTCCTCTCTGCATCGGCAACCGCCGCAGGGACACCCTCGACCGCTTATAGCCTCCATGTGGGGTCCTACCCCAGCGCTGACAAGGCCGCCGAACAAGTCCAGGTTCTGAAAGAAAAAGGGTATGACGCCTTTTCCGCGAAGCCCGACGGAAAGGATGGGCGCTGGCGCGTTTTTGTCGGCCGTTACGCGAGCGCTGACGAAGCAGCGCGCCAGGGCGCGGTGATGGAAAAGAAAAAAGCGATCCGTTTTTATGCCGTCAGGAACATTCCGGCAGCGGCCGCACCGCAAGAATCCGCCGTCGGTAAAGATAAGGCGACTGCGCAGAAGGAATTCCCGGCGCCGGAGTCCCCGAAGGCCGCAGTTCCGTCGGAAATGCAGCTCCATCCCCAGGTGAAAATCACGCCGGCACCGGAAGCGGTTCCGAAAGGGAAGAAAGCCGCACTCTACTCCTTCCTGGCAAAAAGAACGGAGGTCACAGCGGACGGTTCGGTAACCGAAGGGCTTCCGCTGCCCGAGCCGTTCAGGTTTCAGCCTTTCGGTACGGGGTCCGCCGGCGACGCCCAGAAAGAAGCCGGCGGCACCACCAACGCTGAGGACGAGCTCCTCTATGCCGAAGCAGTCAGCCTCTACCGCAGGGGTCTTTACGCGAAGGCCGTGGATAAGTTCAGGTCCTACATTGATCAGTTTGCCGGCTCTCCCCGGTCCAAGGCCTCGTTTTACTGGATCGCCGAGTGTTACGGCCAGATGCAGGACACGAAGAAGGCAGACGATGCGTTCCTGCAGGCCCTCAAACGATGGCCCGACTACCGGGACCTGCCCCGTGAGGTCCTCGTCAGTCTGGGGTTTCACTTCTTCCGCCAGGGTTCCTACGACAATGTCATCGGGGTCTTTTCCTACTACATCAACATCTATCCCGAGGATCCGTTCCGCAAGGAGATGTCCTACCTGATCGCGCGCTCGCTCACGGAGTTGCAGCAGTACGAGCCGGCACTCAAGGTTTTCAGCACCGTCATCGAGAGGTATCCCGAATCCAAGGAAGCCACGGAGAGCGCCATCATCATGGCCAATATCGGGGTGAAAAAACCGGGGTTCAAAATCCCTGCTTACATGGCCGGTGTGCAGTATTACAAGGATCCCGTTGCCGCCTATGGAATGGTGCTTTCGAAGAATCTGCCCAGCCCGGAGTTGGCCGAGCGAATCCTCTTCCAGCAGTCCCTTGCCTTTTACCAGAAAAACCGTTTCCAGGAAGCCTTCGTAACGAGCATCACCCAACTGAAACGGTTCCCCAACGGCTCTTGCAAGGACGCCGCCCTGGTGCATTTGAAAGGGATCACGGAGCGACTCGTTGACGAGGACTACCAGAAAGCCGACTATCTGCGTGTGGCCGATACGTATTTCATGGCCTACGAAAGCGCTTGGGTGAAAACCGTCGATTTCGGAACGGGATACCGGATTGCTGACAGCCTGCGCCGCGTAGGTCTGTATCGAGACGCCCGGCGCGTGTCGGACCATCTCCTGATGATCGAGAAAGACAGCCGGAGCCGCAATTCTCTGCTCGTCCTGGTGGCGGACGTGAACGTGCGCGAGCGGCAGTATGACGAGGCGGAGCGGTTGGTTGCGGAGCTTGCGAAGGAGGCGGCCTCTCTTGGCAGGGAGGACCGGATCGCCTTGCGCCGGATCCAGGGGGACCTCTATCTCAGGAAGGGTCTCTACGAGAAGGCCGCGGCTTCCTATGCGGAAATTCCCTCGGAGGGCGCGGCAGATGCGTCCATACTCCACCGCAACTACGGTGTTGCCTTGCGGTTCAGCGATGCCTGTTCACGGGCGCTGCAGCAATTCCAGCTTGCCATCCGGCAATCCGAAAAGGACAAGGCCGGCAACAGCCAGGTTCTACAGGATTCGCTGGCAGGGGTGGGGGATTGCTACCTCAAGACGCACAAGTACCCGGAGGCGGTTTCGGCCTACAAACAGGCTGTCGAGTCAGCCCAGAGCGGTGCGCAAAACCCCTGGACCCTTTACAACCTCGGAAAGGGATACGTCGAGATGAAAAATCCCGCTGAGGCCAACCGGGTCTTCTCGGAGCTGAAAGTCCGCACGGGGGATGACTTCTGGAACAAGACGATCGACTACACCCTCTCCGATTCCGCATGGACGGAGAAATACCAGAAATACCTTTCGACGAAATAAAGGACATGCAAAAAGAAGGCGCACGGAAACCGGCCCGGTCGGTCAAGCGGCCTGCCGGGAACATCAAGGTCCTGCAGGAATCCTTCGAAAGCTTCAACTCGGCTACCGTGAAGCTCCAGGAAGCCTTTTCGAATCTGGAGATCAAGTTCGAAAGCCTGAACCGGGAGCTCGAGCAGAAAAATCGCCGCCTCGAGAGTATTCTCGCGGAGAAAGAGGAAGTCCGGAACTACCTCGAAACCATCCTGGAGAGCCTTACGACGGGGGTCATTGTGACGGACCTTGCGGGCCGCATCACGATGATGAACGGCTGCGCCGGGTGGTTCACGGGGAGGGGATCGGATGACGCGGGAAAAGACATCGCCGAGTTGTTCCGGGGATCCGAAGAAATAGACCCGTACCGGTCCGGCAAGACGGCAGCCCTTGAGCTGCATGGCAAACGCAAAATTCGCCTGGGGAGGAGAGTCCTCGAAATTCTCACGTCCCCCGTCAAGACGAGAGAAAGCATCCGGGTGGGGACCGTGCACATTCTGCTCGACGTGACCCGCGTCGAGAAGCTCGAAGAGATGGCCAAACGAACCGAAAAATTTGCCGCCATGGGAGAAATGGCGGCCGACATTGCCCACGAGGTCCGCAATCCCCTGGGGAGCATCGCCCTTTCGGCCTCTCTGCTTCTGAAGGGCCTCACCGGCGAGAAAAACAGGGACCAGGTCGCACGGATT
>DATJPI010000091.1:0-7963 GCA_035506495.1 Syntrophales bacterium
TCGAGCTGGCGCTTCACATCCTGGACATCGTCGAGAACTCCGTCCGCGCCGGGGCGACCCTCGTTCGAATCCTGATCCGGGAAGACCGGGCAAAGAACCGCTTCGTGATGCGCATCACCGACAACGGGAAAGGAATGACCCCGGTCGAGCGTCAGAAAGCCCTCGATCCCTTTTACACGACCAAGAAGGTCCGGCGTGTGGGCCTGGGGCTCCCCATGCTTTCCGACGCTGCGGAACGGACCGGCGGCAGGATGACCCTGCGCTCGAGGCCGCAGACGGGGACAATGGTTGAGGCCGTTTTCGGACTCACCCACATTGACCGGCAGCCGATGGGGGACATCGCATCGACACTGATTACGATCATCGTGGGAAGCCCCGGGATCGATTTCATATACAGGCACATGGTGGACGGCAGGATGTACCTGCTGGACACGCGGGAGATCAAAAAAGCACTGGAGGATGTTCCGCTAAACCACCCCGAGGTCACGGGTTTTCTCCGTGAGCATATCACGGAGGGCCTCAAGGCCATCGGGACCGCGGCGTGACACCCCCTGAGAGAGGAGACAGGTTTCATGAAAAACGGAAACGGCAATCTGCTGAAAGAGTTCACCGCCGAGCAGGTGGCGAAGCTGGACGAGATTATCGCCCGCTTCAAAGGAAAGCCCGGCGGTCTGATCCCCTTGCTGGAGGAGGCCCAGGTGATCCTGGAGTATCTCCCTGTTTCGGTACAGCGGAGGATCGCCGAAGGGATGAATCTGCCTCTGGCGCAGGTCTACGGCGTTGTTACCTTCTACTCCTTCTTCACGATGAAGCCGCGGGGGCGCCATACGGTTCGCGTCTGCCTGGGCACCGCCTGTTACGTCCGCGGGGGCAAGGCCATCGCGGATAACGTCGTCAAGGAGTTCAACATCGAGGAGGGTGAAACGACGGCGGACCGGCGCTTCACTTACGAGACGGTCCGCTGCCTGGGGGCCTGCGGCCTGGCGCCTGTCATCGTGGTGGACGAGAACGTCCATGGTCGGATGAAGACACAAAAAATGAAATCGGTTCTGGATGATTATCAATAATCGGGTACAGGGTACAGGGTATAGGGTACAGGGTAAAAACAAGAAACCGACATCCTGACCCCATTCAACCCGCACCCGGCGCCCCGAGCCTTGGAAAAAGAGGAAAGAGCAATGACCAAGCTGAAGATTGAAGATCTCAAGAAAATCAAGGAAAAGGTCCACTCCCAGACGGCCCTTCGCGAGGGTGGGCAGCGGGCCAAGGTAACGGTCCACATGGGGACCTGTGGCATCGCCTCGGGAGCCCGCGAGGTGCTCAATGTCCTCATGCGGGAGATCGAGGAATCGGCCGTGGCGGATGTCATCGTCACCACGTCGGGCTGCATGGGACTGTGCAGCCGTGAGCCCCTGGTCACTGTCGAACTCCTGGGCAAGGAGCCCATCAAGTATGAAAAGATGGACGAGAAGAAGATGCGCCAGGTGTTTAAGCGCCACGTGATGGAAGGGGAGATCCAGACACCTTTCGTGCTTGCGAAAGGAGCCGAGGTCGTTCGCTAACGGGAGAGGAAATCACCATTCCCTGCTGAGGAATTATTCGAGGGGAGGATCAAGTTCAATGAAAGTATTTCGATCGCATTTACTGGTCTGCGGGGGAACGGGCTGCCATGCGTCCGGAAGCATCGCGGTCAAGAAAGCCCTCGTCGACGAGCTCAACAAGAAGGGCCTTGCCGAGGAAATCAAGGTCGTCGAGACGGGATGCAACGGCTTTTGCGCCATGGGCCCCATCATGGTCGTATACCCCGAGGGAATCATTTACATGAACATCCAGACGGCCGACGTCCCCGTGCTCGTGGAAGAGCACTTCATCAAGGGGCGACCCGTCGAGAGGCTCTTCTACAAGGAGCCGGGCAAAGAGGACCGGATCCCCTCCATGCAGGAGATCCCGTTCTTCGCCCTCCAGGACCTTCGGGTGCTCCGTAATCGTGGCCTCATCGACCCCGAGAACATCGAGGAATACATCGCCCGCGACGGCTACGCCGGCATGGCCAAGGCCCTCACCGAGATGACGCCCGAACAGATCGTGCAGGAAGTCCTCAAGTCGGGCCTTCGAGGCCGCGGCGGCGCAGGGTTTCCGACGGGGCTCAAGTGGCAGTTCGCATCGCGATCCCCCGGGGATGTGAAGTACGTCCTCTGCAACGCCGACGAAGGCGACCCCGGGGCCTTCATGGACCGCAGTGTCCTGGAAGCCGACCCGCACGCTGTTCTTGAAGGGATGGTAATCGCCGCCAAGGCAATCGGTTCCAGCCACGGCTACATCTACTGCCGCGCCGAGTACCCGCTGGCCATCCACCGCCTCAACGTGGCTCTCGGGCAGGCCCGCGAGATGGGTCTTCTCGGGAAGGACATCCTGGGAACGGGTTTCAACTTCGACATCGAAATCTACCAGGGCGCAGGCGCCTTCGTCTGCGGCGAGGAGACGGCGCTGATGACCTCGATCGAGGGCAAGCGCGGCATGCCCCGCCCGCGTCCGCCCTTCCCCGCCGTGGCGGGCCTCTGGGCAAAACCCAGCGTGCTGAACAACGTTGAAACGCTGGCCAACATCGGCCAGATCATGCTCCGGGGCGGCGAATGGTACGCCGGTGTAGGTACCGAAAAGTCCAAGGGCACGAAGGTCTTCGCGCTCACGGGCGACGTCAACAACGTCGGGCTCGTGGAAGTGCCCATGGGAACGACGCTCGGGACGATCGTTTACGACATCGGCGGCGGCATCCCCGGCGGCAAGAAGTACAAGGCCGCGCAGCTCGGTGGACCCTCCGGCGGATGCATCCCCGTGCAGCATCTCAACGCCCCCGTCGACTACGAGAAAGTGACCGAACTGGGCGCCATCATGGGCTCGGGCGGTTTGATTGTCATGAACGAGGACAAGTGCGCCGTCGACATGGCCCGTTTCTTCATGGACTTCTGCCAAGACGAGTCCTGCGGAAAGTGCATTCCCTGCCGTGAAGGAACGAAGCGCATGCTCGAGATCCTCACCAACATCACAAAGGGCAAGGGAAAGGAAGGCGACGTCGAGCTCCTCGAGTCGATGGCCTCCGTCATCAAGGATGCTTCGCTGTGCGGCCTCGGCCAGACGGCCCCGAACCCGGTGCTCTCAACCATCCGCTATTTCCGCGATGAATACATGGAGCACATTCGCGACAAGAAGTGCCGCGCCGCCGTCTGCTCGGCCCTCTTCAAGTCGCCCTGCCAGCATACCTGCCCCATCGGCATGGACATTCCCTCCTACATCGCGCTGATCCGCGACGACCGCTTGACGGATGCCTACCGGGTGCTGCTGAAGACGAACCCCTTCCCGTCGGCTTGCGGCCGGGTCTGCGACCACAAGTGCATGTCCAAGTGCCGCCGGGGACTCTTGGACGAGCCCGTTTCCATCAAGTTCCTGAAGCGCTACATCACCGACCAGGCACCCAGGCCCGAGATCAAGCCCGTCCCGGTCACCCGCAAGGAAAAGATCGCCGTGATCGGTGCGGGTCCCGCGGGACTCACCTGCGCAAGGGATCTGGCGCTTCGCGGTTATCGTGTCACGGTATTCGAGGAGCTCCCCACACCGGGTGGCATGCTCAGCTGGGGTATCCCCTCATACCGACTGCCCCGGGAGATTCTCGGAAAGGAAATCGACGACATCCGCAAGCTCGGGGTCGAGATCAAGTGCGGGATCCGGGTGGGGCGCGACCTCCCCTGGGATGCCGTGAATAAGGACTTTGATACCGTCTACCTCGCACCGGGCGCTCACAAGAGCCAGCGCATGGGTGTCGAGGGCGAGGACCTCAAGGGCGTCTGGGGCGGAGTCGAGTTCCTGCGCGACTACAACATGGATGAAGCAGCCTGGACGGGCGGCAAGAAGTCTTTAGGCGCCAAGGTTGCCGTCATCGGCGGTGGAAACTCCGCCATCGATGCGGCCCGCACGGCCAAGAGGCTCGGGGCCGAGGTAACCATCCTCTACCGCAGGCTTCGCGAAGACATGCCCGCCGCCGAGGAGGAAATCGTAGCGGCCGAACACGAGGGCATCAAGATCGAGTACCTCATCGCACCGCTTCGCATTGTTGGAACAGGCGGGCGCGCCGCAGGGATCGAGTGCCTGCGGCAGAAGCTCGGCGATTTCGACTCCAGCGGGCGCAAGCGGCCCGTGGCCATCAAGGGCTCCGAGTTCACCCTGGCGGTCGACACGATCATCGCCGCCATCGGCCAGACGCCGGATCTGACCTTCGTACCGAAGGAAAGCGGCGTGACGGTCAACAAGTGGTCCTGCTTCGACGTGGCAACCAACGGGTTCCGTTCCGGGACGACGAACCCGAAATATTTCGCCGGCGGCGACGCCGTCACGGGCCCCAGCACGGTCATCAAGGCCATCGCCGCGGGCCACGAGGCGGCCGACGAGATCGACGCCTCCATCCGGAAGAAGAATGGCGAGTCGGCCTGGGTTCCTTCCCCCGAGGAGGAGATCCAGATTCCCTTCGTCATCGACGAGGAGACGGTGGAATGCCCCATGGCCCACATGCCGGAGTTGGAGGCTTCCTTCCGCCAGGCGAATTTCCAGGAAGTCGAGCTGGGCTACGCCAAGGATGCCGCCAAGAAGGAGTCGACCCGTTGCCTGCGCTGCGACGTAGAGCTGTAAATAACACTTCGTCACCGGCGGGCACCTGCCGAAACGGCGGGGGCCCACGGTGCCTTGCGTTACCTTTGAGAAAAGGAGAAGCGAGAGATGGCTAAAATACGAGTGATCATCAATGGCCGCGAGGTCCTGGCGCCGCTGGGTGTCACCATCCTCGAGGCCGCAAATCAAGCTGGCATCGAAATCCCGACGCTGTGCCATCACAGGGCGCTGAAGCCGATCGGGGCCTGCCGGATTTGCGTCGTCGAAGTCAAGGGACAGCGCAACCTCCAGGCGGCTTGCGCGTTCCCGATTTCGGAGGGCATGGAAATCGAGACGGAATCCCCGCGGGTGGTATCCGCCCGGAAGCTCGTCCTCGACATGCTGTTCTCCGAACGCAATCACTACTGCCCGTTCTGCGAGGCCAGCGGCGATTGCGAACTTCAGAACCTCGGGTACCGTTACGGGATCGACCACTGGGTTTACCCCACCTACACCCAGGGATTCCCTCTGGATGCCACAAGAACCTACTTCGTCATGGATCAGAACCGTTGCGTGCTCTGCCAGCGCTGCGCACGCGGATGCGGTGAGCTGGTGGCCAATCACACCCTGGGGCTTCGCCAGCGCGGAGCCGATTCGATGATTCACGCCGACGCCGACGTGCCCTTCGGCTCGTCGACCTGCATCTCCTGCGGCACGTGCCTGCAGTCCTGCCCGACGGGTGCCATCATCGACCGCCGGAGCTCCTTTATGGGACGCGGCGAACAGACCGAGCGCGTCAAAAGCGTCTGCAACAAGTGCAGTGTCGGTTGCGGAATGGAAATCGTGACACGCGGCGGCAACGTCCTTCGCATCGAGGGCGACTGGGGCTCGGGGGTCAATGGGGGGCTTCTCTGCAAGATCGGGCGCTTCGACCCGCTTTACGAAGGGCGCAAGCGCATCACCCAGCCCATGCTTCGCAAAAAGGGGAAGCTCGAGCCCGCGAGCTGGAGCGACGCCGTCAAGGCCGTTGCCAAGCAGATTGACGATGCCGAGGCCAAAGAGATCGCGCTGCTCGTATCGGGCGATGCAACCAACGAAGCCCTCTACCTCGCCGGCCGTTTGTTCCTCAAGGAACTGCGGTCAAAGAACGTGGGACTGCTCTCGGGCGCCGCCCCGGAGTGGATCGGCAAGAAACCGGGCACCTTCGAAGACCTCGTCGGCAGCGACATGATCCTGGTTGTGGGAGCCAATCCCGCAAAGGATCAGCCCGTCGCCTCCTTCCGGATTAAACGTCTCGTCGACAAGGGGATGCGGCTGATCGTGGTTGATGACACAGAAAACGGGCTTGCCCCCTTTGCCGAAGCAACCTTGAGCCTTTCGGACGTCGGCAAGGCCGTGGAGATCGCCGACGCCGTCGACAACGTGACTGTGCTCTACGGAACCGGCCTCACCGAGAAGGCGGCCAGGACCCTCAAAAAACTCGGGAAGAAGGCCCGCTTCGTGGCCTTGGAGCCCGGCATCAACACGCGAGCCGCCGTTTCCTTCGGACTGCATAACGGATTCAAGGCATCGGCCGCCAAGGTGCTCTACATCCTCATGGGCGAGCAGGACTGGGACGGTGCCGACGTGCTGCAAAAGGCCGGCAAAGATGCCTTCGTCATCGCACAGGCGAGTTACACCTCGGCGCTCACCGATCGTGCCGACGTGGTCCTCCCCTCGGCCATCTGGTCGGAGCGCAACGGTTCTCTGACCAACACGGAGGGCTCGATCCTGACGGCCAACCAGGCCGTGGAGCCCGAAGGGGAGGCCAAGCCGGACTGGGAGATCCTCTCCCTGCTGGCTGACAAACTCGGGAAGAAACTCGGCGCATCCTTCAAGGACATCTCGGCCCGCGCCGCAAAGGAATTGAAGTGAAAGGAGACTCATCCATGTCAAAGGTCAAGATCGCTACGGACTGGCTGGCCGGCTGCGCCGGGTGCCACATGTCCTTGCTCGACATCGACGACCGGATCCTCAAGCTGCTGGAGCTGGTCGAATTCACATCAAGCCCGGTGACGGACTTGAAGCACCCGCCGAAGGAAGGTGTCACCGTGGGCATCCTCGAGGGCGCCATCTGTAATACCCACAACATCGAAGTGGCCAAGCAGATGCGCGAGCGCTGCCAGATCCTCATTGCCATCGGCGACTGCGCGACCTTTGGGGGCGTACCGGCCATGCGCAATCTATGCGGCACGCAGGCAGCCCTGAAGCGGGCCTATCTCGAGACGGAAAGCACCGTTGATGGCCTCATCCCCGACTCTCCGGAGCTCGGCAAGCCGCTGGACGAGGTCGTTGGCGTCGACAAGGTGGTGAAGGTCGACCTGTTCGTCCCCGGGTGCCCCCCGAGCGCCGATGCGCTTTTCTATGCGCTCTCGGAGTTGCTCGCAGGCCGGACCCCCATCGTCCTGCCGCCCCAATATTTCAAGTACGACTAGAGGAGGACTTCCATGAGTGCTCGCAAGATAACGATTGAACCGATAACAAGAATCGAGGGTCACGGGCGTGTCACGATACACCTGAATGAACAGGGTACAGTCGACCAGACCTTCTTCCACGTGGATGAGTTCCGCGGGCTGGAGAAGTTCTCCGAGGGACGCCCCTATCTGGAGATGCCGCAGATCACCCAGCGCATCTGCGGAATCTGCCCGGTCAGCCATCACCTTGCGGCCGCCAAGGCCTGCGACGGCGTGGCCCGGGTGGAGCCCCCCCGGCCGGCGCAGCTTTTGCGCGAGCTGATCCACATGGGCCAGATCATCCAGTCGCACGGGATGCACTTCTTCCATCTCGCGGCTCCCGATCTACTCCTGGGATTCGATGCCGACCCGAAAGATCGTAACGTCTTCGGGATCATCAAGGCCAACCCTGAACTGGCGGTCAAAGCCGTGCACCTGCGCCGCTACGGCCAGCAGATCATCTCGCGGCTGGGCGGGGGCAAGCGCGTACACCCCAACCTCTGCGTCCCCGGCGGGGTCAACGCCCCCCTCACGGCCAAGGATCGGGATGAGATCGCAGCCGAGCTCGACGGCATGACCGAGATAGGCAAGGTGGCACTTAGCATCGCGCGGGGCTGGCTGGAGTCCAACAAGGCCCTGGCCGACACCTTCGCGTCGTTCCCCTCCAACTACATGGGGCTCGTCGACGAGGAAGGGGGCCTTCAGCTCTACGACGGCGAGATCCGCATAAAGGATGCCGAGGGGAAATTCCTCGCCCAGTTCAAATCCGAGTCCTACCTGTCCCACATCGGGGAACACGTGGAGCCCTGGTCATTCCTCAAGCACCCCTACTA
>DATJPI010000092.1:0-5110 GCA_035506495.1 Syntrophales bacterium
TATGATGTAGTAGTAGGGAAGCTTCGAGGAGTGGAACATGAAATTGGCAAAGGACTCGTCCAGCATGGGCAGGGAGAGCCCCTCTGCCGCACCCACGAGCTTCCAGTTGTTGAAGACGACCCGGACGATCTCCGCAAAGGCAATGCTGGCGATGGCAAAGTAGTGTCCACGGAGATTGGAACAGGGATATCCAATGGCAGCTGCCACAAGCGCTGCGACAATCCCGCCGCTCACAAGCCCGATCCACGGGTTGACGCCGAAGTTCATCAGGAGAAAGGACGACGTGTAGGCACCGATCCCGAAGAAGGCCGCCTGGCCGAAGGAAAACATCCCGGCATAGCCGCCCATGATGTTCCATCCCATCCCCAGCACGCCGAACATGTAGACGAGGATCAGGACGTGGATCGGAAAGGTGTCGGTGAAAACAAGCGGAAAGGCCAAAGCCAGCAGCAGCGTGACAATTCCCGCAATTTTCTGTCGTGTCGTGAGGTGATTCATAATTTACCAGCCCAAGAGACCCTGCGGTCTTATCCAGATGGTGATGAGATAGATTCCGAAAACGATGGCATACTTATAGGATGGATCAAAGAAATACCCGCCCAGCGTCTGGGCAAGCCCGACGAGGATCCCCGCGAGGAAAGCCCCTTCGATACTGCCGAAGCCGCCCAGGGCAACCACGCAGAAGGAGATGGTGCCGAAGAGCCCCCCGACCTGCGGATAGATGTAATAGTAGGTGGAGAGGAGGGCACCGGCCACGCCGACAAGGGCAGAGCCGATCCCGAAGGACAGCGAGTTGATCCGGTCCGTGTTGATTCCCATGAGCAGGGCGCTCTCGCGGTCCATTTCCGTTGCCAGGATGGCCTTCCCCGTCTTGGTCTTCTTCAGGTAGAAGAAGATGCAGAGGGAGGCAATTACGCTGCCGATGGAAGCGACCACCTTCGGGATGCTCAGGACGATGTCACCGATCTCCCAGGTGCCGTCCAGAATCGTCGCAGGCAAGAGGCGGAAATCGGGGGTCCAGAAATAGACGGCCAGGTTGGAAATAAAGATGCTGACGCCGAAGGTCACAACGACCTGGGCCAGCATCGGCCCCTTCATGACCTTGCTCACAATGAAGCGGTAGATGAGCGACCCCATGACGAAGAGCAGCAGAAAACAGACGGGGATGGAGAAGATGGGATCAACCCCGTAGAGGGTGAAAAGCCAAAAGGACGTGAACATGCCGATCATGAGCATGTCGCCGTGGGCGAAGTTCACGATGTTCATGACGCCCCAGATGAGGGTGAGCCCGATAGCGATCAGCGAATACATGAAGCCGATGAGCAACCCGTTGACGATCTGCTGGAGTAACTGCTCTTCCATTTCAGTCCGATCCTCTCATGAAGGCAGGCGGGCGCCGTTGCCGGCCCCGCCTGCCCCTCGATCAAAGAACTTTCTCTATTTCTATTTTCTTCCCTTCCAGTTCGGGAACGGCCAGACGACGTTCGCAGCGGCCGAATCGAAGGGCCACACGGTCACGTATTCCTGCTTCAGGATCTGCACGAGCGTCCCCTGGGCATAGATGTTCTGGTGCGACTTCGGGTCGAACTTGATGCCCTTCCAGGGGTAGATGACCTGATTGCCGGGGATGTCTGTCGCCAGCAGGGCCGTCACGACCGCTTCGGCGTCCGTCGACTTGGCCCGGTTGAAGGCATCAGCCAGAACGAAGGGTGCCATGAAGCTGCGGGCCGCGTTCTCGCTCATGTCCATGCCGTATTTCTTCTTGAAGAGAGCGTTGACCTTGCCGACGAGGGGCTTCTTCTTGGCGAGATCCAGCGCGAAGGTGGAGCGGACGATGAAGAAGTTTCCATCCGCCTTGACAGCCGGGAGATAGCCGGGCTCGATGTAGCCGGCCATGGTCAGGAAGCCCTTGGGGGCAAAGCCCATTTCCTTGAAGGTCTTGGTGAAGAGAATGGCATCGGTGATGTAGGAGGCGTGCATGACGACATCGGGCTTGCTCTTGATGATCGTGCCGACTTCGCTCGCAACATCAGTCGCGTTGGCGGCATAGGTCACGTTGGCAACAACCTTATATCCGAATTCCTTGGCATACTTTTCCTCGGACTTGCCCACGTTGGAACCGAACTCGGTGTTTTCATAGAGCAGGGCAACGGTGTTGATCTTCTTGCCTGTCTTCTTCTCCAGGTCCTTCAGGAAATTGAACTGGTCCTTGGCGAAGATGTCATCGTGCGGGCTCACGCGGAAGAAATACTTGAAGTTTCTCTCTGTAAGCGTGGGGGAGGAGGAATCGGAGCACACATAGGGGATCTTCAGCCTTTCCGTGGCCTGGCTTGCCGTCTTGGTCACGGAGCTCTGGTAGGCTCCGATCATGGCAACGACCTTCTCCTGGGTGACAAGGCGCTCGGCCTCGGACATACCGTTCTTGGGGTCTCCCTTGGTGTCGGCGTAGACGATCTCGAGCTTCGCGCCGCCAAGATTGGGAATGCCCTCGGTCTTCGCCAGCGGCAGATCGAGGTCATATTTGCCGTTGATAATGTCGACGGCCAGGTCAACGCCCCGCCTGCAGTCCAGTCCCGTCGAGGCGATGTTGCCTGTCAGGGGATAGACGGCGCCAATCTTGATGACCTTCTGCTGAGCGTATACGGGGAACGAAAATACCAGAACCAGCAGTAAAGACAGGACAATTCTCACGAACCGCTTCGATGTCATGGTGTTCTCCTCCTTTTGTTGGTTGTGCTTTCTCTTCCTCTAGACCACGGTGGGGCTTTTATCACAAGCGCGGCGCCCAGACAAGCCCCTATCGCATACAAAATGCAAAAAATCCTCGCGCCCGATCCGCGATCGGACGGCGGCTCAGGCGATGAGGTTCAACCCTTCTTTCTCATTGAATTCCCGCTTCAGATGCCCCTCAAAAACATCGATCATGACCTCGCAGGTGCCGCTGACGACCGCCGTCAGCAGGTGCCCCCCGAATCCCCGGAATTCGGTGTTGGCCAGGGCCACGTGAAGGTGCAGGAAAGGCTTACCGTCGAGTACTGCGATATTGCCGTTCAGGGCCGTGATCTCGTGTTCTCCCTCGAGTCTCTGTGTGACGTACTGCTTTGTCTCCGCTACGAATCGGGCCACTTCCGCCCAGTATACGGCCCCGATGCCGCTTACGGAGCCCGAAAGAACCCCCGACTGCGCAAGAAAGGCGTTGAGGCTCTCAACGACCTCCTCTCCCCTATCGATCCTCACCACATAGCGGTTTCCGAATTTCCTGAAAAGCACCGTTCCACCCCCTGTTTGCGTTTCCGGCCGCTCCGTGCGAACCCGCAGGGCCGCCGTCGTGTATCTTCTTACGGCTCCCCCCGGAAAGGCAACCTCTTTTTAACATCCCGTTGCTGAAATCGCCGGAAGATCGTATAGTAACGGGCGCCGGCAGGCAGAGCTGCCTGATTGCGTGTTTCTCAAAAGGAGTAAGACATGACCTTCATGGGCTATCGCAGGGCCGACGGGTCCGTGGGAATCCGCAACCACGTCCTCGTCCTCCCCTCCGTCGTCTGTGCCAACCGGGTGGCCCGGGGCATCTCCCAGCAGGTTGCAGGGACGACCTGGGTGGAGCACCAGCACGGCTGCACGCAACTGGGAGCCGACGCCGAGTTGACCCGACGGGTCCTCGTCGCCCACGGGACCCATCCCAACGTCTTCGGTGTCGTCGTCGTGGGGCTGGGTTGCGAAACTATGAGGGCGCAGGATGTTGCCGCCGACATCCGCAGAGAGGCGCCCGACAAACCCGTTCACCTCGTCATCATCCAGGACGAGGGCGGCTCCCTGAAGGCGACGGCCGCCGGAGCCGCAGCGGCAGCGGAAATGGTGAAGGAAGCCTCCACCGGGAAGCGAACGGCGATCGACGCCTCGGAGCTCATCCTCGGGACGGAGTGCGGCGGCTCCGATGCCTGCTCGGGTATCTCGGCCAATCCCGCCCTGGGCGTTGCAAGCGATCTGCTTATCGAGGCGGGCGGCGCGGTCATTCTCGCCGAGACGACGGAACTAATCGGGGCGGAGCATTTGATTGCCGCAAGAGCCGTGAACCCCTGGGTCTCTGCCCGCTGCTTCGACATCATCCAGCGCTGCGAGGATGCCGCCAAAGCCATGGGCGTGGACATGCGGGGCGGACAGCCCACGCCGGGAAACATTGAGGGGGGACTCACCACGATCGAGGAGAAATCCCTCGGGTGCGTCTACAAGGCGGGGACAAAGCCCCTGCAGGACGTCATCGACTACGCCATGCCCGTCACGAAAAAGGGACTTGTCCTCATGGACACGCCGGGCCAGGACATCGAGCAGATCACAGGAATGGTAGCCGGCAAATGTCATCTCGTCGTCTTCACGACAGGACGGGGCACCTGCTGCGGCTCTCCCATCGCGCCGACGATCAAGATTGCCACGACGACGGTGCTCTTCGAGAGGATGCGCGACAACATGGATCTAGATGCCGGCTCGATCGTCACGGGCAAGGAAACGGTCTCGAGTGTCGGGGGGAGGATCTTCGAGGAGATGTTGCAGGTGGCTTCCGGCAGGCTCTGCAAGGCAGAGATTCTTGGGTTCAATGATTTCGCGATTAAGCGCATCGGCCCCAGCCTATAAAAATCCGCTTCCTCTGTTCTCCTCCCCTGGCGGGAGGAGGACGTGGAGGAGGGGGTCCTTCGACAAGCTCAGGATGGCATTTCTGTTCGCCATGGTGAGCCTGTCGAACCATCCCCCTCCCCTCAATCCTCTCCCACGGAGGGGAGAGGAAGACTGAGGATCAGGGTTCCTAGAGGCCTCACTCCTCGTGACGTCGGGTGCCCTGCATATGAACATTTTTGAACAGCCGTTAGAAAAAGACTCCAGCGCGACGTAGCTGAACGTTGCGATAAAACACGCCTAACTTCGCACTACAGAGCCCTGTCAAATGGCAGCAACCTAGGTAGAAAGGTGAAGTACGATGTCCGAGTTCAAGGCGATTGTAATGAAGGCGGCTGACAACGTGGCGACGGTGGTGGAGCCCCTCGAACCCGGAACGGAAGCCGCGCTCGAAGTGGAGGGCCGGCGGGTCACGGTGCGCGTCATCGAAAGAATCCCCTTC
>DATJPI010000093.1:0-23358 GCA_035506495.1 Syntrophales bacterium
TCCGGAAAGGTGATGGAAAGCACCCTTTTGATGTCGCACTTGAAGGCCGTCATCTGATGGAGCAGACTCTCCCTCTGGCGAGAGAGCTCCCGCAGGTCGGCGATATGGGAATCGGCAACCGTTTGCGGCAGCGAAGCCCCGTGTGCAGAAAGAAACCGGGCAATCACGGCGGCATCCTTTTTGTCTGTTTTGGTCTTCCGTAATTGAAGCTTCATGAAGTTCGAGATCAGCAGGGGATTGATCACCGAAACGCTATAGCCCAGTGCCATCAGAAAAGAGAACAGGCTGATATGATAGCAGGCTGTCGATTCCATCCCGATCAGAATGGACATCTTCGGCAAAGACGTGGCGCAGACCTGTGTAACCAGCTTCTCAAAGCCCGCTCTGTTCATGGGCAGGGATACATGAAAGAGCACCTTGCCTTCGCTGTTGATGCAGCAGCCGTCGAAGGTCCGTTTCGATATATCGATGCCCAGAAAACTACTGAAAGATCCCTTGTCCCTTTTTTCAGACATCTCTGCACCCCCAGCAATGAAATGGAAAAAGCAGATACCCCGCCAGCCTCCTGATCAATCCTCCAGCTTGACAAGGATTCAGAGATCCAATCAACTCATCATGATTCGGGAGGCATGGGACAGACTGTAATGAGGATTCCAAGATCCAGGAAGAAGTGAGTCCTCCTGCCTTTCCATGGTTCATGATTATACCCTGCTATACATGAATTGATGGTAGGAGGAAGGAAGTCTCGACCCGAATAGATTTTTCGACGAAAACCCTTTTTTTAATGGCTTCACCTCCTACTCCTCACATCATCAAGACGAAATAGGGTGAACATTTTCGTTTGAAATATACAAAAAAGCGGGGCTATTTCTGACCCTGCCGACTCTAAACTTCGAAAATAGCACATCAGACGGTGTCCTATGCGATATTCAGACAATGTCTGATACGAAACGGCATCCCGCACGTGTAAGAAAAACTGTGTGAGGCGAGCAATCAAGGACCGAATACAAAGTCGCATGCTGATTCTTAGTTGAAAGGAGACCGTCATGGCAAAGCTCGTGACGGCAGGAAAAAACCTGCTCAGATTCTGGAATGATCCTTTAGGTTGCTATTTCTATTATGCCCACCGCGCCTACGAGATCCAGGGCCGAAACATGGAAGTTCAAGAGGCACTGGAGATGATGGCGACCATGATTGCGATCTGAGCCAATCGCGCTCCCCCAGCGATTCTCCATCATTTTCACGATGGAACCCCGTCCGGATTATGACCGGGATGGGGTTTTTCATGTAGAATTGACCCTCTGCGCGACTCTATGGTATGGATTACATTACAACCGACTGGGCGGGAGATGGAATGACATGGGTATAAACATAAGGAAGAAGGCCGACGAAAACAAGACCTATGCTGTCACGCTCATTGTCTATGCCCTGATACTTGCCGGCGTGATCTACTTCTATCAGGACGTTTTGATCACGGTTACTGCGTTTGTGATCCTGGGCGTATTGATCTTCCAGTACCTCATTCCACAGATCCGGGACAAAGAAAAGACGAAGGCCGACACACCCGATCCATCATAGGTTCACGAAACAGGCCACACAGAAAAGGGGCCGTCGTACGTCGGCCCCTTTTCTATTTCACCATCTTCTTCCGCATTGATCACCCGCTATCAGATTGAACCTCGCTTCGAATCGGCTCGGCGGGATTCGCAGCTGATGTCAGCTTCCCTTTCATCACGATCTGCCTGTAATCAAGAAAAGACAAGGCGATGAGTAAAGCGTCGACCATAATGGCACCAAACATGCCCGTACCCCGGACGTAGAGCGAGGTCATCACAAGGTCCAGGATTCCCACGATACCGCTCATGGCCGGCCCCCAGCGCCTGCGGAGTACTACGCCGATGAGGGGAATCAAATAGAGACAAAAGGCAACGACAGAGCCGAACTGGAGCGACGCCAGGGCAGGCTCGATGTGGATGGCACTTCTGAAACCAAGTACCACAATGAGACAAATCGACACCAGACTGAATTTTTTCACCATCGTCATGCCTTCACATGTGATGAGACACATGACAAATCAGCGGATCGAAGGACCGGGTTGAACCCGGCACTTCCCCCGGCTTGCTATTCCTTCTCCTTCAGGTGCTTGTGGGCCTCGTCCTTCGACTCGTAGAGGTGAGGTGCCACTTCACGTTTCGCCAGTTCGTCGCCGAGTTTCATCCTCAGGAAGGTGCTCGTCGTGTAACGGGTGACCTTCTCGTAGAACTGCATCACGTACTTCACCATTTCCGCGTACTCTTCAACGAGTTCAGGCAAGATGTTGAAATTGTCGTAGTTGACGATGGTCAAGACCTTCTTACCGAGAGGCTTCAGCATCTTCTCGACGTGGTTCTGGACCCTCTGGATCTGCTCACTGGACTTCACGTAGAAATTCTCGAAATTGACGTAGAAAGTGTTTTCACTCGGGATATAGGTCAACCTGTCCTCGATTGGGATCTCGAGCATGTCGCGCTTCAGGTTCATCGACTCGGTCCTGAAGATCCTGGCATCCATGAGCTTCGGAGGGGTCTTCATGACGGGCTTGAAATCCATCTTGGAGAGGATGTCCCTTTCGAGGTCGACACCGGGGGCGATCTCGGTCAGTTCCATACCGTCCTTTGTGAGGCTGAAAACGCAGCGCTCCGTCACATAGAGCACGGGCTGTCTTCTCTGCACGGCATACTTGCCGCTGAAGGTGATCTGCTCGACCTGCTTGAGGAACTTGCGCTCACGGCCCTCCTGTTCGATCTTGAGCTTGCCGTCTGACACTGCGACCTTCAGACCGCCTGCCGTGAAGGTCCCCATGTAGACGATCCGTTTCGCATTCTGACTGATATTGATGAATCCGCCGGGCCCCACGAAGCGGGGACCGAATTTGCTCACGTTGACATTGCCGTCCTTGTCCATCTCCGCTGATCCCAGAAAAGCGATGTCGAGACCGCCCCCGTCGTAGAAATCAAACTGGTACGGCTGATCAATGAGGGCATCGATGTTCGTGCCGGTGCCGAAGTTGAGGCCGCCGTTGGGCATCCCGCCGATCACGCCCGGTTCCGCTGTCAGGGTCAAGAGATCGAGGACACCTTCCTCGTTGGCCACACGGGCCACACCTTCTGGCATGCCGATGCCGAGATTCACAACCTGGTTGGGCCGAAGCTCGAAGGCCGCCCTGCGCGCGATCACCTTCCGTTCACCCAGTTCCATCACCGCGATGGTGGCCATAGGGACGCGCACCTCTCCCGTGAAGCCCGGGTTGTATTGCTCGAGGAAGGTCATCCAGTGATTTTCCGGCCGCGCGACGACGACACAATCCACGAGGATTCCGGGGACCTTGACGAGCTTCGGGTTCAGGGTGTGCTGGTCGGCGATCCGCTCGACTTGGGCGATGACGAAGCCGTTGTTGTTCTTGGCCGCCATGGCCTGGGCAAGCACCTCGATCGTGAGGGCCTCTTTTTCCATCGTGATGTTGCCGTTTGTGTCTGCCGTTGTCCCCCGTATGATGGCCACGTTGATGGGGGGCAGCTTGTAGAAGAGAATCTCTTTTCCTTCGATCACCATGAGCTTGACGAGGTCTTCGCCCTCCTTCTTCGTCTTCTGGTTCAGTTTTCCGCCGTCGAGTCGGGGATCGATGAACGTTCCCAGGCCGACGTAAGACATAAGCCCCGGCTTGCGGGCGGCAAGGTTGCGGAAGAGCGTGCTGATGCAGCCCTGAGGCATGTTGTAGGCCAGGATCTTTTCCTCCCGGATGAGCTTCTGGAGCATGGGGGCAAGGCCGATGTGGCCTCCGATCACACGTCCCACGAGGCCTTCGTGACCAAGATGATTAAGGGCCCTGGTTTTCCCATCCCCCTGTCCTGCTGCGTAGATCAGGGTCAGATTGAGCGGGTGGCCCTCCTTTTTGAAGCGCTCTTCAAGGCATATGAGGATGTCCTCGGGAACTCCCGTGGCGACGAAGCCGCCTGTCGTCACCACGTCGCCGTCCCGGATGATGGCGGCGGCCTGTTCGCCGGTAACGATTTTCCCCTTTCTCCGGATCTGGGCACGGAGTTCCTCGATGATGGGGTGCGGCGAGGGTGGTTGCAGATCGCCCTTGTCCGTAAAAGCAAAATATCCGTTTTCCTTTTCTCCCATAACTCCCTCCTTCCAGACTCCTTTTGAGATTGCATTTCTCCATCAGCCCTTCGAGTTGCGGTCGTGAGGGGACGGGAAATAGCTTTTGGTTATGTTTCTCCCGGTTCTCCGAGGTTGCTTGCTGTCCGCAAGCCCCGGAAACCGGAAATGACAATAAATCGCCCAGGCAATCGGCCAAACCTTATTAGTAAATACCCGTGAGCGTGTAGAGCAGGATGATGACGAAGACCATGGATGTTTTGATAATCGTCATCGCAAAGATGTCTATATAGGATGTCCTGTGCGTCAATCCGCATACGGCCAGCAGCGTAATGACAGCACCATTGTGCGGCAAGGTGTCGCACCCGCCCGAGGCCATGGACGCGACCCTGTGGAGGATCTCCGGAGACATGCCTATGGAATTCGCCCAGGCCAGCCAGTCCTTCGACATGAGGTCCAGCGCGATTGACATGCCGCCCGATGCAGAGCCTGTGATACCCGCCAGGGTCGTAACGGAAACGGCTTCGGAAACCAGTGGTGTGCCGCCGATCTGAATCCCGAGGAGCCCCGCCGCGATTGTCTTGAACCCGGGCAGTGCGGCAATCACGTTACCATAACCGACCTCGGAGGCCGTGTTCATGATGGCAAGCAGCGACCCGATGGCTCCCGTGTTCAGGGCCTTCTGGAGACCACCGCCCTTGGGAAGGTTCTTAAACCCCAGAGCGAGGGCAGTGACGATGCCAAGGACAAGGGCAACAATGAGAGACCAGATGCCGATGACATTCTTGGTGGATGCGGCCATGAGGGGGAGCTTCATGCCGGCCAGTGAAGCCAGCTCAGAAGGATCCCACGTAAAGATACGGGACAGGTAGAAGTTTACGACCAGGACGACCAGGAGGGGCAGCACACCGATATACCATTTCGGCAGGACAACATTTGCCGCAGCGGGAGCGGGTTCGTTAAGGGTGTGGTCGCCATAGCCTTCACCTTTATCCATGGCCTTCTTCCTGCGCCATTCCAGATAGATCATGCCGAGGACAAAGATCAGCACGCCGCCGACAGTACCGGCAATGGGGGCGGCATAGCCGGTGGTACCGTAAAAGTTTGTCGGGATGATGTTCTGGATCTGCGGCGAGCCCGGGAAAGCGTCCATCGTGGCGGTGAAGGACCCGAGAGCAATAGTGCCGGGGACAAGGCGCTTCGGAATATTGGCTTCTTTGAAGAGCGCTGCGGCAAAGGGGTAAACGGCGAAAACGACGACGAAGAGGCTCACCCCACCGTAAGTAAGGATCGCGCAGGAAAGAACAACGGCGAGGATAGCCCGCTTCATGCCGAGCTTTTGCATGATTGCGCTGGATATCCCCTTCGCGAGCAACGTGTCCTCCATCACCTTTCCGAAGACAGCTCCCAGCATGAAGACGGGAAAGTATATCTTCACGTAGACAACTGCTTTTGCCATAAACAGCTCCGTGTAGGACGGCATAAGCGGCATGCCCTGGAGAACGGCGGCGATCAGGGCGAACACAGGGGCGAAGAGGATAACGGAGAACCCCATATAGGCAAAGCCCATCAAAAGAAACAGGCTGAGGACGATTCCTATGACTTCCATAATCTAGCCTCCTTTTTTCGGAACGGAAAATCGTATTTATATTATGCGCCCCAGCAAGACTCTCTTGTTTTGAAATAGTTGTCCCTCCGCTTGCCGGTAGGAACCTGAACTAATGTTTATCCATTGTGAACCAATTCGGAGCGCCCTCAGGGATCCATCGGTGTTAGGTCTCGAAATCGGCCTGGAGATAGTAAATGCCGCAGGTCACGATGTAGTCGCCAACCTTTTGATAATAACGTGACTGTGATTCGATTTGCCCCGTGATGGGATGCGGCCACTTGTAATCGATCCAGCCCGTGCTCTTCACCTGAGCCTGGCGGATGAGGTCACGGATGAAGGCCTTCCCGTCCATGTCCCTTGTATCCAGCATGCTTTTCCCGACCATGGATGGGTCTCCGCTGTGAGCCCGAATGACACCCTTCATATCGACCACCCAAACGTAAAGGTCCCTGTCCACGAACGGGCCTTTCGCGTTGCTGATCTCCTTGAAGGCTTTGTCAGCGCCTTGACTGGCGATGAGAGCAACAGCCTTCTCGACCATCTTGATCGCCTCGGGTGCTGTCCCCCGCACCCCTGCTGCATGGACAGAGCCCACCAGGAAGACCACCACAAGCATTGCAATTGCGAATTTTCTCATTGTTCCCTCCTTCTGGATGAGGTGGATTCAGGGCATCAACAAAATGCCTACGGTCCATTCTACTTGTAATAACCGCAGAAGAAGCAGATGTTCTTCACGCACTCGAAGTAGGTGGATTTTGCTTCGTTCCTCTTCGTCACGGGATTGGCCCAGTAATAGTCCACCCAGCCCATGCCCTGCTTTCTGGCCTTTTCGCATGCTTCCTGCATGAAAGGTTTACCCTCGGAATCAGCGAAGGGGCATAGTTCCTGGCCGATGAGCTGTTTGAAAGTCGGACGGGCCAAGCAGAGGCCATTGGCATCCACATCGATGACCCAGATGTAAAGATCCATGTACTGGAATTCGCCCCTGGGGTCGTTGACCGCCACCAAGGTCTTTTCGCGTCCTTCCTTTTTGTACATGGCTACGGCCTTTTTAACCATTTCGACCGCTTCCTCTTTTGTGCCCTTCAACTGCTTAGTCTGCTGGGCGTCAGCAAGGCCTGCGGTGAAGAAGAAACAAATCAAAAGAGCTACAAGAATTTTTTTCATGGTGTATCCTCCTTGATTTCTTGAATGGTTGGTGTAGATGGAAGGAAAATAAAGAGTAGGAACCGATCCATCACCCCCCTTCTTTTATCGGCTTTCGGTTCTCAATAGACAGCAATGGTGAAGCCAGCTCATGCGAAATTATTAACGTGATGAATTTGATGAGTTGTTGATGATTTCGAAGTAAGTGGTTTGCAGATTTGTTGAATGGTTGCTACAGTTGTTGCGATGAGATAATTTGGAATAATATTAATTGCTTAGGTATACTTTGTCCAAGAACAACCTGTGACAAGATATCATGAACGAATGGTCTGTTCAATACAATAATGAATAAATCAGCCTTCATATGTCGTTCAGATCCGAATTAGATCCCATCTCTGTTCACCTATTACGGAATGAACCAGATAATGCTGTCTCTATAAACAATTATCACGCAGTCAGAGACGATTGGCTTTCATTATTCATGCTTGGCGATTAACGATTGTAAATCGTCTATCTCTCGTTCGTGGTCAGCCATGCCACGGCTTGCTCATAATCCACAAACGATTTCAGGTGCACACGGAGTTTCGCAGAAGCGGCTTCTGAAAATGTCCCCTCCTTTTGCAGCTCCAGCGGGAACACAAGCGCGATCTTTACGTGAGGCAGAACTCTTACATTGCTTTCTATGGCGTACAAGTTATCTTCCGCGGGCAAACGATTATCTATGCCACGTAAATCAACCAACAGTTTGTTCCAGTGATGCTTGTCCAGCATTATTTTGGCGATTGAGCGTGCCTCCTCGAACTCCTCTCTCGTAAACTTGCCTTCATGCGTGACAAGTGCATATTTACCTTTCTTGTTTGCTTTCGCAATAAAGGACATTTGCGCACTCCTGCTGCTAGGGATACAGACCATAACGTCTGCAAAGCAGCAATATAGATAAACACGAAACTGTCAAGATGTCAAAATTGTAACAATTTGCATTTGATAATCGTTGAGCAAAGAGACAAAAAAGGCAGCCTTCGAGGTGAGTGGCCCCACATCTGTCTCACAAAGACAAATCCTGTTTGGTCACTGTAACCCCGTCTGTCTAAAAACCGATCTCGGCATTTCTCAGTCCAGTAATTCGGCTGAGAATCTCCTGTTTCATTTATCTCTCTATTGAACGTGTCAGTGATTTGTTTTTTTGCTTAGACCTTTCTCCCGAGAGGGGGACAATCTTGCCGACAATCCAGGTGATTGCGTAAAGCACTCCCAAGAGAACAACATCCGTTGGGCCGACAGGCAAATCCCATTGATATGCGATGCAGAAACCTAGGAAAGCGACCACGCCACCGATCAAAGAGGCCAACACCGTAAACTTTTTCATATTGTTAGCAACCGTGTGCGCCGTCAAAGCAGGAATCAGAAGGAATCCGAACGCGATCAGCGGGCCTACACTGAGCACTGCCATCGAAACAGTCAGGCCGATCAGTAAATAGAGCAGAACGTCCCAGAAGATGACGTTCTTGCGCAGTATAATTGCCATCTCGCGATCGAATGAGACGAAGAGCAATTCCTTGTGGAACAGTCCCAATACTGCGATGACGAGCGTAAGCGTGGCTGCCGTCAGCCCAAGATCGAAATTAGAAATGGTGATGACCTCACCTTTCAGCATATCGAGCCAACCGATCTCGCCGTAAGGGTTCTTCGACAACAACAGAATGCTCATCGCGGCGGCCACTACGTACGCCGTACCGAGCCGACCCTCGGGTTGTCCATGCCCGCGTCGTTCCAAAAACGCGAGCACCAGGATTGAGGTTATTGAGAATGTAATTGAGCCGACAAATGCAAGTGTGTGCGTGCTGTGTGAGCCATGTTCGGACAGATTGAAACCGAACCACAATGGAAGCGAGAGGGCGACGGCAACGCCTGTCGAGGAAATCTGAGGCAGTGCCACGCCCATGAACACCAGCCGGCGCATCACGAGAAACACACCGACAAGCGGGCAAGCAAGACCGACGAGCACACTGGTGTATATCGAATTGCGCAGGAGAAAATCGGGTGAAAGAATCTGATAGAGTGTTTCCATGTCAGGCCAGCCCCGTTTCAAGCATTTTCACCATCTGTTCGGCAGTTAAAAGTTCGTGTGTTGCACCGTGGGACATCTTGCCGTCGTAAAGCCAGATGACTTGCTCGGCATAATGACGCACTGCTGCATAGTCGTGCGTGATGAGAAGGACCGTGATCTTCCTTTCTTTATGGATCTTAGAAATAAACTCCAGCACCATATCTGTCGTTTCACGATCCACTCCTCCGGTGGGTTCGTCCAGCACCAGTACATCGGGGCGCGTCGTCAGAGCGCGGGCAATGAGTACCCGTTGTTTCTGGCCACCAGAGAGTTCAGCAAAGCGCCGATGGGCAAACTCCTCAGCACCCGCTGCTCGCAAGCATTCACGCGTGAAGGCGCGTTCGACCGGAGGGACGATACGACCCGGCCGGACACGTCCGTATACACCCATAAGGGCGACAGAGAATCCCGTGAGCAGATAAATGGGGTCGAGCTGAAAAGCTTGAGGGACATAACCGAACACAAGAGGTGAACTTGTCGATGCGGTATTGATGCGACCCGCGACAGGTGGAAGCAGTCCAAGCACCGTCTTGATCAGAGTTGATTTGCCCGAGCCATTGGCACCGAGAATGGCAGTGAAACTGGCACGGGCAATAGAGAGCGAAATGCCGGATAGTACAGGGTGGCTGTTGTAACCGATACTCAGGTTGTCCAGCGTGATGAGTGCCTCGTTCATAGTCTGTCGTGTCTGTGTCCGCCAGAAAAGTGCGGGCGGACACTTTCTCCATGTTTTTATGTTCTCGATTGTACGGCAGCGACCACAGTATTAATAATATAGTCCATCATCTTGATATACGTTTCCGTATTCGGCACGCCACCCGGCATGATGGGGAGCGTTATCATGGTTGCGCCGGTCTGTTCGGCAATCCGTTTTGGCATCTTTTCAGGAAACTGCGGCTCTCGCACGACGATAGGGACATGATCGGCCTTCATTGCGGTGACCAATTCCTGGATGTGACGTGGGGTCGGGTCGATGCCTGGTTTCAGTTCAATCGTGCCGAAATAATTCAAGCCGAAGCGTGCTGAGAAGTATGGCCAATGCTCGTGATAGGATACGAACTTCGTCCCTCTTATTGGTTTGACCGCTTTCTCCCATTCAGAAATCTTGGTGTTAAGGATCATGAGATACGCGTCGCGACTGCGCGTGAATGTAACTTTATGCTGAGGCGCAAACGCCACAAGTGCGTTATAGATGTTCTCAATTGCAATCTTTGCCAATACGGGATCAAGCATGTAGTGCGGATTGCCATAGGGATGAACGTCGCCTTCGGAATGATCAGTTGATTTGGGCACATCGCGTGGGATGATCCCCTTGGAGCAGACTACATAACCGGGCTTGTTTACCTGAATGCGTGGGTTTTTGCTTGCTTCCAAGAGAGCGGGAAGAAAAGCGTGCTCACAATCAAACCCCACAAGGATCAGCAGGTCTGCCCGATTCATCATCGGCACAAAACTTGGTTTCATCGGCACACCATGCGTGTCTTCGACGCCGGTTGCCAGACTGTGAACATCGACCAAGTCACCGCCTACAGCGCGCGCAAAATCCGCCAAGTCGGTAAGCGTTGTCACGACTCGGATTTTTTCGGCGTGAGCGGGCATTGCCCACCCGCACAATACGCCGGTCAGCGCGATAATGGATAATAGACTATATAATTTAGATTTCATGCTTGATTCCTCCTTAGCGTTGCTGCCAACCATGCGAGTGAGAGCCGATGATCCACGCCCATTGCAGATAAACTGCATCATTGGAGGGCAGGCCGATCACAGAGTTGTAATCCGTGTGCGTGTACTGAAGACGCAATTGATTCCAGTGACTCAAAGCATATGTGATGTACGGAGAGTAGGAGTATGCTTTAGCTTCATTATTCAACAGGTTCTCGACATATTCAAACAGGAACCCGGCTGACCACTCTCTATCGAACTTGTACGTGAGATACGAGTACAAGCCTAGAGATCCAACGGAAACATTCGGCTGGGTGTTCCCTAATGAATCGGTTACGTCATAGCGGTTATTGCTATAAAGCACTTCAGTGCCCCAGATGAGACTCTGGAATTGATTGTTGCGCAACGGCTTGTAGCTTAGGGTCAAGTCCGCTCCCACAAGACGGCGCTCGCGTTCCGTGAAGGTGTTGCCGGCTACTGTAGGAAACGGAGGATTAACACCGCCAGGGTCTGCCCACTGTGCATCCGTATTTGGATTCCACAGGCCTGAAATGCCGGGTTCGAGCGAAATATCGGGAGTCAGGTCGAAAGATGTGGACAAGCGACCCCAATAATTCAACCCGCTGCCGTTACGGAAATCGCCGACATAGTTTGGCGGATTGTCGCCACCGAACTGAATGCCCGTACCCAAGGTCAGGCTTACGTAGTGCTCGACCGGCAACAGCCAATTAACCTGCAAGCCGTCCGTCCTCGACTCACCGCCGATGTATTGGGAGAGAACCAGCGGACGGTTGACGAACGGCAGTTCGTGGTCGTGAATATACGACAGCCGGCCGAACTCGCCGAAGAACCTCCCTGCCTTCACTTCCAGGTTCCACGGTAGTGATGTCGTCTGCAGCGCGGCCTCTTCGACCACCAAAGACGCTTCGCCGGTAGCTGTGTCGGCTGACGCGTTGATCACCGCGTAGGCCTTGGCAAAGGGGTCAATTGCCCCTGCTATATTCAATTCCATCGACCGTTGAAACACATCAAACCCACCGGGACGATCGCTCCCCGTCTGCCCCGAGCCTTTACTGTTATAACTGAAAATTGTCTCACCCACAAACCCGATGGAGGGATTCAAAATGCTTGGGGTAGTCCTCGCCTGCGCTTCGGCCACCTGATCCACTTTCTTCTTCAGTTCTTGTACTTGCTGCTGCATCTCGCCGGACTGTGCCTTCTGCTCGGCAGTGGTACCATTAGGCTGCGATGAAGGCTGCATCTGTTTAACCGCAGCCTTCAACTCTTCAATCATCTTTTGCTGCTCATTAATAGTTTGCTCCTGTTTCTTTATGGTTTCCTGGAGGACTCTTTGGTCTTGGATGATCCTGTCCTGCTTCTCAAGAGTCCCCTCAAGGACTTTCAGTCGATCTTCAACAGTTTGAGCCAATACGCCCGTTGAAAACAAAGATAAGATACAAAGCGTGATGAATGTGGTCATGATTTTCATTATGAACACCTCTAATTATGGTGACATGAAAAACAGACATTGTGCGAGGATAATGGAATCGCCTTGCCCTTCATAGCAGATGAACGGCAACGGTGAACGATTACCCGACAGCCTCTTCGTCTATTTGTGGGAAGAAGAATTAGGTTGGAGGTGCTCGGTTGTTTTCAGGATTAAGAAAAGTTTGGGAAATAGTGGTGTAAGACGGCAGAGAATAGGGAGTTTCTCTCAGAAGTGATCGAATTTCAACGATAGGAGAATAATATAACCTATCAGATTGCTGGTGGCTTACAACGCAGATGGGGCACTCAGAATGACTGTTTCCATCTTCATGGTGATGGAACGCCGTCACCAAAGTTGAAAGGCAAAAAAGGCAAATTAAAAAAAGTGACAAACGATAGCGCATTGATTGGAATTATACCCTTAGTGATTGTCCAGTTTCTGCGGGTAACGAATCGAAGATGGGAAAACATGAATCCGATGGGGTCCCCTTACAATTCGCCAATAAGGGTTTCGTCGCATGCTCAAGGCCTCCATCATGAGCATGTTGATCGGTTTGTTACGGACTGACCGGATAGTAATTAATGTATAATGGAGTGGAACACTTATGTCAAGAAATCAAAAAATCTGGATGGGGATTCGACAAATTGGACAATACAGTATCCAGGAGCAACTAATTGCAATGGACGGAAACCTCATAATCGAATCTGCTCCGGAGACCGGCACAGTGGTGACGGCCATTCTGTCCACAGCACTGGGCTGATCATAAGTACCATGAGCGGGGAACAATCGCTCTGGTACGGGGGAAGGAAGAAAGCACGAAGACCAAAATTCTGATTGCAGACGATCACCAGGGATTTTGCAATGGTCTCACATCGGTGAACAATTATTAGATAGACACCGATGTTTCAATCGCAAATCTTCAGTTAGTCTGAGATGCATTGCCTGTTGTAGGTGCAATGGCCAACAGCAATTAACCTATTGATATTATGCTAGATTCATCCAAGTGCCGTCTTTCTCCTCTTTTTAAGATTCGTGACCTGATCTCCTTGCAAGACCTACTCTTCATTGCCAGTTGAAAGTTTCAGCTTGCATCCAGGGAAAGGGTTGATCGGATAACAGCGACGGCATGGGCAGGCTGATGATTACGGATTGAAAGGCTGCATTTCGAGGCTCAAAAACAAGTACTTTTAGAACCCTTCCGAAAGACGGGATAGATCAATTCTGCGAGTTGCTTCCTGTAGTCAATAAGATGGATTTTTCGGCCGAGCAGTAGATTACGATTTGAGCTTTCCCCATATTGATGGACAGCCATGAAGATTAGTAAGATGACACAGGAGGCATAGTTATGGGGAAAGAGGATAAGCATCGTCATTTTACCCGTGAGTTCAAGGTGAATGCGGTCCAACGGGTCACCGAGAAGGGATTGCCGGTGGGCAAGGTAGCCCAAGAGCTGGACATCCATCCCAATTTGCTTCATCTATGGAGGCGGAGACTACTGGAGGAGGGAGATAAGGCCTTTGTCGGCAGGGGCCGAGTCAAGCCGGAGAACGCAGAGGTCAGGCAGCTGCGAAAGGCCTTGAAAAAGGTGAAGGAAGAGAGGGACATTTTAAAAAAAGCGTTGGCCGCATTCTCCAAACCAAGCCAATGACGTATGGCTTTATGGAAGAGCACCAGGGGCTCTACCGGATCGCGACGATGTGTAGCGTGCTGAGGGCATCGAGAAGCGGCTATTATGCCTGGCGCAGTCGTCAGCCGAACCGACGGTGGATCGACAACCAGGAACTGCTGGGGCAGATCCGACAGGTTCACGCGCGAAGCCGAAGGCTGTACGGGAGTCCGCGGATCACCGTGGAGCTCCGGGAGAAGGGGTTTACATGCGGCAAGAACCGGGTGGCCCGGATCATGAGAGATCACGGCATCTGTGGCGAGGTGAAAAGGAGGCGATTCCGGCGGACGACCGATTCGCGGCATGCGTATGCGCTGGCGGCAAACTTGCTGGTTGGCCGGAGACAGACCGAGGGGGTGTGGGCATCGGATATTACGTTTGTTCCGACCTCGGAGGGGTGGCTCTACGTGGCCGTGGTGATGAATGTGAAGAGCCGGAGAGTCCTCGGGTTGTCCATGAGTGAGACGCTCTCCCAGGAGCTGGCTTCAGCGGCGCTCCGAGAGGCAGCGGGCAGGCAGCGTCCCTCTGCAGGGCTGATCCACCATTCTGATCGAGGCCGGCAGTACGCCAGCTATGCCTATCAGGCGCTCCTGAAGGAATATGGCATGATCCCGAGTATGAGCAGAAGCGGCAATTGCTACGATAACGCCTATGTGGAGTCGTTTTGGGGTACACTCAAGACGGAATTGGTTCACGGGGAGAAGTACCACTCCCGGCTGGAAGCACGACTCAGTATCTTTGAGTACGTGGAGGCGTTTTATAATCGTCAGAGGAGGCACTCGGCCCTGGGGTACAGGAGCCCGGATCAGTATGAAAGGCTCCTTGGTGAAACTTAACTTCGTGTCCACTTTATTAGGGAAAGCTCAATTCGTAATATTCTATCGTGCCTCATTATACGATTTCATCAACTTCAGGAAGGAAGCCGGGGGAGTTGGCTCGAATCGCCCTTTCACTTTGCAGGGCGCAGATCCGCCGGTGGTTTGACCAGGCGGTAGAACCGAATATGCTCCGCGGGAAGGAGCTTGTCGCCGATCATGACATCGCCGATGAACTCCAGGCCTCCGCTGCCCTCCCAGGGGGCATAGGATCCGTTGGCCTGAACGGATTTCGGGTAATAGAAGTTGACGACAAGCGAAAGGCCCTTTTCCTGCTCCCACGGGGTCTGGATGAGGGGGTTTTTCTCCCCGGCCATGGCCTTGCCGGCCGCCTCCAGAGCCATCCTCCACAAAGTGCGCTCCTTCGGACACAGGAATTCCCGCGAGTAGGGGGATCTTGACGAGACGGCCGGGTTGAACTGGCCCTTCTTGAAAATAACGCCCCGGATGCCGCTCCCGTAAGATCGTTTCATGCTCTCGGAGCGATCGGCGAGGCGCACGCGGTTCATCACACCCCAGGCAATGGCCTCGTGGACGAGGGGATCGTCGCCGAACCCGGCGGAGAGCGCCTCGGCATAGACGAGCCTCGCCAAGAGCTCCTTCTGAGAGAGCTTCGCCTTCGCCGCCACGTATTCGACCGAGTCGGAGGCATCCCTTGTCAGGCACTTCGGCCCGTCGGTAGCGCTTGCATCCGAGTATGCAAGCAGGCAGATAAGAAGGACCAGAAGTAGCTGCACCAACACCCTCACAGATTGTACTCCACGTATTCGTGCTCGCAGGGCGGCCCTGCGGCGATGTACATCAGTCCCTCGGCGGGCACCATGACGAAGGAGGCCCTCGATGCGGAGGCAAACTCCTGCGGTTTGGCCGCATCCACGTGGCGGCAGATCGAGTTGGGATGCCCCTCGTGGTCGGAAAGGATTCCCATCAGGGTCTCCGGGGTGATCGTGCCGCGGGCACTATCGATTCGCTCGTGCATCCGCCGGGCCCTTGCGCAGGTGTCGGGGATGAGCTGGGGCGTCCAGTCGCCCGCCTTGAACCGCTGCGTCTCGTAGTGGTTGGCATGCACGAGGACGTCCTTTTCCGGCAGCACAAGCTCGATGTCGTCGGCGATGGCTTCGAGGCCCGCCATGCTTCCCGTGGAATCGGCGAGGTGGAAATAGCCCAGCCCGCGCGCCTGCCTTCGAAGGATGCCGAGGGCAAAGCCGATGCGTGGCTGGCGCATGGCACGGGAAATATAGACGGAAAGGGGCACCTGCTGCTTCATGTTGCCCAGCGGGCCCAGGGTGAGGGTCACGCAGTTGCCAATGCCGGCGGAATTCATGTGGTAGTAGGGGCTACCGGAGAGGCACAGCACGAATTCGCGGATGCCGCTATCATGGCGGACCCGCAGCAGATCGAGTGTCGATGCGGGGTGCCAGTCGACGTTCTGACCGAGAATCGTTCCGCCGTCCCGGGCGGCCTTCCCTGTCACGGCAAAGGACGTGCACAGCCCCATGATCTTGCCGTAGTTGAAGGCGATCTCGAGGGAGCACTGCAGGGCCAGGGCCTCCTCGAGGACTAGGCCTGCGCCCTCGGCCTGGCCGCGCAACATCTCGAAACCGTAAGGATCGAAGTTGCGTACAGCAGCCAGAAACGTCAGGGCCGCGTCCCAGACCTTTGCCCTGTTTGCCCGGAAGGGGCCGTGCTCGAGGCCCGCGTAGAGCATGGCCAGTGACGCCTGCAAGTTCTCCCTGCAGCCTTCGCCCCACTGCCTGCCGATTTCGTAGGGCGTGCCGCCGCACTCGACGGGTGTCAGACGGATTGTTTTTTTCATTTCAGACAAAATGATTATTCATACTTCAGGACGATCCCCTCGATGATGTTGGAAACATCCTCGCAGTTGTCCACGGCGGTTTCGATCCTGCCGATGATGTCCTTCACCTTGATCAATTCGATGGCGTCCTTTTCCTCTTCAAAAAGCCGCACCATCGCCGACCGGAACAGCTGATCCGCTTCATTCTCGAGCGTGTTGATCTCCACGCACAACTTCAGAATCAAAGGCGCATCCTGCTTTTTCCTCACGGAAAAAACGATTTTTCGGATCTTGGCGATGGCCTCGTTGAGGATCCCCGTGATCTGCACGAGCTCCTTGGCCGGCTCTTTCATCCGGTACAGGTACATCCTCACGGCAGCGGATTCGATCTCGTCAAGGACACTGTCCATCTTGTTGGCCAGCAGGTAGATGTCCTCCCGGTCCAGGGGGGTCAGGAAGACCTTGTGCATCCTCTTGTACACCTGGTGAGTGATGTGATCGGCCTCGTGCTCGATCTCCTTGAGCTTGCCGACCTTGAATTCCGAGTACTCGTAATTGCCGATGATTTCGGTGAACAGCTTTCCTCCCTCTTCCAGCTTGTCGGCCAGTTCTTCGAAGAGGTCATAGAATTTCTCGCGATTCGATTTGAAGAATTTCATGGTTTGCCTGCTTTGTCGGGACCGAGCGTTTGTATTCGAGATTATTACCACAGGTCGAACAGGAAGTCCTCGGAAATCGATCCTCCGCCGTCACGGCCTTCTCAGCCCCCTGCCAGCTCCAGTCCCTCCCGGAACAGGAGCATGGCAAAGAACAGCAGCATGACGCCCAGGACCCGCATGATGATTCCGTAACTCTTCCCGCTCAGCATGTGCTTCGACTGTCCGACCATGACGGCAACGAGCACTTTGGACCCGACGATGCACGCCGAGAACACGGCAACGAAGGCAACGGCGCCAAGAGGGCTTGCCGCCCACGCCTTAATGACGGAAGGCCCGCCCACGGTCAGCCAGAATAGGTAGGGATGCGGGTTGAGCGCGTTGACGGCCGCCCCCTGGCTCAGGGATCGCGGTCCATGCTTGCCTTCGCCCACATTCAGCCGGGTCGTCCGGAAGCAGCCCCAAGCCAGGTACAGCACAAAGAGGCCGCCCGCCATCGAGATGGAACCCAGGACGATACGGCTGTCTGATAGAGGACGGAGGACAAGGACGGACACCAGGATGATGGGCAGATCGGTGATCAGGGGCGCCATGGAAGCCTTTGCGCCCTCCCTGATGCCATACCGAAGCGTCTGGGAAATCACGAGCGCCAGCAGCGGACCCGGCGAGAAACCGGCTGACAATCCGTAAACCGCTGCTGCGCCGAGCAGGGTCATCATGGCGGAAAATCGGCCCCTTCCCTTGTGGAGTCGGGCATAGCTGTCTGCCGGAAGAGGATATGCTCCAGAAACAGCACGGCCAGCACCCCAACGACGAAACTGTTGCCTGCGATGGGGCGGATGAGCGGCGGAAACGCCGAAACGATGTCCGCGGGAAGAAACGCCACGACGACAGCCGCAAGCAGCGGTATCCCAACGACGATACCGTCCTGGAGCTCCAGCTTTCGGGCGGCGCCGAAAAGAACCATGAGCCCTGCCGCCACCTGGGTCGAGAGGACGTAGATGAGGGATGCCCCGATGACAACAGCGGGAACGTTGCCCAAAAAAGCGATGGCCAGCGGGGAAAAGGCCAGCACCAACAGAATCGCCGCCGCGGGGACGAGCGTCCAGCGCGAAAGGCACCCCGACGAGAGCACGACACCCAGGCTGAGCGAATAATTCACCTGGCCGATGACGCTGAGCAGGCTCGACATGATGTTGCCGATTCCTGTCACGAGAATCCCCCGATCGACGCGCCTGGCCATGTCAGGGGGGGCCGCGAGGGCGTTCATGGACTGGATCGAGCCGAGGTCGTTGATGGACAGCGCGATGAAGCAGATGACGAAGGACAGGCTGAGTCCCGGATCAAAAGAAAAGGACGTCGTCAGGTGGGTCAGGAAGGACGCCAGCGGGGCCGCTCCTTCCATGGCCCCACGGTCAAAGGCCCCCGGAAAGATCGTGAAATAGATTATCGCGCCTGCGGACATGGCGCTCACGATGATGACGGAGCGTCCGATGCCGTTGAGGAACCGGTGCATCACCAGCATGGTGAGGACCAGTAAGAGGGCGAAAAGCAGGTTTGCCATCACGGGCACGCTCGCCCTTGTCTCCGTGAGGAGGCGAAGCACTGTGGGCATCAGGCAGAAGGCGATGAGCAGCAGGACGACGGCGACTACCCTCGGTGTGAACAGCTTCTGCAGGGTGCCGAAGAACCCCGTCACGGCGCAGACCGTCAGGAGCACGCTGCCGATCAGGGCCGCCGTGTAGATGGCGCCCGTGCCGAATCCCTGGCTGGAGATGATCCCGATCAGGATGACCGTGGAGGGGCCAAAGACCAAGGGAAGCCTGTGGCCTGACAGAACCTGAACGAGGATGAATACGGAAGCGACAAAAAAGAGTTTCTGGAGGTAAACCGTCCGATCGTCGGCATTCTCGAAGTGGAAAACCCCGGCAATCTTCCCCAGGATGATGATCCAGGGGATGATGATGGCGCACCATTGCAGCCCAACCAGGATGGATTCCCAGAGGGGCGGTCGGTCGTCAAGTCCATAACGGAATTCCATGCAGCGCCTCTCACTCCAGGGCCTGTCTCGCCGCGGCCACGTCGGCGAGGGACTTGCGGTCGATAATCGTGATCGTCTTTCCGTCCACGCGGATGATCCCGGCCTGCGTCATCTTGCCGAGAATGCGCGAGAGGGACTCGCCCGTCGTCCCGAGGAGATTGGCGATCAGTCCTTTCTTGATGTCGAGATCAAATTCATCGACGCCTCCCGCAAGATCGCTGAGGTAAAGAAGATAGGCCGAGAGACGCTCCGGAACCCCGCGCAGGGAAAGGTTCTCGATCGTGGAAGCGAATTCCCTCAGTCGCCGGGAGAGCACCGCCAGCATGCCGAGGGCCAGGGCGGGGTTTTTGCGGATGGCCTTGAGCAGTTCGTCTCTTGGGATGAAGAGGACCCTCCCCGCCTCGATCGCCTGGGCATTGGCTGGGTAATTGCCGCCCTCGAACACGGGAACCTCGGCAAACGGTTCGCCGGGGCCCATGATGTGAAGGATCTGCTCCTTGCCGTTGGGCGAGAGCTTGAAGATCTTGACGCGGCCCGCGGCGACGATGTTGAGCCCCGCTGCCCGTTCGCCATCACTGAAGATCATCTCGCCCGCCTTCACGGGGCGCTCCACTGCAATCTCCGAGAGGGTTTTCAGCTCCCCGTCGGAAAGACCCTGGAACAGGGGCAGATGGGATAAAAAGGACTTGAGGTTCAAATTTCTCGTTTCATTCGTCGTGGCGTCGATTTCGTTAATTTCTCTTGCTTCGAGCTCTCTATGAACGATAATAATGATGTCACATATCCATCAACCCGCTGCTTTTTTCAACTTTTTTTCATTTTTTTGATCCGGATCAAAGAAATAAGACCCTTTTTGCCTTATAGATTCTTTCAAAACACGAACCCGTGCATAGATTTCTCACAAGGAGGCAGATCATGTTTTGTTATCAGTGCGAGCAAACGGCAAGAGGGGAGGCCTGCACGAAGGCAGGCGTATGCGGCAAGCAGCAGGATGTTGCCACCCTCCAGGATCTCCTGGTGTACGCCCTCGTAGGGCTTTCGATCGCTGCATCCGAGGCGAAGAGAAAGGGGATCGGTGATCGCGAGGTGGACGTGTTCACGGTGAAGGCACTCTTTTCGACGTTGACCAACGTGAACTTCGACCCGGAGCGCTTCATCCCGATGATTAAAGAGGCCGTGACATACCGCGACAGTCTCATCCAGAAGGTCAAGACTGCAGGCGGGAACCTTGATCTTTCCATCGACGCCCTTTCTTTCAAACCGGCGGGTAATCTGGACGTGCTTCTGGAAAAAGGGGAAACGGTCGGGCTGATGGACTACCCGGCTGCAAACGCCGACATCCTCTCCCTCAAGCACATCCTGCTTTTCGGGGTCAAGGGGGTCGCGGCCTACGCCGACCACGCCCAGATCCTGGGGCAGGAAGACCCGGCTGTTTACGCCTTCGTCCAGGAGGCGCTGGCCGCACTCGCCGACGGGATGATTACGCTCGAAGCAGCCCTGGGGCTGGTGCTCAAGTGCGGTGAGGTGAACCTCCGGACCATGGAGCTGCTCGACGCGGCCAACACGGGCGCTTACGGGCACCCCGTCCCAACAGCTGTCTCCCTCGGAGCGAAGAAAGGCAAGGCCATCCTCGTTTCCGGTCACGATCTGAAGGACCTCGAGGAACTTCTCAAGCAGACCGAGGGCAAGGGGATCAACATCTACACCCACGGCGAGATGCTTCCGGCCCACGGCTACCCCGGGCTGAAGAAATACAGTCATCTCTGCGGGCACTACGGCACGGCCTGGCAGAACCAGGCGAAGGAGTTCGCCGAGTTCCCCGGCGCCATCCTGATGACGACCAATTGCATCCAGCGCCCCGCACCTTCCTATAAGGAAAACATCTTCACGACGGGTCTCGTGGGTTGGCCCGATGTCGCCCACATCGCCGACAGGGACTTCACGCCCTTGATCAAGCGTGCCCAGACCCTCCCCGGTTTCGGCGCCGAGAAGAGCGGAAAATCGGTCATGGTGGGATTTGCCCGCAACACCGTCATGGGTGTCGCCGGTGCGGTCATCGAGGCCGTGAAGGGAAAACAGATCCGGCACTTCTTCCTGGTTGGCGGCTGCGACGGCGCGAAAGCCGGGCGCAACTACTACACGAATTTTGTCGAGCAGGTGCCCGCGGACTGCGTCGTGCTGACCCTGGCCTGCGGGAAATTCCGTTTCTTCGACAAGGACCTTGGGGCTATCGGCGGTATCCCGAGGCTCCTGGACGTAGGGCAGTGCAACGACGCCTACTCGGCCATCCAGATCGCCGTTGCGCTCTCGAAAGCCTTCGGTGTCGGCGTCAACGAGCTGCCGCTGTCCATGATCCTTTCCTGGTACGAGCAGAAGGCGGCGGCGATCCTGCTCACCCTTCTGTACCTGGGAATCAAGGACATCCGCCTGGGGCCTTCGCTTCCGGCCTTTATCACGCCGGGCGTGCTGGATGTGCTCGTGAAAAACTTCGGCATCAAGCCGATCACGACTCCCGAGGAGGATTTGAAAGCAATCCTGGGATAGCACTCTTCGTGCCTCAGACGGGGCACTTACCGGGAACCTTCCCGCCCCCCCAGACCCCCCGGCGGGGAGGTTCCCTTTTTACCCTATATCCTTCCCCCTTTGAAAAAGGGGGATGAAAGGGGGATTTAAGAGAAGCATCATGAAAGCGAATAGAAAAATCATCCAGATCAACGAAGACCTCTGCAACGGCTGCGGCCTATGCATCCCTGCCTGCGCGGAAGGGGCCATCGAAATCATCGACGGCAAGGCGAAGCTCGTAAAGGACATGTTCTGCGATGGCCTGGGCGCTTGCCTGGGCAAGTGCCCCACGGGGGCCCTGCGAATCATCGAGCGCGAGGCCGATGCCTTCGACGAGAAAGCCGTACACAAGCATCTGCAGGGCACGAAGAAGACCGCGGCGCCGTCGTCCGTCGCACCCATGCAGGGCGGCTGCCCTTCCATGAGTCTGCACACCTTCGCCCCCGGCACGAAGAAGGCACAGCCGAAGAGGGCGGCAGAGCCGACCGGATCGGCCCTCTCCCACTGGCCGATCCAGATCCGGCTGATCCCGCCCACGGCACCTTTCCTGAAGGACGGTGACCTGCTCGTGGCAGCCGACTGCGTTCCCGCGGCCTACGCCGACTTCCACCGCGACTTCCTCGACGGGCACGTGCTGCTTCTGGGCTGCCCCAAGTTCGACGACAAGGCGGAGTATCTTCAGCGGTTCACCGACATCTTCCACGCAAACAACATCAAGAGCGTCAAGGTACTCCGAATGGAAGTCCCCTGCTGCTCCTTTCTGCTTCCCATCGTGACCGAGGCTGTACACCGCGCCGGCAAGGACATCCCCGCAGAGGAGGTCGTCATCACAAGGCGCGGATCAATTGCCGCGTAGTTTCTCCCGGCCTTGCCCATAAACGATAATGCCCGGCGGTCATCTGCCGGGCGTTTTCGTCATTTCGTTTGTCTCCCACCCCCATCCTGGGAGGATACGTCTCTTCTCGAAAAAGAACCCGACTTTCCGATAAAATCCTGAGCATCTCCGGACCTGATCTTCAGATCCACTTGACAGGCATCTATATTAAAAATGGTTAAAGCCGGGAGGTGTTTGTAATGAAGATTGAGCGGAAGACCTTTAAGAAACGAGGGCAATTTCAGGACAAGCGAAACTTAAGGCGTGGCAAGTCCATCATGGTTGACGAGCGTGATAGCGGTTATTACGGCTACAGGTGCAACAAGGGAGTGTGCCGGAACGCTGAGTTGGAAAATTGGGAAGAAAGGTGCAATGCAGGGATACTCTTATCAACTACGAGCTCGACATGGAAGTTGTCGGGGAGACAGAAAACGGTCAGCGGGCCGTTGCGCTCGCCTGCGAGCTCGTCCCATATGTGATCCTGATGGACGTTAAAATGCCGGTCATGCACGGAGCCGAGGCCACGAAGCAAATTCTTGCCGTGATGCCGATCCTGAAAGGCTGCGAGCCCGAGGACTTGTATTCTGCGATTCGCAAAGTAAAGCCTCCAGATATGCAGGAGATGTGCTTGAGAGAGAGGCATCTTTTCTGATAAGATCCCCTCCTGAAATGAAAAAAGCGATTCTTCTCATCACAATTCTCATCTTTGCACCTTTGGTAGCGACAGGATCCG
>DATJPI010000094.1:0-5113 GCA_035506495.1 Syntrophales bacterium
GTAAAACTCTCCCCTTCGACATCATAGACGCTGGCTCTCCTGACGTCGATCTTCTCGGCCACTGGATCCATATCCAGGATCAGGTCCACGTTGGACCCGGGACCAATGTTCATGCCTGCCACCCGCACGGGGAACTCCCGCAGCCCCTGCTCATAAGATCGAAATACGAAAAAAATACTTTAAGACCAAACCTGCCAAAATCACCTCGCATGGGAACTTTTCCGCGGGACGTCCTGTCTAAAGAATCAGATCCAGAACGGACCGGCAGGCGCCGGCAGGAGGGAATCATGAAGACAGGGCTATGGATTCTTGCGGTTCTTTTCATCGGGGTGAGCTGTGCCGAGGCGGCTGCCGTGGGCAGCGCCGTCGAGGTCAGCATTGTCACCGACCAGGGACAGTCACTCAGCCTTTATCCGGCGACGGCCGCCCGGGGCCTGAAAAAAGTGTATGCCGAGGCCGTCAGGGGGGATTACTACGTGATCGTGGTCGCCAACAGGCTCGACCGGCGCGTGGGGGTGGTGATCGCCGTCGACGGCCGGAACATCATCTCGGGGCAGAAGTCGTGGCTGGCAAACACAGAGAGGATGTACATCCTTGAGCCCCATTCCCGGTATGAATACTCGGGCTGGCGCACCGCGCAGGATCGGGTCAACCGGTTCTACTTTACCGACGCTCCCGATTCCTATGCCGCGGCTTTCGGAGATGAATCCGCCATGGGGGTGATCGCCGTAGCGGCCTATCCCGAGGTCCGTCGCCGCGAGCCGCCTGCGGGCCTCTCCGCCCCTTTGGAGAGATCGAAAGCCGGGTCCGCCAGGGATGCGGCGCCCTCCGCCGAATCACAGGCCGCCGGCACCGGGTACGGGCACGAGGAGCATTCCCCTTCCTACCTCGTCCGCTTCGATCCGGAGAAGAAGGCCGTCGAAACCATCCTGATCAAGTACGAGTGGCGCGAGTCGCTGTGCAAGATAGGCATCATCCGCTGCGGGACACACTACGGAAAGACTTACAACCGGCTCTGGGACGACTACGGATACGCCCCTCCACCCCCGGGACGGCGATGAGGCATCACGGCGAATGCCCATGGCCGAAGGCTGCAAAGCCGAAAAAAGGGGTCAGCCGTAGACGGGCTGACCCCTTGACCGGGGGCTTCATTCCGATGCGATATTCCTTCGCCCTAGGCAACAGGCTGCAGGGAGTCAAAATGAGGCAGGAAGGCGGAAAATCGATTTGTGATCGCTTCTTCCAATGCATGCAAACCAAAGGGCTTGGACAGGCACACATCCGCTCCCGCTTCCTCGAGCCCTTTCAGGCCGGAGGAGCTGCCGCTCATGCCGATGATGTAGACGCCCGATGATTGCGATTTCAGAAACCTGCAGAGTTTCGAGCCATCCACGTTGGGCATCTCCGCGTCCGTAATGACGACATCATATCGATTGCTCTGAAGTTGCTCGATGGCCTCAAATCCATCATTTGCCTGATCCGCGCCATGGCCAAACATCTTGATGATGGTAGATACAAGGTTCAAGATGTCCGGATTATCGTCTACAACCAGAAACTTCATGGGAAACCTCCCCATTTTCTATCTTGTCAACTAATTTACGATTTTTATTATCGATCATCCATAGGCGATCCTCTGATCTTGGGGTGCAAAATACCCTACATCGTCCTAGGGTCTCGTAGGAACCCCCTCTGCCAAAAGCGATGGGTAAAAGGGGTCAAGTCTGCTCCTAGCCCCGGATTGGTTCGAAAGATTACAAGCCTGTAATCCGTAAAAGATGACACGCCGCTGGGTCAGAGGAAAAAGCGATGTTCACGATCTTCGAAAAGTCTCTTATCGGCAGGATGGACTGACGCTTCCTCTGGTGCTCGAGCCTGTTTCGCTGTTTCTGCAAAAAGAAGGGGGAAGACGGGCTGGACCGCTTCCCCCTTTCCTTTTCCAGGTGCATTCTTCTACTTCTTCACCGGTGCCGGTTCAGCAAGATCCGCCTTGATCCCGGCAATACGCTTCGCCTCGGCGGCATACTGCTCCCAGGGCGTGAAGGCCCGTACGACGAGCCTTGCCCCGTCGGGCGAGCCTCCGCCATGCATGCAGCCCGGGATTCCGCCCCCCACGGTGAGCCACTCGACGAGCCGCGCGGCCCTGGCCCGCGTCTCGCCGTCGGCCCCTGCCGTGAGCGCCTCAAGGATGTGCTTGCCGTAGATGGGCGACTGCACGTCGGCGTAGGAAGGGAAGCAACCCGTCTCGGCAATGCCGCCCGAGATGTCCTGGGCGAGCACCTTCGTCTCGTAGGGAAGCCTGGCGACCTGCGTTTTGTTGGCATGGGCCAGCAGTGAATCGGGGACGAAGAGCCCCGAGGGTTGTTTCTTCCCCCTCATCATGGAACCCAGACCCAGGCCGTAGGTAATCTCGTTGTTGATCGCCATCTGGTTGAGCTTCTCCTGGAAGGCCCGCATGGAAAGGCCGTTGGCCCGGGCCATGTTGATGGCCGCCCCGATCATAATGTCTCCCTGGCCGGCCACACAGGCGCCGATGGCGGCCCGGTAGATGGCCGTGAAGTTCATCAGCAGCTTGCCCGAGTACTTGAACTCGCCGCACATAAAGACCCGCTCGGTGGGGACAAAGACGTCATCGAAGATGAGAAAGGTCTGGGTGATGTTGCCCGCCTTCGGGGCATCCCAGCCCTCCTCCTCATCGCGGGCGTCGCTGGGGCGGCGGGTCTCGACGATGGTGAGCCCTTGGGTATCCCGGGGCACCGCGCAGGCGACACAGAAGTCCTTGTCGGCCTCGCCGTAGCCGCTCCCCGGCGTGACGATGATCTCGTGGGCCGCCGCCACCCCGCAGATCTGGCACTTGTAGCCCCGGATCACAACGCCGTCGGGCCGGATCTCCTTGACGTGGAGGTTGCTGTCCTTATTTTTCTGCTGCGAGGGCCGCTGGGAGCGGTTGCCCTTGGCGTCCGTGATAGCCCCCGACATGGCCACCCCGTTGTCCTCCATATACTTCCAAAACTTCTTGATCCGTTCATGATATTTCGTTCCCAGGTCCTTGTCCATCTGGAACGTGATATCCCAGAGCACGTTCATCGCCGTCCAGCCGGCGCAGGTCGCCCCCTGGCAAGTGCCGGATTGGTGGTACTGCTCGCGCTTCATGTTGGAGTTGCCCATCACGTCCTCGGCCGACTGCATCAGCGAGTTCCAGCGGTGCACCGTCTCGCCGGATAGCGGGGATTTTCCCGTGTAGACCGATGCCTTCTCGGGGTCGAAGGACAGATCATAGGAGCGCTTGACGGACTGGACGTGCAGGCGGGTGGCGGGGTGGGTCGTTACATCCTCGATGAGCTTGCCCCACTTGTAAATATTGGGGCGCATTTTTTTGATACTGGCCACATACTGATCTCCTGTCATTAGAGCCATGTGAATAAGCCTCCTTCCGATAAGGTTTGCGTTTCCCTGAATGGATCACTTTCTCTTTAGCACATTTGTTACGTCAACGGCATGCAATACTTCCAGTTCCTCCGCCGTCGGCTCGGGAGTCACTATGACATTGGGAAAGGCCTTGAGATCCCAGGCGGTATTGGTCTTCATCTCCTCGATGCTGGAAAAGGGGAAGTAGGAATCGATCTTCAGCTCCTTCGAAACCGGATCGGGTCTCAGGATTCCCAAAGTCGTGATGACGGAAACAGGGCCGCCCCCGATGTAATGGTATTTTTCGCGCGCATTGCCACCGTTGAGAAAACCCGGGGTGGTCACATAATCCACCTTTTCGGCAAAGCGCTTCTTTTCGTGCGCCAGCATGACGACGACCCGCTTGGCACCGCAGGCGATGTCGTTGGCCCCGCCGCTGCCGTTCAGGCGGGTCTTGGGCGCGCCGAAGTGAGGATGATCCGGGTCCTCCCAGAAGCCCGTCGTATTGACGTTGCCGAATTTGTCAATCTGGGCAGCGCCGATGATCCCGAGATCGCATTTTCCTGAGGCGACGAGGAACCCCAGGGCATCCAGCGCACCCGTGAAACAGGTCGCGTTGGCGGAGATGCGGTTGTCCTCGATGCCCCACGGCAGGCCGCCCACGGGGCTCGATCCGTACACTCCGCCCTCCGTCATGGCTTTCGCGTTTTTCGCATGGTAGGCCAGCGCAAAATATCCCGCCAGCATGCTGAGGCCCACACCAAATATGCACAGATCGCCGTCCCGGATCTCGCGGCCGGTCGCGATCGCCATCATTTCCTGTCTCGTGAATTCCATAGGATCACCTCCTTCAGGCAAATTTCGATTGCGTCATCAACTCGGCGATTTCCTGGTCGCTCTTGATCCACTTGCGATACGGGTCCATCAGGTGGGTCGTAGCGTTTTTCATGATCTTGTCGATCTTCTCTTTTCCGATCAGCGCTAGGTACTCTTCGTGCGTCTGCCAGCTATCGATGTATTTCTTCCGGAATTCCGCGGTTCCCTCTGCGGTCCCGAGCATCTTGTTCATGCCCGCCATGTGCTCCTCGTCGCTGTCGTAGACGCCGACGGAGCACTGGGGCCAGGCGCCCAGCTGCCAGGGGATGACGGCCTCGACGAGAAGGTCCGGGATTCTCACCAGGTTCGGGTACTGCCGCATGCAGTCCGTGTCCACGATGAAGTCGGCCTGCAGGATGACCCTGTCCGCTGCGCGGGCCAGCTCGAAGCGGCTCCACTCCGTGCCCAGGAAGATGGCATTGCCCTCCGCGTCGGCCATCGTCACGTGGATCACCACCAGCTCGGGCCTGGCGATCGGGAGCGCGCCATAGACCTTTCCGGTGAACGGGTCGGTGATCTCAGGGATCTTCGTTTTGCAGGGGAATTCATCCGGGCAGAAGGCGCTCCGGTACTGCATGTCGCTGCCGATGTTCACGGTTGCCGGGACGAAGGGCCAGCGCAGGGCGCCCCCGAGGAACCGCAGGGTCATGGAGAGGTTGGAATAGTCCTCCCAGATCACCCTTCCGGATTCGACGGCGTGCCGGATCCCGTTGGCAAAGCCGTAGACCTCCAGGCCGGAGAAGGCGGCCTCCACCTTGTCGCAGACACCGGCTGCGCAGAACAGGTTGACCTGCTGGCTGCTGCAGTGCGTCAGGTAATGGATGTTCTTGCG
>DATJPI010000095.1:0-2811 GCA_035506495.1 Syntrophales bacterium
TGTACGGCAGGGTTCGGCCGGGGCGCTATGTCCCATCGGCTGAGCGCGCCTTCACCCGCGAATGCCTGAGTGCGGCGGGGGCCGGGGAGTTTGCCCACAAACGCTTCAGTGAGCTCTCCGGGGGGCAGAAACAGCGCGTGCTCATCGCCCGTGCCCTGGTCACGCGCCCCGACGTGCTGGTGCTGGATGAACCGACCGCGGGAGTGGACCGCGAGACGACCAACGCGGTGCTGGAGTTCATCGCCCAACTCCGCAGGGAACGGCGGATTACTGTGCTTCTTGTCACCCACGACTTCGCGGCTGTTCGCCGCCACGCAGAGCAGGTCGTCTGGCTTCACGAGGGTAAGGTGCTGCAAGGCCCGGCGCACGAAATCCTGACCATCGAACGGATGGCGGAAATCTTTGAAACGGGGATGGCCTGAAATGGAAATACTGCATCAGATATTCTCGCCCGATTTTCTTCTGCGCAACTCGATCTACACCAGCGTGCTCATAGGCATTACCTGCCCGCTTGTGGGGGTTTTTCTCGTGATGCGCCGGCTGGTCTTCATGGGGGTGGCCCTGCCACAGATTTCCTCCACGGGCATTGCCATAGCCCTTTCGCTCCCCCTGTGGCTCGGGTTCCATACGACTGACCACGGTTCACAGAGCGCTCATACGCTGGCCTTTATCGGCTCGATGACATTCTCGCTGGTTGCCATCCTCATGTTGGCGTTTCTGGAGCGGCGCGGCCGTGGCCAGCCCGAAGGGCGGCTCGGCACTGCTTACGTGGTGGCCGCGGCGTTGAGTATCCTCATCCTGGCGAAAAATCCCTACGGCGAGGTCGGCCTGCTCGACCTCCTGAAAGGGGAGGTGATCACCATCTCCGATTTCGATCTCGCCTTGACTGCGGCGACCCTCGTGCTCGTCATCGCGGCCCTGGGGCTCTTCCACAGGGAATTGCTCCTGGTCTCGTTCGACCGCGAGATGGCGGTTACCCTGCGCAAGAATGTAGTTTTCTGGGATGTTCTGCTCTATTTACTGATCGGACTCACCGTTTCAATGGCGGTCTTGAGCGTCGGCCCGCTGATCGCCTTCGGCTTTCTGCTGATTCCGGTCCTGACGGCGCATGCGATTAGCCGCAACATGAACCAGCTGATGGGGCTGGCCTCTGTAATCGGCGGCGCGGCCGCGTTCCTCGGCTTCTGTATCGCCTATAAATTGGATATGCCGGTCGGGCCGACCGATGTGGTTCTTCTGGGTCTGCTTTACGCAATAGCCTGGATTGTCTCCATGCTTCTCCCCCGCGCCTTGCGCCACCTTCATAAAGTTTAGGAGGGATATCAGTCCATGAGAATTGTCGAGCGATTCATACTCACGCTTGTGTTTTGCGTTATGGTGTTTTTCAACCGATCTCTTCCGGTTGAGTCGGCGCAACCCGATGAGATTCACAATTTCTCCCTTCTTGTCGCGGAGAACAGGTTCGTGGATAACGGCGACGGCACCGTAACGGACACGGAACGGCATCTAATGTGGCAGAAGGGTGACAGTGAAAAGGAGTTAACCTTCGGGGAGGCACTGGAGTACTGTGCATCTTTGCGCCTTGGCGGTCACACGGGTTGGCGTCTTCCCATGCCTGAGGAACAGGAGACCGCGGTTGTGAAAGAATTGATGATGCCCAGACATGCCCGCGATGTTCACGACCAATTTGATCTTTACTGGTCATTAGACCCCGAAGTACTGCTTCCCTTCAACTATCGCCCCTCTCACGGGAGAGAGATCTTGAGAGCATATCCCGCAAAGCAGGGGGACCGGGCGTTCGTAAGGGCCGTCCGTTCATTGGGTAGTGGCTGAGCTTATTATGAACTGAATTGGATGTAATTGCTATTACGGAATCGTAAAATTAAAGCACTTAACGGAGCTTCAATTTTGGGGGTTACAATGAAGAGATTATATGTTGGCCTCCTGGCACTTATCTGCTTGGCGCTTTTTAGCGCCTGCCAGAAAAAAGAGGCACAGGCGCCGCCAGTGACGGCACAGAAAAGGCTTACGGTCGTAACGACCCTCTTTCCCTTGTACGACTTTGCCCGGGCAATTGCAGGAGATAAAGCAGACGTCACTCTTCTTCTCCCGCCCGGCATCGAGCCGCACACATTCGAGCCGAAACCGGCGGATGTCATGACGGTGAACAAGGCGGACATCTTCGTCTTCACCAATGAGTATATGGAGCCGTGGGCGAAGAGTTTCATTAATGGATTGCCGGCCGCTAACGTTACGATTGTCGATACCAGCAAGGGGGTTACTATCCTCAAGGCTGCTCCCGAAGAAGAAGGGGAGGAAGGGGAACACGGCTATCACCACCACCATCACGGCGGCATGGACCCGCATATCTGGATGGATTTCGCGAATGCGCAGATCATGGCGGACAATATCCTGGCGGGGATGGTCGCCAAAGACCCCGCCAACAGGGAATACTATACCGCCAGGGCTACTCATTACAAAGTTGAGTTGAAAAAGCTGGACGATGATTACCGGACCGGGCTTGCCACATGCAGCAAACGGGTATTCCTGCATGGCGGTCATTACGCCTTCGGCTACCTGGCAAAGCGGTACGGGTTACAGTATCAGGCCGCAACGGCGGTCAATGCCGACGCCGAACCCACCCCCGCCAGGCTGGCCGAGCTCGTCAAGCTGATGCGGGCGACCGGGATGAAATATGTATACAGCGAAGAGCTCCTCTCTCCCCGCAGCGCCGAAACCATAGCCAAGGAGACAGGGGCTAAGGTCCTGCTCCTCCACGGCGCCCATAACATCAGCAAGGACGACCTTGCC
>DATJPI010000096.1:0-2921 GCA_035506495.1 Syntrophales bacterium
CTTTCGGATATCCCATCTCGGCAATCCAGTTGCCCGAGAGCTGGAGCGTATCCTTGATGTGTGCCGGGGGGGTGTAAGGGCCGCCCGTTGCCAGGGCCTCGTGGAGCATGGAGACATATCTTCCCCGACCTTTCTCCTGCATAACTTTCGCCGCGCCCGCCCCCGAGGTAGCCGCCTGCCACTTCAGCACACCCGCGCCACGGTTAGTGATCCGGATGCGCCGGGTGACATCCCGGACCGGATCCATGTCTCCCAGGTCGATGCCGCGAGGCTCCACTTCCAGACTTGGGCGGGACTTCGCGTCGGTCAGGGTGAACTTGACAAAGAGCGTTCTCGTGCCGGCATCGGATTCAATCCTCAGGGCCTCGCGGTAAGTGCCCTCTGCAAGGTTTCGCTGAAGGACCCGGGTCTGTCTTCCCGACGCGATCCGCAGTTCGATCGGTTGATCGCCCTGCCCTGCACGCTCCCTGAGCGAGGTCAGGACCACATCGACCCTTGACGGAATGGCGCCGCACTCTCCCGACGGGCTTTTCCCCTCCATGCCTTCCCAGCCAGGAGGCTCTTCCATGGACCACTGGATCACGCCCTGGCCCGTACTGAGAATCTGGAACTGGCCCCGGGCATGCTCCCCGGGCCCGATGACGCCGAGATCGATCTCCCGTGTGGAAAGCGCAAGCTCCGGAACGGAAACTCGGCCCTGGGCCCACGCCGTCTGCAGGATCCCCGGGAAGACGATCGTCGGGAGCACAATAAACACGACTGCCATGATTTTGGAAATCCGCTTCATCACAGACTCCCGGTAACGCCAAAGGCCGATTCTTGTGCAGCCGTCACTGCGAAAATGCTTGACAGGCCGTTCGCCCGAGTATAGAAGGCTGACTTTGACATTTTCATAACGCGTCCTATATTAGGAACTTGGCGAAGCGGCTCCGGCCTGTTACCGCCACCTGTACGACAGACGGCGAGGTCATACGGTTCCGTGACAGCGAAGGACGATCTGACATACTGGATTGCCCTCAAGTCCGTCGAGGGAATCGGCAACGTTGCTTTCCGGACCCTGCTGGAGGCTTTCGGCTCGCCGCGCCGAGTCTTCGAGGCCACCCTGCGCGAGCTGGAACAAACGGCGGGATTTAACCACAAGACCGCCCGCAACATCAAGGAATTTCGAGGCTGGGAACAAGCTCGCGCCGAGTCTGCAAGGGCTGAACGAGAGGGCGTGTCGATTGTTTCGTCTGCGGATCCCGTCTACCCGGAACGCCTGCGGAGGATCTATGATTATCCCCCGCTTCTCTATATTAAAGGAAGGCTCGAGGCCGACGAGGTCTGCGTCGCCGTCGTGGGGTCTCGCAATGCAAGCCCCTACGGCCGCTATGTCACGGAACGGCTTTGCCGCGATCTGGCTCATCGCGGAGTGACTGTCGTCAGCGGGTTGGCCCGCGGGATCGACACCTGTGCGCATCGGGGCGCCCTTTCGGGTCGCGGTCGCACGATTGCCGTCATGGGATGCGGCATCGACGTGATCTACCCGCAGGAGAACATCAAGCTGCACGGGGAAATTATCTGCAGCGGCGCCGTTGTGACGGAATTTCCCTTCGGCACGGGACCTGACCGGCCGAATTTTCCTGCGCGAAACCGTATCATCAGCGGCCTTTCGCTGGGTGCGCTCATCATCGAGGCAGGCGAAAAAAGCGGCTCGCTGATCACGGCAAAATGCGCCCTCGAGCAGGGACGCGAGGTTTTTGCCGTGCCGGGGAGCATCGACATGCCAGGCTCCCGGGGAACCAACAAGCTGCTTCGGCAGGGTGCGAAGCTCGTGGAGAACGTCGAGGACATCCTCGAGGAAATTCTTCCGCAGCTGGGAAATCGATCCATCACGCCCCGGCCGCAAAATGAACTGCGGTCTGCCGTGCCGGCAGGCAGGCCCGCGAAGGCCTCCGTAGCGGAGACCCTCACGGAAAAAGAGTCGCGGCTTCTGGGTTTCATTACAGAAAAGCCGATGGATGCCGATACCATCATCAACAGCTCGGGCCTGTCGGCCGCCGAAGTCCTTGCGCTGCTTTTGTCCCTGGAGCTCAAAGGCTTTGTCCTGCAACTCCCGGGAAAGCTCTTCAAATTGAGGGATCATTGATGCCAGACGCGTTGATCATCGTAGAGTCACCCACGAAAGTCAAAACCATCAAGAGATATCTCGGCGCTGAGTACGATGTACGGGCGTCGGTGGGGCACGTGAAGGATCTGCCCGGCAACGTCCTCGGGATCGATATCGAGCACGACTTCAGCCCCACGTACCAGGTGCTCGATGCGAAAAAGAAAGTCATCAGCGAGCTGAAGAAGGCCGCCAAGTCGGTCGACACGATCTATCTCGCCCCGGACCCTGACCGCGAGGGTGAAGCCATCGCGTGGCACATCGCCGATGAGATCGCCACAAAAGGCAAGAAGGTCTACCGGGTGCTCTTCAATGACCTGACGAAGAACACGATGCTTGCAGCGATTCAGAACCCCCTGCCGCTGGATCGAAATCGCTACGAGGCCCAGCAGACGCGGCGCATCCTCGATCGCCTCGTGGGCTACCAGATCAGCCCCATCCTCTGGGACAAGGTCAAACGGGGGCTCTCGGCCGGCCGCGTGCAGTCCGTCGCCGTGCGGATCGTCTGCGAGCGTGAGGAGGAGATCCTCAACTTCAAGCCCGAAGAGTACTGGACGATCGCGGCGTTGCTCGAAGGCGCCAACCCTCCTGCCTTCGAGGCCAAACTCGTAAAGATCGCGGGAAAGAAAGCAAAGGTGACGAACGAGTCCCAGGCGAAAGGAATCGTCGAGGGCCTCCGGAGCGCCGCTTTTACAGTCAGCGGTATCGAGAGCAAGGAGACGAAGCGCAACCCCCTGCCTCCCTTCACGACGAGCAAGCTCCAGCAGGAAGCCTC
>DATJPI010000097.1:0-17169 GCA_035506495.1 Syntrophales bacterium
CAACCAGGGCAGGCCCTTCGTGGGGCGGGCGGGGCAGCTGCTCACCCGGATCATCGGCGCCATGGGCCTTCAGCGCAAGGACGTCTACATCTGCAACATTCTGAAGTGCCGGCCGCCGGGGAACCGCAACCCGAAGGAAGAGGAGATCACGACCTGTGAGCCCTTCCTGGTGAAACAGATCGAGGCCCTCAACCCGGAAATCATTTGCGCTCTGGGGACCTTTGCCGCCAAGACCCTTCTTCGCACGGAAGCGCCCATCTCGTCCATTCGGGGAAAATTCCACGATTACCACGGGCGCAAGCTCATGCCGACCTATCATCCTGCGTACCTCCTGCGCAATCCGGACGCGAAAAAGCTGGTATGGGAAGATGTGCAGAAAATCATGAAGATTCTATGAGGATGCGTGATGCAAAAAGCTTCGGATAAGAACAAAAGAAGACGGCTGTTGCGGGTCGCTGTGGCGGCGTTTCTCCTTGCGGCGGCTCTGCCTGGCCTCGTCCTTCAGGCGGCCGAGGAGAAACGGGTTGTTGATGTCATCACCGTCAACGAGGTGATCACCCCGCCCATCGGGGAATACATCGTCAAAAGCATCAAGCAGGCCACCGAGTCGGGATCCGAGGCTATCGTTATCCAGCTCGACACGCCCGGAGGCCTTGATTTGTCCATGAGGGACATCATCAAAGAATGCCTCAACGCCTCCGTTCCCGTCGTCGTCTACGTATCACCCCAGGGCGCGCGGGCAGCCTCGGCCGGGGTACTCATCACCATATCGGCTCATGTGGCGGCCATGGCGCCCGGGACCAACATCGGCGCGGCACACCCCGTGGCCATGGGACTCGGCAAGGCCGACGAAACCATGATGGAGAAAGTAGAAAACGACGCCGTGGCTTACGGACGGGGCATTGCTGAACAGAAGGGACGAAACGCCGACTGGGTCGAGGAGGCCATCCGCAAGAGTGTTTCCGTGACGGCCGAGGAGGCGCTGAAGCTCAACGTCATCGATGTGATCGCCAAAGACGTAAACGATCTCCTCGAGAAGATCGACGGCAGGGAAGTGAAGCTGGCCTCCGGCAACAGAGTCCTGAAAACGAAAGGAGCTGAGCTCAACAAGAAGGAAATGGGTTTCCGCGAGAGGGTCCTCATCACCATCAGCAACCCCAACATCGCTTACATCCTGTTCCTTCTGGGGCTTGCGGGCCTGTACTTCGAGTTTTCCTCCCCGGGGGTCGTTCTGCCGGGTATCATCGGCGGGATCTCCTTGATCCTGGCTTTCTTTGCGTTCCAGACCCTTCCCGTGAATTATGCCGGCGTCCTCCTGATCCTCTTTGCCGTGATCCTGTTCATCGCCGAGATCAAGGTGGTCAGCCACGGGATCCTCACCATGGGGGGTGTCGTCTCGCTCATCCTGGGTTCCATCATGCTTTTCGAGTCGCCCGATCCGGCCCTCCGGGTTTCCTGGAGCGTCCTGATCCCGACGGTGGTGACCGTCTCCCTGTTCTTTGTCGTCGTCATCACCTTTGCTGTCCGGGCCCAGATGCGAAAGGTGCTGACCGGCGGGGAGGGAATGATCGGTGCGGTCGGAGAAACCGCTTCGGAGGTCTTCTCGCGGGGCAAGGTCATCATCCGGGGCGAATACTGGGAGGCATTCAGCAAGGCGCCGATCGGGAAGGGCCGCCCCGTGAAAGTGGTACAAGTCAACGGTCTGAAAATTGAAGTCGAAGAAGTCACGTAGAAGGGGGTGTTTATGTTGTATCCGATTCTTGTCGCCGTCGTACTCGTCATCATGTTTCTGGCTGCGGCCATCCGGATCCTCAACGAATATGAACGGGCTGTCATCTTCCGCCTGGGAAGGATCATCCCCACGAAGGGGCCCGGTCTGATCATCCTCATCCCGATCGTTGACCGTATGGTCCGCGTGGACACACGCACGATCACCATGGACGTGCCCTCGCAGGACGTCATCACCCGGGACAATGTTTCCATCAAAGTGAACGCTGTGATCTATTTCCGCGTCGTGGAATCCATGAAGGCCATCGTCGAGGTGGAAAATTACCTTTATGCCACGTCCCAGCTCGCCCAGACGACGCTGAGGAGCGTCTGCGGTCAGGTGGAACTCGACGAGATCCTGGCGTCCAGGGAAAAGGTCAACCTCCACATCCAGGAGATCCTGGACCGCAGCACCGATCCCTGGGGGATCAAGGTGACCCATGTGGAGGTGAAGTACATTGACCTGCCCCAGGAGATGCAGCGGGCCATGGCAAAGCAGGCCGAGGCGGAGCGGGAACGGCGTGCCAAGGTCATCGCTGCGGAGGGCGAATTCCAAGCGGCCCAGAAGCTCTCCGAGGCGGCGGCCGTCATGCAGCAGCAGCCGATGGCCTTGCAGTTGCGCTACCTTCAGACTCTCGTGCAGATCGGGACGGAGAACAACACGACGACGGTTTTCCCCATTCCCATCGACATGTTGAACATTTTTTTCAAAAGAGAGGACAAGGGTTGAGCGTCACGGATGGCATCCCATGAAGAAAGGAGAGTGCGTGGAAGCGAAAGAGAAAATGAAAATCGTATCCGGTGCGGTGATCCTGCTGACGCTGGGAGCACTGGTGCTCTTGAGCAGCTTCGGCATCGTCAGCCTGGACAGGAGCTGGCCCATTCTCATCATCGTGTTTGCCCTCTTCACACTGGTCCAGAGCCACAAGGATCTCGGGGGATGGGTCATTGGGGCGGCGGGATTGCTGTTTCTGTTCTTCGAGAACTGGTTCGCCCAGATGAGCACGACATCCATGAACCTCATGCGGTCGGTTCTGCTGCTCGTGGCCGGGTTCTTCCTCTTCAAGTACATGAAGAACAAACCCTCCTGAAAGGACAAAGACGATCAAGACCCAAACGAATAAACCCTTGCTGGTCATGACGGACTTTGACGGAACGCTGAGCCTCACGGACGTGGGCTACGAGGTGCTCCTGAACTTCAGCCGTCAGGGCTGGGATGAGATTGATCGGGCCTATTGTGCCGGGGAAATCGGATCCAAGGAGGCCTATGGCCGCATTTGCGCCATCCTGAGCGGGACCCGGGAGGAGATGCTGCGGTTCGTGGCGGAGAACACCGTCATTGATCCGCATTTCACGGAATTCTATGACTTTTGCCGAAGGCACGGCATCGATGTGAAAATTGTCTCCGACGGCCTGGACTTCTATATCGATTTTGTCCTCAAACAGCACGGCCTCTCTGATGTTCCTTTTTATTCGAACGTCATGACCTTTCACAAGGGGAAACCGAAGGACATCCAGTTTCCCCATGCCAACGAGACCTGCAATCAGTGCGGGACCTGCAAACGCAAGATCCTCGAATCCTGTCAGGCGGAATACGGGAAGATCCTCTACATCGGCGATGGGTATTCCGATCTTTGCCCTGCCGAAAGGGCGGATTTCGTTTTTGCCAAGGGGATTCTCTGGACGCGCCTGTCCCAAACAGAGCAAAAGGGCGTCCGGAAATACCGCAGTTTCAGTGACGTCAAGGCATTCCTCTCTCACAACGGCTTGAAACCGGATGGATGATCAGAGCGCGCAGCCGGAATCGGGGTTGGACTTTGAAACCTATGCGGCGAGGGCCGTTGAGCAGCGGGACATCTTCGCGGGGCGAAAGCCCTGTGACCTCCTGATCCGAAAGGGTCGGGTCGTCAACGTTTTCACCGGCGAGATCCTCGATCATCCTGTTGCCATTCACCGGGGCCGCATCCTTGCCTTTGAAGACCTCCCTGCCCTTGAATCCTTCGATGCCGACGGACTCTTTGTCACCCCGGGTTTTGCCGACTGTCACATTCACATCGAGAGTTCCATGCTCAGCCCGCCTGAGTTTGCCCGGGCGGTCGTTTGCCGCGGGACGACGGCGGTTTTTGCCGATCCGCATGAAATCTCGAATGCCCTGGGCGAGGACGGGTTCCGGTACATGCTCGATATCACCGAGGGCCTGCCCCTGGACGTCTATTTTCTCATGCCCTCCTGCGTGCCGGCCACCCCGTTCGAAACGACGCGAGGGGATTTTCCGGCGGAGGTGGTTTCACGGCTGGCATCGAACAGGCGAGTTCTGGGATTGGCCGAGTTCATGAATTTTCCGGGAGTCCTCACGGCGGACAGATCGTGCCTGGAGAAACTCTGGCATTTCCAGGGAGGGATCGTCGACGGACACGGCCCGCTTCTATCCGGCAGGGATCTCTCGCATTACATTGCGAGCGGGATCGGGTCGGACCATGAGACGACCCGGATCGGGGAGGGCCGCGAAAAACTCCGCAAGGGGATGTTCCTCTACTTGAGGGAGGGAACATCGGCTCGCAATCTCCAAGACCTGGCACCGCTGGCAACGCCTTCCTCGGCAAGCCGCCTTGGCTTTGCCTCCGATGACCGGTCGCCGGAAGAGATCAGCCGCCAGGGGCATATGGACTTCATCCTCCGCCGAGCGGTGCGCTGCGGGATAGATCCCGTCACGGCTCTTCGCATGGCCTGCCTCAACCCCTTTGGACATTTCCGGATCTACGACCGTGGCGCCCTTGCGCCGGGTTACCGGGCGGATCTGGCTCTTCTCGAGGATCTGTCGGAGTTCACCGTGAAGGGTGTTTTAAAAGATGGCCGATGGGTCTGGCGTGAGGGCCGATACGTCGATTCCTTCCGTCGGGGAGGGAGTCGTCCTGCATCATCGTCCATGAGAATCCCCACAGGTATCGCGTTGAGAGAAGCGTTCGACCTGCGCGCAAGGGGAGCGATCCTCAACGTGATCGGTATCGTTCCCGGCCAGATCCTCACGGACAGGCGGGAGCGGAGGCTGCCGCAGACAAACGGTGTTCTGAACGCCGCCGCGATGGGCCTGGCCAAAGTGGCCGTCATCGAGCGCCATCGAGGGACGGGAAATGTGGGTGTGGCTTTTGTGGAGGGCCTCGGCATCGAACAGGGCGCCATCGCCTCCACGATCGCCCATGACTCGCACAATATCATCGTGGCGGGAGCGGATGACGACGACATGCTCCGGGCCGTGGAGGTCCTGAGGGAATCGGGAGGAGGGCTCGCGGTGATCCGGAAGGGCAAGACTCTCGGGTTTCTGCCGTTGCCCATCGGAGGACTTATGTCGGACCGCCCCTTTGAGGAGGTGGCATCGCTACACGAATCTATTCATGGGGCGGCCTCCGCTCTGGGTCGAACGGTCATCGCGAACCCGTTCATGCACCTGTCCTTCCTGGCGCTTCCAGTCATTCCCCACCTGAAGGTGACGGACCGTGGTCTTTTCGACGTGGACCGGTTCGAGTTCATCCCGCTTACGCGGATGTAAATGGGAAAGGATTGACTCGGCGGCGCAGGTGTGGTTTATTGACGCGGTATCAAGGCGCCTCGATAGAGGCCCTTTTTGCATGATCGGATATGAAAAAAGGCATGATCGGGGAATTTCTGGGTCCTTTGCTTGTCGTCGCGGCGATCACCGTTGCGTTGGGAACGGCCGGTGCTGACCTCGCGATCGAGGCCCTTTTTTACAGTCCCGGTGCCGGTTGGCTGCAGGGGAATGGAGAGCCTTGGGCCTCTCTCTACCGCTACGGCAACCTCCCTGCTTTTGCCCTCGGGGCGATGGGAGCCATCGCTTTCGTGCTGAGTTTTTTTTCCGCTCGTCACCAACGCGACAGGGTAGCGTCGCTTTTCATTGTTGTCTTTCTGGCTCTGGGCCCGGGCCTCGTTGTGAACACGGTGGTCAAGGAGTACTGGGGCAGACCAAGGCCCGCGGACATCGTTCAATTTGGGGGAACAGAAGCCTATCGTCCCTTCTGGAATCCGGGAGGACAGGGGCGCTCCTTTCCGTCTGGACACGCCGCAATCGGTTTTTTCATCATGGCGCCCTTTTTCGTTTTGAGGCACAGAGCTCCTGCATGGGCCCGAAGGGCCCTGGTGGCGGGTCTTTTCTACGGAGCGCTGATGGGCCTGACCCGAATGATCCAGGGCGGCCATTACCTGACCGATGTGATCTGGGCCGGCTGCCTCATCTATCTGACAGGTCTTTTTTTGTACTATCTGTTCCGTCTGGATCGGGAAGGACGGCCGCTTCACTGAGGACCGCTGCAGGATGAGACGGATGCCAAGCGGAACGGATGACGTAAACCGGACATCTCCAGGAACCAGGACGAGCGTCGGAAAATGGATGTAGGCTTACAGAGAAAGATGGACCAGGCAATCGGGCCGCTGATCTGCAGGGCACTGTCCCTTTTTTCGGGAACCCGTGGGCTGTCCGGTCCCCCTCAGAGAATTCTGATCATCCTGCTGTCGGAAATGGGCAGCCTCGTGCTGGGGTATTCCATGTTCCGGAGACTCCAGGAGAAGTATCCCCAGGCCTCGATCCATGCCCTCGTGTTTGAAAAGAACCGAGAAATCCTGGATCTGCTGGGGGTCATACCGCCCGAGCAGGTAATGACGCTCAGCGATCGTTCTCTGGGGCAATTGGCGAGAGACAGCATGACCGCCATCGGCAAGATGCGGCGTCTGCAATTCGACGTGGTCATCGACTGCGAACTTTTCGCCAGGGTCAGCAGTATCTTCACCTGGTTCAGCGAAGCGCCGATCCGGGTCGGGTTCCATCGTCACACCATGGAGGGACTCTACAGAGGGGATTACATCAACCGGCCCGTGCTCTACAATCCCTACCGGCACATCAGCGATCAGTTCCTGGCCCTTGTGGACGCCATCGACTCGCAGAGCGTCCCCAAAAACAAGTTTGATGCATTCGTTGATGTTCCGAAAGCGGCCCCTGCGATGCGCCTGCAGGAAGGGGAGAAGGAGGCGATGGCCAGGAGGCTTCAGGCCGATTTTCCTGCCATCGTCGGGAAACGACTGGTGCTGCTTTACCCAAGCGGAGGGATTCTGCCCATCCGGGCCTGGCCGCTGGAGAACTTCTGCAGGATCGCAAAGGATCTCGTTGACCGGGGGTTTGCCGTGGCGGTGATCGGGCTTCCGGCAGACAAGGAGCTTGCGCAGGCCGCCCAGCGCTCCTGCAAGAGCCCGTTGTGCATCGATCTGACTGGGTATACGAAGACGATTCGGGAGCTTCTGGTGATTTTCCACATGGCGGCGCTTCTCATCACCAATGACGGAGGGCCCGGTCAATTCGCCGCGATGACGCCGATCCGATCGATCCTGTTCTTCGGCCCGGAGTCTCCGCTGCTGTATGGGCCCAATGACCCGAAGGCCAAGGTGTTTTTCAGCGGACTGGCCTGTTCGCCCTGCCTGACGGCATACAATCACCGGCATTCGCCCTGCGACGGCGACAACCGGTGCCTGAAAGTCATCACGCCGGATTCCGTGCTCGAGAGCGCCTTGGCCATGCTCGGGGAGGAATCGGAACAATGAACGGGCTGCGGAAGGTTAAAGCGGCGGTCGTTGAAGCCCTCTCGCAACTGCCCGGAGGGGAATGGCTCCTCAGGCAGCGCTTTTTAAAGTTCGGAGCCGTGGGGTTTCTGGGCACTCTGGTAAACCTGGCGGTTCTCTACCTTGCTCAGGAATCTGTCTTTCGAGGCATCGAGAACCCTCATCTGCAGCTGAATCTATCGCTGGCCGCGGCCATATTCGTTTCCACCCTGCACAACTTCGTGTGGAACCGCGCCTGGACCTGGGGCGACAGGAAGATCCACATCCGCAAAGGGATTACCCTCCAGTTCTTCCAGTACTGCGCGGCCTGCTGGCTCTCCATCGTCCTGCAGGTCGTTTTTACGAATGCCTTCCAGCAGTACATGCATTACCTGCCTGCGAACATGCTCGCAATCGCGATAACCGCCGTTTTGAACTACCTGATCAATCACTCCTGGACGTTCAAAGTGCAAAAGCAGCCGGCCGAAAAGGAGTGAACAAGAGAGGATTCTGGATTCCGGATTCCGGATGACCGATTCCGGCCGCAAGGCGGCTACTTGCCGCTTGCGGCGGTCCAACTTCCCCGGAAACCCCGCCCGATGGCGAAGTGAACGCTGAGCCAATCGATCTTCTCTCCCCGGAACACGTTGTCGTAGGAACCGGCACGCTCCAGCCTCTCGAAATACCCCGAGTAGCGATACAGGTCAGCATCGCTTGCTCCGTGCAGGACAAGGATGGCGTCCTTGCCTTTCAGCGTCGACAGGTCTCCCAGGAATGCATATCGCTCGGGCTGGAAGAAGTCGAGGCCCGTCCATCGGGCACCGCTGTAAAAGACGACCTCGGCTGCGGTCGTCCCCTTGTCGGAGACAATAAAATCGCCTTCCGCCGAAGGATAGCGATCGGCGATTCTCGAGACACGATCCCCGAGATCGCGCCAGCCATAAAACTGCTGCACCGGATCGAGCGCCGGAGAGATCGGCAGGAAAGGTTTGATGAGGTGGGCCTGTACGATGAGGCCCGCGAGGATGGCAAAGCAGACCCCGAATGCGACGAAGCGCCTGTGAGCCGGCCTGCTCGAATAGGCCTCGTGATAGACCGCCGCAGCCAGGATGAAGCCGGCGATGTAGGAGGGAGCGGGCCAGTTTGCCTCGGCCACTTTGCCCATGGCCGTGGAGAATCCGAAAAAGAACAGGACGGGCCATGACATGAACAAAAGATACACGTAGGCCGCTCGTTCCCCTTTCATGCTCAGCTGCAGGGCCTTCACGCTGTACCAGCAGAAGGCGACGAAGAGAAACGGTGTGACGACACCCGCCTGTCCGCCCAGGTATTCCAGGATTTTCAGGGGGGCGATTTCACTTTTTGGAGAGAACCCTTGTCTCAACTGGTAGCTGAAAGATTGCCAGTCATGGGCCCAGTTCCAGTAAAGAACCGGCGAAAAGATCACCAGGGCGATGATCAAGGCAAGCCAGGGTTCTTTCCGCTTGAGCCAGCTCCGCCGGGACGGGCAGAACAGCAGGAAACCGCACATGCACGGGATGAGGAGCACCATGGTGTATTTGCTCAGCAGTCCCAAGCCCAGGAAAAGGCCCCACAGATACCACCACGGGCCCTGCACGCCCGCTGCAATCCGGCTTCCGCACCAGATCGCAGCGGCCCAGAAGAAGAGCATGGGCGTGTCCGGAGTTTGAATAATGCACCCCGCCGGGAAAAGCAGCGTCGCATTGAAGGCGAGAAGAACCTCCCCGGGAAGATTTCGAAGAGAAGGAAACAGGGTCCGCGCAGAGTCAAAGAGGAAGAAGAGGGCAGCCACCGAGAGGAGAAATCCCCCGAGGCGGACAAAGAACTCGGAGTTCCCGCCGATCGATGTAAAAAGGGACATTACCCACGCGACCATGGGCGGGTGATCGGAGTAAGCAAGCGACGGGTGCTGACTCCAGTACCAGTAGTAGGCCTCATCGGGGGCGAGTTCGATGGTGTTGATTACAAGGAGGCGGACGGCAAAGAGGATAGCAATGACAGACAGGATTCGTTTATCGCGGGACGTTATATCCATGGGCCCAATCCTGACCCGCCCGGCGCGGAAGCCTTGGCAGGACGTACCCCTGCACCGCATTCCCGATGGTCATCGGGTCGCGGGTCTCGGGACAGGATGTTTCTCTGCCGGTTTGTTCCAAGCCATTGCCTGTTTCGGTACCGGGCATCTCATTGGGGCGGGATACAGCAAGGGGGAATCCGCGGGGCTCACCACGCGGATTCCCTGAAGGCGCTACCGCTTCTTATGACGATTGGCCTTCAGGCGTTTCCGGTATTTATGCTTGCTGATCTTTTTTCTTCTTTTCTTGACGACACTGCCCATACATCACCTCATTCGGGTTATCTTGCCGATTCCGAAGCGTTATTTCATCTCACATTCTTCGATAGGAATCAAGCAATTCCTGAAAATAATTACAGCAGGCAAAGCCTGTCGGCCAGAGCCAGCCCCCTCCGGGTGGGAGCCAGGAGATTCCCCTGAAGACTCACCAGCCCCTCGTCACGGAGGCATTGCAGGTGAGGGCCCTTCTCGCGCAACAGGTCCATACCATAGCGTTGGGTAAATTCCTTGCAACGGATCCCGCGGATCGTCCGAAATCCGAAATAGAGTGCCTCCAGGCGAAGGTCTTCCTGCGTCAGATCCTCTTTACCCCCAAGGGGGAAATGTCCATTCTCGAGATCGTGGATATAACGCTCCAGGGACCGCTGGTTCCACCAGCGACGGGTTTCCTGGAAGGAATGGGCTGCAGGCCCGAGCCCCAGATAGGGCGAGTGATCCCAGTACTTGCTGTTATGCCGTGACGCAAGCGATGGATGCCGGGCAAAGTTGGAAACCTCATAATGGGTGTAGCCGTGCCCCTCGAGAAAATCCGACGTCATAGAGAAAAAGCGGTATCCATCATCCTCCCCGAGCAGGCGGTCTTTTGCGGCGGTGATCGCCCGGGCAAGCGGAGTTCCTTCCTCCAGGGTCAACTCGTAGCAGGACAGGTGCTCGGGATGGAATCGAAGAGCCTCTTCCAGGGTCTGCCGCCACATCTCGAGGGTCTGCCCGGGGACCCTGTAGATGAGATCGATGCTGAGATTGTCAAAACCGGCCATCCGTGCCGCTCCGATCGCCTCGACACCGTCACGGCCGCTGTGCCTGCGACCCAGAAGCCCCAGGAGCGTATCATCGAAGGACTGCACCCCGATGCTGACCCGGTTGACACCGGCATCCCGGAGGTCCTTCATGAAGGCCACATCGGTGTCCCCCGGATTGACCTCGACGGTGATCTCGCAACGGGGCGCGATCGCAAAGATCTGTCGGGACTGACGAAGGATGCCTGCAATCTGTCGCGGCTCCAGGCACGAAGGCGTGCCGCCCCCGATGTAAACCGTGTCAAAGCAGTCGGTATGATCCCGGTAAAGCTTCATCTCGGCTGTGAGTGCACGAAGGTAGCCCTCGACGAGACGGGTGTCCGTGATAGAGTAGAAATCGCAGTAAGCACACTTCGAGCGGCAAAACGGGATGTGAACGTACAATCCCGCCGAGGCATTGACTTTCGAATGAGGCGTTATGTTTTTCGTTGCAGGCATCTGCCTCTGAATGGTTCTTTCACGGGTCACTGATCACTGGCCACCGGTCACTTCTTTAGTCGTTGTCCGACTGCAACACCGCCAGAAATGCGCTCTGGGGGATGCTCACCGTGCCCACCATCTTCATGCGCTTCTTTCCTTTTTTCTGCTTCTCCAGGAGCTTTCGTTTCCTCGTGATATCGCCGCCGTAGCACTTGGCTGTCACGTCCTTGCGGAAGGGATTGATCGTGGAGCGGGAGATGATCTCGCCGCCGATCGCCCCCTGGATGGCGATCTTGAATTGCTGACGGGGGATTTCTTCCTTGAGTCTATCGCAGGCATGAACGCCCCGCTGGCGGGCATTATCGCGATGGACGATCTGGGAAAGCGCATCGACCTTCTCGCCGTTGACGAGGATGTCCAGCAGGACGAGCTTGCCCTCCCGGTAGTCGATGAGATCGTAATCAAAGGATCCGTAGCCCTGTGTTACGGTCTTGAAGCGATCGTAGAAGTCAAAGAGGACCTCGGCAAGCGGCATCTCATAGATGAGCTCCACGCGGCCCGGGCTGAGGTAACTCATCGTCGAATTTGTACCGCGTTTCTCCGTGCAAAGCTTCATGACGGCTCCGAGATATCTCTCGGGCATGATCATGGTGGCCCGGATGAACGGCTCTTCGGCCTTCTCGATCGAGGAGGGGTCCGGGTAGTTGGACGGGTTGTCCACGTAAATGACGCTGCCGTCCTTCAGGGTGAAGCGATAGCGGACACTGGGTACGGAGAGGATGATGGACTGGTTGAATTCCCTCTCGAGACGCTCCTGGACGATCTCCAGGTGCAGAAGGCCCAGGAATCCGCAGCGGAAACCCAGCCCGAGGGCAACGGAGGAGTCCTTCTGGTACACCAGAGCGGCGTCGTTGAGTTTGTACTTTTCCAGCGCGACGCTCAGGTCTTCGTAGTCCTCCGACGAGATAGGGTAAATGGATGAGAAAACGACGGGCTTGATCTCCTTGAAACCAGGAAGAGCATGGTCCGCAGGGCGCTCGTCGTGGGTGATCGTATCCCCGATGTGGACGTCCGAGACGGTCTTGACACCGGCGATGATGTAACCCACTTCACCTGCCGAGAGAGTGTTCTTTTTGACGCGAATCAGAGCGAAACGCCCGACCTCCTCCACCTTGTGCGTGGAACCCGTGGACATGAACCGGATGATGTCTCCCGGTTTGACGGCCCCGTCAAAGACTCTGCAGTAGATCACGGTGCCACGGAAGGAATCGTACTGGGCATCGAAAATGAGCGCCGAGAGCGGTTTTTCAGGATCGCCTTTCGGCGGTGGGATCCGTTCGACGATCGTCTCGAGAACATCCTCGATCCCGATCCCCTGCTTGGCCGAGCACTTGATGTGGCTGAAGGGGTCAAGCCCCAACTCGCCGTCGATCTGCTCGAGGACCCTGTCCACGTCCGCCGTCAGCAGGTCGATCTTGTTGATCACGGGAATGATTGCCAGGTTGTTCTCCATGGCCAGGTAGAGGTTGGCGATCGTCTGGGCCTGCACCCCCTGGGAGGCATCGATCAGCAGAAGCACCCCTTCGCAGGAGGCGAGCGACCGCGAAACTTCGTAGGTGAAATCCACATGGCCCGGCGTGTCGATGAGGTTGAGGATGTAATCCTGGCCGTCCTTTGCGCGGTAGGGCAGGGTGACGGCCTGGCTCTTGATCGTGATCCCTCGCTCGCGCTCGATGTCCATATTGTCGAGGATCTGGTCACGGAAATTGCGCTCGTCGCTCACCCCTGTGTGTTGGATCAGGCGATCGGCAAGGGTCGACTTGCCGTGGTCGATGTGGGCGATGATGCTGAAGTTGCGGATGTGTTTCATGGGGATTTCGATGGAAGAAAATTCCTCTGCGAAAAGGCCTTCTTCGACCGCTCTAGATCTCGCTGCGCTGCAGACGAAAAAACTCGCCATTTGGGCTCAAACAATTTGCGCTGCGGGCGCTGCGCTTCGATAAGAGCGGTTAGCGAAGAACGCCTAACTTCGCTGCCGGAATTCTCTTCCCTCTCATTTATTTATAAAAAAATCCTCCCGTCGGGAGGATTCCCGACGGGAGGACTAACCTTTACAGTGAAATGATTAAAAAATCAACCCAGTTTTTTCATCAGGGCTTCGGAGACCTCTTTTACGCCGGGGGTTCCATCCACCTCGATGACCTTCACGCGCTGTTTGAAGAAGTTCACGGCGGCAAGGGATCCGGTCTTGGTGTCGTAGTAGATGCCGTGCCGCTTGTCGATGGCGGCCTCGTCCTGGTCGTCGGCACGGGTCTTGAGGTTGTCGGCGCCGCAGACCCGGCAGACCATCTTTCCGCCCTTCTCGGCGGGCTTGATGGCGTCGATGAAGACGTTGTTCGGATGGTTGTTGTCCGCGGGGCAGAGCCTCCTGCCCATGATGCGCTTCTTGGCGATATCGCGGGCAAGCAGGATCTCGACGACGAAGTCGAGTTTCATGTTCCTCTCCTGGAGCGCCTTCCACATGGCCTCCGCCTGGGCGAGGTTGCGGGGGAACCCGTCGAGAAGCCAGCCCTTCGCGCAATCCGCCTCCTGCAGACGGTTCAGGATCATGGGGATGGTGATGTCGTCGGGCACCAGATCTCCCTTGTCAATGTAGACCTTTGCCTTTTTTCCAAGCTCCGTCCCTTTGGAGATGTTCTCTCGGAAGATCACTCCGGTCTCGATGTGGGGAACGCCGTATTTCTTCTGGACGATGGCGCCCTGGGTCCCCTTGCCGCTGCCATTGGGTCCGAATATCAAAATGTTCATATCCGTCAAGCTCCTTTCGTGTAGGTCTTGTGCCTCTCTCTTATTTGTTCTCCGCCACCGCCTTCACCTTGGCCGAGAGATTGATCAGGTAGGGTCGCTCAGCCTGTTGGATGTCGCCCGTGTCCTGATGATCCTCCTTGAAAATCCGCTTCACGACACTCTCCTGGTTGCCGTCCGCCTCGGCGAGGTATCGCCGGATCCTTTCGGCGAAGACCAAGGTGCGTTCCAGAGACTTTTTCAGATAGCCCCGGGCGTCCTGATCGGTGAGGACGTAATGATGGCTCAGCATGATGATCTCAACGTCAAGGGCGGCCAGCTTTTCCAGGGATGCGACATAATCCTTATAGCTTGCGAGAAACTCCGGGTGGATCCGGAAACGCCGATCCGGAACCCCGGCGGCCTCCCCGCAGATGAGGGCCTTGATGTTCGGGAAGTAGTACGAAACGCCGTCCCGTGTATGGCCCGGTGTCGCGATGACCTTGAATGTCCATCCACCGCCGATGTAGACGGTTTCCCCGTCCTCGAGGATGCGATTCACCTCCAGGCGGTCGAAGTGAATATCCTCGCTGCCGAACAGTGTGCGGTATTGTTCTTCGTAATCGCGGCTGAGGCTCTGGATCAGGCTGACGGCATTGGGTTTCTTGAAAATCTCGGAGGCAAGCCGGCTCGCGGCCACTTTGAGTCCGGGGATATGACGCTTCAGATAAGGGGCTGTACCGCAGTGGTCAAAGTGAGCGTGGGTCATGAAGATCCATTGAAGGCGGTTTTCGTCGCCGAGGCACTGACGGATTTCCCTGAGGTAGCTTGGCCCCATGAAGCTGATGCCCGCATCGAACAGAGACGGCATCTCGGCGTTCACGAGGTAGGCGGGCAAGTTGATATCCGCCAGCGCGTAGAGACCCTCGACGATCCTGCCGGATTTTTCGATGATCATGGGCTCAGCCCCCCCTCCAAACCGGTCGGCATGTTAGTGGAGAGGGTGTGAAATGTCAAGCAGTTTCGGGACTCTTTTGTTGACGGCCGCAAGCCGGATGTGCTACGTCTCGCCAGTGAAATCCACTCATCGAGGGAGGAAGGCATGGCCGTTTCAAAGAAGATTGAAGGGTTGATCACGCAGTCTTCGTGGATCCGGAAGATGTTTGAGGATGGAATCCGGCTCAAACAGCAGTTCGGTGCCGAAAATGTTTTCGATTTCAGTTTGGGAAACCCGAATGTGGAACCACCCCCCGAGCTGAAGAAGGCTCTTCTCGAGGTGGCAATGGACGAGCGTGCGGGAGTCCACAGCTATATGCCCAACGCGGGCTACCCGGAAACGAGGGCGGCCGTGGCCGCCCAGCTAGCAAACGAACACGGTATGAAGATAGGGCAGGAGCAGGTCATCATGACCTGCGGGGCGGCGGGAGCCCTCAACGTGATTCTGAAGACGATCCTCGATCCCGGCGACGAAGTCATCATTCCGTCCCCCTTTTTCGTGGAGTACCGAGCCTACGTGGACAACCATAACGGCGTCTCCAAACTGGTGAAGTCAAAAAACGACTTTGCCCTCGACCTGTGGGCCATCGAGGAGGCGATCACGCAGAAAACGAGAGCCATCCTGATCAATTCCCCCAACAATCCGACAGGCCGCGTCTATGACGAGACCTCGATCCGGGCACTGTCCTCCTTGCTCGAGGACAAGGGTAGCAAGTTCGGGCGCGCCATCTACCTCATTTCCGACGAACCCTACGACAAGATCGTTTACGATGGAGTGAAAGTCCCGAGCCTGTTGAAGGCCTACCGCCACAGCCTCATCGCCAACTCCTATTCGAAGACGCTCTCCATTCCCGGTGAGCGTATCGGCTTCATCGCCGTGAACCCCGGAGCGGAAAACCTGGAGATGCTGCTGGGCGGCCTCATCATGTGCAACCGCACGCTCGGGTTCGTCAACGCTCCAGCGTTTATTCAGCGGGTCCTGCCGAAAGTCCTCGACGCGAAAGTCAACGTGGAAGAGTACAGGAAGAAGCGGGATCTTCTCTGCGACGGGCTGGCCTCCCACGGGTACGAGTTCACGAAACCCGAAGGGGCATTCTATCTCTTTCCGAAGACGCCCATTCCCGACGACGTGGAGTTCGTGCGAGCCCTGCAAAAGAAAAACATCCTCACGGTCCCTGGCAGCGGTTTTGGCGCGCCGGGTTACTTCCGGATTGCTTACTGCGTCGGCAATGCGACGATCGTCAACTCCCTCAGGGGGTTCGGCGAGATCATGAAACAGTACCGCGACTAGGCTGGCGGGGAAACCAAGAAGCCCGGAAGAGTGTATGCTGCAAAACCTTTCCCCGGCACAGAAAAAACTCATCGTCTGCCTGCTGCTGTTCCTGTCGACCCTTGCCGTTTTTATTCAGCTCAGGAGTCATGATTTCGTCAATCTCGACGATGAGCAGTACGTCACCCAGAATTCCAACGTGAAGGCAGGTCTGACCTTCAAAGGGGTGGCCTGGGCCTTCACAACGACCTATGCCGATTTCTGGCATCCCCTGACCTGGCTTTCCCACATGCTGGACTGGCAGCTATTCGGACCCTGGGCGGGCGGACATCACTTGACCAGCCTCATCCTGCACGCCACAAATGCAGTCCTGCTGTTCCTGGCCCTGCTGGCTCTGACGGGGGCTTTCTGGCAGAGCGCTTTCGTGGCGGCCCTCTTTTCCCTGCACCCGCTTCACGTGGAGTCGGTCGCCTGGGTCGCCGAGCGCAAGGACATCCTCAGCACGCTTTTCATCCTGTTTTCGCTTCTTGCCTACGCCCGCTATGCAAGAAATCCAGGCTGGAAATGCGGCCTTGCCGTATTCGTTCCATTCCTGCTGAGCCTGATGGCAAAACCGACCTACGTGACGCTGCCGTTGGTTCTGCTTCTTCTGGACTACTGGCCGTTGAATCGAATGGAGGTTCGGGTGCAGCCACCGGAGCCGAAGACAAAGCAGAAACAGCCGCAGAGAGAGGAAAAAAAGGGGCCTGACGGGAAAGCCATCCTTCTGAGCTTAGTCAAGGAGAAAATCCCGCTCCTGATGGCGTCGCTGTTGTTCGGGATCGTGGCCATCGTCGTGCAGAGCCGAAGCGAGACATCAACGTTTACGGATTGGCCCTTCTGGGTCAGGACGGCAAACGCCCTGATCTCGACGGTGGATTATCTGTGGATGATGCTCTGGCCCGCGGGTCTGGCCCCCTTCTATCCACACCCGGGAATGGCAGTTTCTCCTGTGAAGGCACTGCTTGCCGGAGCTGTGATCCTCGCGGTTTCCGTCATTGCAGTCCGATACGCCCGAAGACTTCCATACCTGTTCGTGGGTTGGTTTGGGTACCTCATCACCCTGGCGCCGGTGTCCGGACTGATCCAGGTTGGCAAGCATTCCATGGCCGACCGTTACA
>DATJPI010000098.1:0-10484 GCA_035506495.1 Syntrophales bacterium
CATTCCGAGCTTCGCTTCAGAGGCGGCAATCATCTTCTCCTTCAACCGGATCTCCGGGGATGCCTCGTAAGCCCTTTTCGTCAGGTCATCCAAAGTGACATCATTCTTTGAAGCGGCGGGCTGTCTGGGCCTTCCCAACGGGGCTTTCGGATCCCTTCCGACAGCGAGATTCAGCATGGCTTCCTGGGTCTGAATCTTCTGCCTGGACATTTCCTGCCGCTCGAGGATCATGTACTTCTCCGTCTGGGCCATCAGGACCTCCTGCTGGGATCCCGTGCCCGTCGAGTAGCGGGCAAGAGCGGCACTCTCGATTCTCGAAAAGACGTCAATTTTTTCTTGAAGAATGTCGATCGTCTTGTAGGCCAGGAAGAGATCGTTATAGAGTTCTTTGACTCTCGCGACGACCCTCAGCTTCAGCGCCTCCCAAAACGCCTTCTGCCCTTCGGCATCGGCCTTTGCCATGTCTCCCTTCAATTCCCGTTTTCCCGGGTACGGAAACATCTGGGAAGCCGAAAAGATCCAGTAGGAGAAGTCATCCTTGTTGTAGTTGTAAGTCGAGAGGCTGGTGTTCTGATAGCCGAACGTGAGTATGGGGTCAGGGAGGCTTTGGGCGGGCAGAATTCTGTGTTCCGCAGCGGTCGCCTTCTCCGCCGCCATAAGAATTTCGCGGTTGTTCTTCAGGGCCTCATCGATGAGCAGCCCGAGATCGAGTTCCTCACCGAAGGCGAGAGACTGAAACAGAAACAGGATGGCCAGGGTGAAGGCGATTGCCGGGAATGCCCTTCTTCTCCCCGGCATGACGGTGCGTCCCGCTGGATGTGTTTCCTTCCGCATAAATGTTTCCAAATTCAAGAAATGTTGACAGGACAGAGGAACGGGTCCGTCGTCAGGCATTCGATGGGCACCGCACTTGCTGGAATGGTTGGAAGGATCTCACTGCAGGGCTTTGGGCCCCCGCAGTGCGGGATCCACAGTCATGCCACGTCGATGGTGAACTTTGCCGACACCGTCTTTTCCTGGTGGGTGATCTTGATGGTGACCTGCCACGGACCCTTCATGGAGATGTTTAGTGTGGCCGTGTATTTGTCGCCCTTGAGCGGGGCATCGGCCTTGTAGAACATGGCGGGCATTCCCGGCATGGCGGGCATCCCGTAATCGACGAGAATCGCGGCGTCTTTCACGGTCTTTCCGGCGGCATCCCTGACGACGATCTCGATCTCGTTGGGACCGACGATGGGCGGGTTCTTGTCCATCTTGATGTCGACACTGTAGCTCCCGGCCTTTCTCGACACTTCGTAAGGTTTCGCCGCGGCGATCCCGGCCGTCAGGAGCAGAATGAGAGCAACAGCAATAAGCCTCTTCATCGAATCCTTCATCGTCCCGGATGCTCTCGGAACCACTTACAACTTTTTGTTATTGTAATGACGATCCTGTCGAAGGTCAAGGTGAACGCGCCTGTCCATAACCCTTGATACGTCCCTTGTGCCTCTCCGGATCAGTCGGCTCGTGCAGAATCCAACCGGCAAAGGTACTGCTCGAACTTTTCCCGTCCGAAGGGGGAATAGGATCGCAGTTCCTTGATGACAGGCGGCAGGACCTCGATGACGCGATCGATCTCGGCAGGCGTCGTGTAGCTGCTGAGCGAGAATCGGACGGAACCGTGGATGGCGGTGTAGGGAATCCCCATGGCGCGCAGCACGTGGCTCGGCTGCAGCGACCCCGAGGTGCAGGCCGACCCCGAAGAGGCACAGATCCCGAATTCGTTTAACCGCAAAAGGATCGCCTCCCCTTCCACGTATTCGAAACTGATACTCGTCGTGTTGGGAAGCCGGTTCTCCCGATCCCCGTTGACGACGGCATCGGGACAACTCTTGAGAAGGGCCGCTTCCAGCCGGTCCCTCATGGCGGCCAACGGCGCTGTGCCCCGGGTGAGTTCCTTCCTGGCCAGCTCGCATGCCTTGCCGAGACCGACGATGGCGGCCGCATTTTCCGTCCCTGCCCTTCTTCCTTTTTCCTGGTGCCCGCCGATCAGGTAGGGGCAGAACCGCGTGCCTTTCCTGACGTACAGGACCCCGATCCCTTTGGGGGCATGGAGCTTGTGTCCGGAGAGCGAAATCATGTCCACGGGCAGTTCCTTGAGGTTGATCGGGATTTTCCCGGCGGCCTGCACGGCATCCACGTGAAAGAGAATGCCGCGGGCGCGGAGCATCTTCCCGATCTCCTCGATGGGAAAAATCACGCCCGTCTCGTTGTTGGCGTACATGATGGAAACAATGGCCGTATGATCGTCAACGGCCTCCAGAAGGGCATCCATGTTGAGCTTTCCGAGCGTGTCCACTGGAAGATAGGTGACTCGATAGCCCTTCCCCGCCAGGTGCTTGCAGAAATTCAGAATCGCCGAGTGTTCCACCCGTGTCGTGATGATGTGCCGCTTTGCCGGATTGGACTCCACGGCGCTCATGATCGCCGTGTTGTCGCTCTCGGTACCGCAGCCGGTAAAGATGATTTCCTCGGGCTCCGCACCGATCAGATCCGCCACCTGGGCCCTGGCCATCTCGATCCTGCCGTGGACCTGGCCGCCGAAGGTGTGCATGCTCGACGCGTTCCCGTAGAACTCCGTGAAATAGGGAAGCATGGCCTCTACCACTTCCGGGGCCACCTGGGTCGTCGCGTTGTTGTCGAGGTATATCGTCTTCATTCTGTCTCCACCGTGATGTCCTGGCCGGTTACGTCCTTGAGCCTCTCTTCGATCCCCTTGATGGTCATTCCCCCGCTGGGACAGTCGACGCACATCCCTCTCAGACCGACGATCACTCTGCTGCCGTCGATATCGACCAGGTCGAGGTCCCCGCCGTCGGCCCGGAGTTTCGGACGGATCTCCCGCTCCAGGACATCCTGGATGAGGGCCATCCTCTGGATGTTCGTCAGTTTCTTCTTTTCGACGGGCCTCTCCTTGATCTCAGAGATGGACCACACCTCCTTCAGGATCTGCTCGATCTCGGGGATGCACATGCCGCATCCGCCGCCTGCCTTCGTGTAGTGGGTGATCTCTTCGACCGTCTTCAGTTTGTTCTCGATGGCCGTCTTCCGGATCTTTTCCTCCGAGACCTCGAAGCACTTGCAGATGATGTTCTCCTCGGGCCGCAGGACCTTCTTTTCGCCACGGTACTTGTTGATCGCGTCCTCGAGGGCTTCCATCCCCATGACGGAGCAGTGCATCTTCTCATCGGGCAGCCCCCCGAGATACTCGGCGATATCCTGGTTGGTGATCTTCGAGGCCTCATCGAGAGTCTTGCCCTTGACGAGTTCCGTGAGGGCCGACGAGCTGGCAATGGCCGAGGCACAGCCGAAGGTCTGGAATTTCGCGTCGACGATGCGATTGGTTGCCTTGTCGACCTTGATGCTCAGCTTCAGGGCATCCCCGCAGATGATGCTCCCCACCTCGCCAACGGCATCGGGGTTTTCGACCTCGCCCACATTTTTCGGCTTGAGGAAGTACTCTTTTACCTTGTCCGTGTATTCCCACATATCCTAGGCTCGCTTTCTGAATGACCGATTTTCAGGTTGTCCCGTTCCCTCAATTATTCGAAATCGATATCCGTTTTCAGTTTACCTATAAGGCCGAATCGTTGTCAAATGCTCTCTCATGTAAATGCCGATGATGAACAACTCGACGTTAAATCCCTCCCCCGCTCTCAAAATCCGCATGGACGGTCTGCGCCTGGGTGACGCGACTGTAGGGTGGAACGCTCTCCACGAGCCAGACATTGCCGCCGATGGCGGAACCACGGCCGATCGTCACACGCCCAAGGATCGTCGCCCCGGAATAGACGATGACGTCGTCCTCGACGATGGGATGCCGCGGGATCCCCTTGATCGGGTTTCCCTCCTCGTCAAGCTTGAAGCTCTTCGCCCCGAGGGTCACACCCTGGTAAAGTCGGACGTTTCTGCCGATCTCGCAGGTCTCGCCGATCACCACACCGGTTCCATGATCGATGAAGAAGTATTCGCCGATCGTCGCCCCGGGGTGGATGTCGATGCCGGTGATGCTATGGGCGTGCTCTGTGATCATCCGAGGGATCAGCGGCACACCAAGCACATGAAGCTCGTGGGCCAGGCGGAAGTTTGTTATAGCCATGACCGCCGGGTAGCAGAATATGACCTCGTCGGCGCTCGACGCTGCAGGATCCCCTTCGTAGGCCGCTTTCACGTCTTTGGCCAGGCACTTCTGGATGGCAGGCAGCCTCTCCAGGAAAGACCTCGTGATGTCGCCCGCCTTGTCGTCGCAGGCGGGTGTGCATTGCGATTCCTCGAAGCAGGTGAAGCACAGGCCGCGCCGGATCTGTTCCTGAAGCGGGTGCTGGATACGATCCAGGGTGGCTCCTATATGGTAAAGAACGCTATCGACCTTAAGGTCCGAAAACCCATAATAGCCTGGGAAGAGAACCGACCGCAGCGCCTCGACGATATCGATGACGACATCTCTTGAGGGTAGCGGTTGGTCGCGGTGGGCCCGCCTCATGGCCGGGGAGAGCCCGTTGCTGGTTGTGCTCAGCTCTTGTACAAGCCGGGAAAGTCCTGCATCCTCTTTTTCCATGATGCCCACGATCTGGTCCTGCTTTCCTGCCTTTGCAATCGCGGTCCTTCTTCTCTGCTGATCTTTCATGTCACGACCTCCACCTCGTCGCCGGTTCTAATTTCGCCCCCCTTCACTACCTTTGCAAAGACACCTTCCTTGGGCATGATGCACTTGCCGACCTCTTTGAAAATCGCACAGCCCGTATGGCAGGCTTTGCCGATCTGGGAGATCTCCAGGATCACCCCACCGCCCACAGCAAGCCGGGTCCCCGGAAGAAGGGTGTACAGCTTCATTCCCGCCACGGTCAGGTTTTCGGCGAAATCACCGGGGCCCACAACGAGGCCCATGTCTTTCATCTTTTCGATGCTGTCGACAGACAGAAGGCTTACCTGTCGCTTGATTCCACATTCGGCATGGGCATCGTTTGCCATGCCGTAGTTCTCGAGAAACATACCCGATGGACAGGGCGTCTTTCTTACCCCTTTTGTATCGCTGATACAGACAGCGATGATCTTTCCTTTCATGATTTTAACCGATCCTTCCTGCTTCCGCATAGACGTTCATGTGCCCCCCGCGGACATAGCCGACGAGGGTGATCCCGAGCTCCTCAGCCAGGCCGACGGCCAGATCCGTCGGCGTTGATCGGGACACCAGGATGGGAATATTTCGTTTGGCCACCTTGAAGAGGATTTCCGAGGAGATGCGTCCGGTGGTCATGATGATCCTGTCCGCCAGCACAATCCCCTCCCTCAGGCAATGGCCGAAGATCTTGTCGATGGCGTTGTGCCTTCCGATGTCTTCCTTGAACAGAAGGATGCCCGATGCATCGCAGAGAGCCGCGCCGTGGACACCGTGCGTTTTCTGATAGATCTCCGAGCGGGTCTGGAATGCCTTCATCAGATCGAGTATCTGCGCCGGCGTTACCTTCACGTCTGATTCGACTTTCTGCTGCTTGTGTTCCAGATCCGCGAAATTGTAGAAGGAGATTCCCCGCCCGCACCCTGTCGTGATGACGCGCTTCAAAAAAAGCTCGCGGTCCATCATGGCGGTCGAGTCTGTCGCAACCCGTATAATCCCCCGCTCCTCGTCGAGGGACACGTCCCGGATCTCGCCTTGAGTGCCGACGAGACCCTCTGAGTAGAGAAACCCTACGGCCAGGTTTTCCATGTCATCGGGCGAGCACAGCAGGGTTGCCAGTTGCTCGTCGTTGAACAGGATCGTCAGGGGATACTCCCTGGCTACTTCGCCTTGCATGGTTTCCCGTATTTCCCGATCCATCCGTATTAGCGTCACGTCTTTTTTCATTTTGATTTCAGTAGTTGCGTCGGTTCTTTTATCTTGTTCTTCACCTTGCACCTTGCACCTTGCACCTTCAACCTTAAACCCTGTTAGCTGTACTCCAGCATCCTCTCGATACATCGGCGTGCCTTTGTGGCGATTTCCTGGGGTACATCGATCTCAGGCTGCAGGTCCTCGAGCGCCCAGAGGATCTTCTCCAGGGTGATGAGTTTCATGTTGGGGCAGACGGCCTGCTCCGATGCCGGGTAGAACGTCTTGTCCGGATTTTCCTTCTTCAGGCGGTGAATGATCCCGATCTCGGTTCCGACAATGATCTCCAGTGCGTTTGTCTGCTTGACGTAACGGCACATGCCCTCCGTCGAGGCAACCAGATCGGCCAGCTTCCTCACTTCAGGGGTGCACTCGGGATGGACGATGATCTCGGGGCGCAGGGCCTTCACCTTCAGGATATCTTCGGGCAGGATCCTCGCATGGGTCGGGCAGTATCCGTTCCAGACGATGAACGTTCGCCCCGTCTGCCCGGCGACATAATCCGCCAGGTACCGGTCCGGGACAAAGATGATCTCCTTGTCGTCTTTCAGCGCTTTCTGCACCATCGTCACGGCATTGGCCGACGTGCAGCAAAGGTCGCACTCGGCCTTCACCTCCGCCGAGGTGTTGACGTAGCAGAGAACCTTCGCCCCCGGGTGTTGCTCCTTCAGCGCCCTGAGCTGCCTCCCGGTGATCATGTTGGCCATGGGGCAGCCGGCATTCTTGTCGGGCAGGAGCACCTTCTTTGCGGGAGACAGGATTTTTGCCGTCTCGGCCATGAAGTGAACTCCGCAGAAAACGATGACCTCGGCATCGGTCCGCGAGGCCTGGATGCTCAAGCCCAGCGAGTCCCCGACGAAGTCGGCGATGTCCTGCACCTCCGGAATCTGGTAATTGTGGGCCAGGATGACCGCCCGGCGCTCTTTCTTCAGCCTATGGATCTGATCGGTGACGCTCATGCTGCTACCTCCCGGATGACCCCTCCGCCCAGAACAATGTCCCCGTCATAGAGTACAACGTACTGTCCTGGGGTGATCGCCTCCTGTGGCTCGTCGAAGATGACACGGAGAACGTCCCCGGACAGCGTTACCCTGCAGGCTGCTCCGGCGTGGGCATAGCGGATCTTTGCAACCGCTCTTGCGGGAAGTTTGTCCACAAGGAGATTCACCCGGTCTGCATTGAGGCCCGTCGCGAGGAGGTCCGCTTTTTCGCCGATGATGACGCGGTTCTTCTCTGCGTCGATCGCCAGCACGTAGAGAGGGTCCCCGGATCGGCCGCCCAGCCTTGCCCGCTGGCCCAGCGTGTACAGGGCAAATCCCTTGTGTCTGCCAAGGACGGTCCCCTTGCGATCGACAAACTCCCCGGGCTTCATCTCAATCGACCGGGAACGCAGGAATGCGCCGTACCCCGCTTCCGGGATGAAACAGATATCCTGGCTTTCCTGCTTATCGGATACGGGAAGCTCGTTCTCGCGTGCAATCTTCCGCACCTGCTCCTTCGAAAGATCGGCCAGGGGAAAGCGAATGAACTCGAGCGTTTCTCTCGCGATCGCATGCAGAAAGTAGGTCTGGTCCTTCCGCGATTCCCTTGAGCGCGCCAGAACGATCTCGTCGCCCTCTTTCCTCACCCTTGCGTAATGTCCCGTGGCGAGAGAATCGAACCCCATGGCCATTACCTTGTCAAGGAGCGTCCCAAACTTGATGAAACGGTTGCAGGCCACGCAGGGGTTTGGTGTCCTGCCTTTGTGGTACTCCTCCACGAAGGGCCTGACGATGTGCTCTTCCAGGGCGGCGGCGAAATCCATGATATAGTGTGGAATATCGAGCAGCCGGCAAACCCTGCGGGCATCCTCGATCTCCTGCGGTCCGCAGCACTTTGTGTGACCGCCCTGCTCGGCGGCCACACCGAGGCACATGGTGATCCCCGCGATCTCGTGGCCCTGTTTCTTCAGGAGCAAGGCCGCGACGGAGGAATCCACTCCGCCGCTCACGGCTACTGCAATCCTCTCCTTCACGAGCGTCTCATCTCCTTCGGCTCTTTTCGGCCCGCCGACCGCAGGCGTCTTACGACGGGAGGCAGCACATCGAGGACTCGATCGATTTCTTCCTCTGTCGTTGCGCGTCCGAGGCTGAAGCGCAAGGTTCCTCTTGCAAGCCCCGGATCCAGACCGATGGCCGCAAGCACGTGGGACGTCTCCACATTCGTGGAACTGCAGGCCGAGCCGCCCGAGCAGGCGATCCCCATGAGATCCAGCGTCAAAAGCAGCGGCTCCGCCTCGACCCCGTCGAAGGAGATGCTCGCGTTGCCGGGCAGTTTCTTCTCAGGATGACCGTTGATCCGGACCCTTTCGACCCGCTCCCGGATTCCCGTAATCAAGCGGTCCCTCAGGCGTGAGAGCTCCCCGATCTCGCCCGTCATTTTCCCGCAGGCCAGGTCGACGGCTTTCCCCAGGCCGACAATACCGGGCACGTTTTCCGTCGAGGCCCGGCGCCCGCCCTCCTGGCCGCCCCCGCGCAGCAGCGCTGCGATACGCGTGCCTGCACGGACGTAGAGCGCGCCCACGCCTTTCGGTCCGTACATCTTGTGAGCTGACAGGGACAACAGATCCACGCCGATGTCGTCGACGGTGAAAGGAATATGTCCGAACGTCTGGACGGCATCGGTGTGCACGTAGATCCCTTTTTCATGAGCAAGACGCCCGATTTCGGCAAGCGGCTGGATCGTCCCGATCTCGTTGTTCGCGTGCATGACGGAAACAAGGATTGTCCGGTGCGTAAGGACCCCGGCCACATCGTCCGGATTCACCATCCCGTGCTGATCCACGGCAAGCAGGGTCACCTCGAAACCCTCCTCGGCCAGATCCCGACAGGGCTCGAGAACCGCATGATGCTCCACCGGGGAAATGACGATGTGATTGCCCCGGTTGCGAAGGGCCCTTGCAACTCCCCGCAGGGCCATGTTGTTGGCCTCGGTCCCCCCGCTCGTGAAGACCACCTCTTCCGGCTCCGCTCCGAGGAAGGCGGCGACTTTTTTCCGTGCCGTTTCCACGGCGCTTTTTGCCGCGCGGCCGAAGGAGTGCAGGCTCGACGGGTTCCCATAGCGATCCTGATAGTAGGGAATCATGGCCTCCAGAACCGCGGGGTCCGTCGGCGTCGTGGCGGCGTGGTCGAGATAAATACTCCTCATCGTCCCGGTTGTTCCCTCTTCCTGATTCGGGTTCTTCTGCCGGAGATTTGTTTACGCCGTACAGTTTTGTTCAGGTCCGCCAGGGTCACCGAACTGAGCGTTTCCGAGATCCTGCCGCCCAGCAGCATCCAGACATCCCGGCTGGCACAGGTGGGCACCCGTGAACACGAGGAAGGGTCCTTGATGCATCGCACGAGACAATCCCCCTCAAGGAGGCCGACGATCTCCCGAAGATTGATCTCCGAAGGTTCTCTCGCCAGTATGTAACCCCCGTGCGCCCCCCGGCTGGAAAGAACCAGGCCCGCCCCTCTCAGAGGGATGATGATCTGCCCGAGGTATCTTTCCGAGATTTCCTCTTCTCTCGCGATGTCCTTGAGATCGATGGGCCCCTTGCCGTAATTCCTGGCCAGGGCCATCATCAGCCGAACACCGTATCGGGATCTCGCGGAAATTTTCATAAACGGATAATGCTTTTCATTAATACTACTTATTTAGTAGTAATTAAATCGCTCCTGGAAAAATGTCAATTACTTTCACGATACAATACCCGCGATTCAGACACTTCTTTCCATCATTCCAATCCGTCCAGATCGATGAAAAACGGCGCATCGATATCACGGCCGCAGCCGTAAATGCCGCACTTCCGGAACATGAGGTAGTCGTCCACGCGCTTCTGCAAGTCGTCTGTCATCGGCAATACCCGGGTTGTTACACCATAACCGGGCAGATCGTATTTTCTGTCAAAGAGATCGAGAGCTTCCTTCAGGGACTTTGCCGCTATGATCTGCCGTGTATCTCTTGTCGTGATCTCAAAGACGCGCATCCTCAGCCCCCTTTTTCGCTGTCCATCAGGATCACTATCTTACGAACGGGCACATTCGAGAGGTCGGCCGAAATCCACACCAGCCTCGCCAATGCGCATCTCCTCAAGTCGCTCCGGCGAAAACCGATCTTCGACGACAAATTCCGTTTCGTCAATTGCTCGAGTCCGCTTCCGGATCGTATAGAATTTCCTCTCCTCCTGGCTGTATCGGGTTATGATCCGACCGATTGCCTGCTCTGATGCTTCGCCAAGCTTTCCCTGTGCAACGACTGTCGGCCCCCTAAAGTCGTGAGGCCGGAATACGGCATCCATCGGTCCGGCCAGTCTCCTGATCTGTTCGTTTTCGGCCTGGTTTCTCCCGACAACGATCTTCAGACCGGGGTCGATACGAAAATGCCTCCCCAACTTCAGGAGATGAAGATCGGCCATGGTGTAGTCGGGTCTGTGGATGAAGAGATCCCGGAGTCTCGCGGCAATCTCCCGATCCGTCAGGAGACAGCCGCCCGCGGGACAGGGGTAGTCTGTGATCCCCAGCTTCTCGGCCAGCTCGATCTGGGGTTTTCTCGA
>DATJPI010000099.1:0-3070 GCA_035506495.1 Syntrophales bacterium
TTGAAGCCCCGAAACAGATCGCTCATCCGGGCTACGACACGTTCTATCGACACTACGCGGCACTGGATGCGCACGCGCTCCTCCCGCTGGTTGTGCGACTGGCTGCGTCGCCTGACGGCCGCAGGTTCCTCGGCCGCTTCCTGGTAAAAGGCCTCTGTGATCTTTACCAGGGCGGCTATGATCCGCACTACGTGACCGGCCTGGGTGCCGCGCTCTGGGTGACCGAGAAGTATCCTGGACACCTGCCGCTCGTCGCGTCTGCGCTCCGCCAGTACCTCGATTTCCTGTTCCGGCAACTAGGACAGGCGCAGAAGTCCGGAACCCGGGCCGGAGGGGGAAACGGACAGCGCGCCGGCTAGGCTCGGGGGCCGCTACACACGTTCGGCAATCAGTCCGAAGGCAACGCGCCGTGACAAGATTGAGCGAGAGCGATTCGTCGAGGTAGTGTGCCTTTATTAATGTAACGCTTTGATATTGTATGAAATGCAGATTTAAATAATGACACGATACTTGTGGTAATGTGCTACAGAATTTGCGGCGCGCCTTTCGCGTGTAGTCGGCGGGGACCTTTGCTCAACAGTGGGGAGCAGCGTTGAATTCACGGCCGGCAGGTTATAGATTACGGAATGTGAATCCCTCTCCCGCCATCGAGCCCGCGCACTGTCAGCTGGAAGCTCCCGGTCACCAAAACAGGTTTAAACGTGCCATGAGACAGGCTATGGAAGAGTCCGGCAGTTTTGTCTACACGCTGGAGCTGGTGCCCGGCCGGGGATCGAGGGGCAAGACCCAGGACGAGGTGCTACGCGCTGCGGAACGTGCCGCCCGGGGAGGCCTCATCAACGCCGTTTCGCTCACGGATAATCCTGGTGGCCACCCAACGCTCTTTCCTGATGTCATCGGCCTCGAGATCTGCCGCCTTGGAATAGATCCTATTATCCACTTCACGTGCAAGGACAAGAACAGAAACCAGATCGAATCCATTCTCTATGAGCTCGACCGCATTGGTATTCACAATCTGCTCGTCATGACGGGGGATTATCCGCAGTATGGTTTTGAGGGTCAGGCCAAACCCGTCTGCGACCTGGACTCCGTCCAGGCGATCCGGCTCATCACCCGCATGAACGAGGGACTCGCTCTAGACGGAAGGGCTCCCGGGGGCGGCTTGAGGCTTCCCCCGACACACGCCTTTAAGGGGGCCGCGATTTCGCCGTTCAAACAGCTGGAGTCAGAAGTCATGGCCCAGTATTTCAAGTTGTTGAAAAAAGTCCGCATGGGTGCGGACTTCCTCATCACACAGGTCGGGTTCGATGCACGCAAATTCGACGAGTTACTCCGGTGCATGCGCCTTGAGGCGCTTGGCGTGCCGGTTCTCGCCAACGTGTACGTGCTGAACCTGCCTGTTGCGCGGGCCATGAACCGGCAGCTTGTGCCTGGTTGCGTTGTCACCGACGAACTCTTCAGGCAGATAGAGAAAGAAGCCGCGGCGCCTGATCGCGGCAAAGAGGCAAGCCTCACGAGAGCCGCAAAGATGATCGCCGTTCTCAGAGGGATAGGATATGCGGGGGTCCATATCGGGGGCCCGCGCCTCGAGTATGAGGATGTGGAGAGAATCATCGAGCAGTCCAGGGAACTGCAGGGCAGCTGGCAGGACTTGGTGGCGGAATTCTCATTCCCCCAAAAGGGCGGATTCTACCTGTTCGAAAAAAACGATCGGACGGGACTCAATACAGATGCGCTCGCAGGGCGCAAGGCACATCCCCACAGGCGGTTTGGCCACGCGGTCATGCGAACGTTCCACCGGATCGCCTTCGCGCCGGGGGCGCCGTTCTACGGGCCCTGCTGTTACTTTTTCCGCAAGATCGACGGAACAAGGCTGGAAAAACCCCTGACCGAGATCGAGTATTGGATTAAGTTTGTTTCTTCCCGCTGTCGCCGTTGCGGCGACTGCACACTGGCGGAGATTGCGTTTCTCTGCCCTCAGTCTCAGTGCCCGAAGTTCCTCTTCAACGGACAGTGCGGCGGTTCGAGCGAGGGGTGGTGCGAGGTTTTTCCCGGAAAACGAAAGTGCATCTACGTGCGCGCTTACGAGCGGCTCAAGACGTATGGCGAAGAAAATTCGCTCAAGGGAGACTACATTCGCCCCCGCAACTGGGCTCTGGATCAGACGTCGTCCTGGACCAACTACTTTCTGGGACGGGATCATCGACAGGAGAGTTGCACGGACACCGATGGAAGGGGTGAAGCGAGACATATCCCCGGCAGTTGAGATCAAGGTTGAAACCACGCTTCTGGTATCCTGCACATCGGATCAGCACGTCACGTGAAAGAGACCGATTGTTCGGCTTTTTGCTTTGTTCCAGGCTCGAACGGCCCTGGGGGTCGCCATCAGATCGACTTTGCAATCTTTCTTCTCAAAATAGTCGCGGGCTTCTTCAGACAACCTTACATTGTTCTCCTGTCCCGACCCGATGATTATTCTCTTTGCCCCTTTTTCGTACACGTGCTTTGCTTCTTCAAGCGATATGGTGTGGGACGTCCCGTACACAGACTTGGATAGCTTCTTCTTTCTTTTCTTGATCTCACCGGACAGGCGGATAATAATGTCATGCTCGATCAGTAAATTTCCTACGGTTATTGAGCCGAAGCTGGTGACTGTAATGGGAGGCTTCATGGCAACACCGACGATGCCGGCTGCACTGACTCCGGCTACTTTTGTTTCATCCGCTTCACTTTCACGAGGTCTTCTCTCGTTTGCTGGGCATATGCTCCTTGCACACAAAGGATCGGGAACGCGACAACCGAGAGCGTGATCGGCACGGAATTCATGAGATCTACCTCCTCCCCATGGTCCGATCTGCAATGCCTCGCGGAACCTTCTGAGGTGAGTATAGGGATGACCGCGGGGAGTTGCAACGTCGACTGAGAAGATCAGCAGCAGAAAGCAGCTCCTACCTCTTGAGCACTTTCTTGAGCCCCGACCAGCTCAGTGTATTGACCACGTCCGCCTTCTCAAGCCATCCGCGCCTCGCCTGTGCGACACCGAAGCGCATGAACGGGTAGTCGGATTTGC
>DATJPI010000100.1:0-9947 GCA_035506495.1 Syntrophales bacterium
GACAAAGCCCTCGCATCTTGATGCCGTCTCGCACGGTGTCTGCGACCAATGCCTCCCCCTGATGGTCCGGGACCTCGGTCAACCCATGTCGCAGTTTCTCGACGAACTGCAGGCCCCCGTTCTCGTGGTGCAGGACAACGCTCGGGTGATTGCCGCCAATGCGGCCGCCCGGAAGATGCTGAGCAAAGAACAGCTCGAGATCTGTGGGGAGCTGGCCGGTGAGGTGATCGGATGCAGGCACGCCAGAGAGCCGGGCGGGTGCGGACAGACGGTTCACTGCAAAAGCTGCGTGATCCGGCAATGCGTCACGCATACCCTGGAGACGGGCGAGCCCTGCCGTAAGACGGCTTTCGCGGACATCGGCCTCATCAGCGGCGACAAGCGCTTGCAGTTCCTGATCGAAACAGAAAAGGTCAATTCCTTCGTGCGCCTGACCATCCATGATGTCCGGGAAGCGCAAGAGCAGGGACCGGAGACCAGGGGGTAGGGACCAGGCAGGGGAGACGATAATAAAAAAGGATCGAGGAACCGGCTTCCTCGATCCTTTTTCTTTCTTGTCTAGTCCCTACACCCTAAACCCTAAACCCTTGTCCCTACTTTTCTGTTACGATCTTCGAGAAATCCGCCACCCTGTGGAACAATCTGGCGACAGCCTCGAGGAGCGAAAGGCGGTTGAACTTCACCTTCTCGTCTTTCGCCATGACCAGGACAGCCTCGAAGAAGGCGTCTGCGGGTTTTCTCAGGCGGACCATCTCGAGCAGGGCCTCTTTGTAATTGCCTAGTTCGATGAGGGCCTCGGCCTTTTTACGGATTTCGATATAGGCGTTGTAAAGGGCCTGCTCGGCATCGTTTTCGAAGAGTACCGGGTCGATGCAGCCATCCTTGAAGTCCTTCAGGATGTTGCTCACGCGCTTGAAGGCCACGGCCAGAGGCGCGAAGTCCGGGTCGCCCTTGGTGGCCTCGATGGCCTCGATCTTTTTAATGGCCTGTACGAGGTCCGTGATGCCCGTGGCGAGCACGGCTTCCACCACATCGTAGGGGCGTCCCTGCGAGACGAGCTGGTTCGAGAAACGTCCCTTGAAGAACTCCAGCACGTCTTTTTTCGTCTCTTCGGGCGTGCGCTTGAGCTTTTTTGACAGGATGGCAATGCTCTGATCAATGAGCTCCGGCAGCTCGATGGGGTAGCCCTTGTTGAGGATAATGTTGATGATGCCCAGGGCCTGCCGGCGCAGTGCATAGGGGTCGGCCGTTCCCGTGGGGATGACGTTGATTCCGAAGAAGCCCACGATGGTGTCCGTCTTGTCGGCGATGCTCACGATGGAGCCTTCCTCGGTCTGAGGCAGATCGCCGCCACCGGAAGTGGGCAGGTAGTGCTCGTAGATGGCCTTTGCCACAACGGGATTTTCCCCCTGGATGAATGCGTACTCGCGCCCCATTGTGCCCTGCAGCTCGGGGAATTCGTAGACCATCTTCGTCTCCAGGTCTGCCTTGGCCAGCAGGGCCGTTCGGTCGACAGTATCCTTGAGGGCGGGGTTGACCTTTCCGGTGATCCACGCCGCCAGCTCCCGGAACTGCAGGACCTTGTCGTAGGACGTACCGAGGGCCGAGTGGAAGACGACCTTCCTCAACTCCTCAAAGTGGGTCGTAAGCGGAATCTTCTGGTCTTCCTCGAAAAAGAACTTCGCATCGGCCAGCCGCGCCCGGATGACCTTCTCGTTGCCGCGGGCGACAACCGACGGATCTTTCGCCACGGTATTGTTGATCGTCACGAAGTGGGCCATGAGGTTTCCATCTGCATCGACGACGGGGAAATACTTCTGGTGAGAGATCATCGTCGTGGTAAGCATATCCTTGGGGAGCTTCAGGTAGTCCTTCTCGAAGTTGCCGAGCACCGCAGAGGGGTACTCGACAAGGAAGGAGACCTCCCGAACAAGATCCTCCTTCTCGAGGATCCTGCCCCCCACGGCTGCCGCGGCCTTCCGGGCCTCGTCGAGGAGGATCCGGCGCCGCTCCTCGGGGTCGACGAGCACGAAGCGCTTTCTTGTCTTGGTGAGATAGTCCCTGAAGCCCTTCACCTTGAAGGGTTTGGGGCTCATGAAGCGGTGGCCCCGCGAGGTGTTTCCCGACGGGATGTTCTCGATCTTGAAGGGAACGATTTCGCCGCCGTACAGGGCCACGATCCAGTGGATGGGCCTGGCGAATCGGATCTCGAGGTTCATCCAGCGCATCGATTTCTTGAAGGGGATCGAGAGAATGAATTTGGGGAGAATCGCGGGTAACAGCTTCGCAGTCTCCTCGCCCTCGAGCTTTTTGCGGGCGCCGATGTACTCACCCTTATCGGTCGATAGGATTTCGACTTCGGAGATGTCGATGCCCTGTCCCCTGGCAAAGCCGAGGGCGGCCTTGGTCGGGTTGCCCTGCTCGTCAAAGGCGACTTTCCTGGCAGGACCGAGCTTTTCAATGACCTGGTCCTCCTGTTTTTCAGCCACGCGGGCAACGCAAAGCGCGAGCCGCCGCGGGGTAGCCAGGGCCTTCACCGGCCCGTGCTTGATGCGGTTTGCGGCAAGCTCCTTTTGGATCATCTCCTCCAGGTCCGCGATCGCCTTCGGCAGGAAGGCCGCGGGGATCTCCTCTGTCCCAATCTCGAGAAACAACTCTTTAGCCATCTGAAACTCCAGTGAATGAGTGTCTACGTGTCTGAGTGACGAGGAAAAGAAACCGGATTCGTCCCTGCACCCTGGTCCCTCGTCCCTATTTTCTGAATTTTCCCATCAGCGGGAAGCCCATCTTCTCACGCTGCTTGAGATACCCCTCGGCGCTGAGTCTTGCCAGGTTTCGCACACGGCCGATGTAGGTCGTGCGCTCGGCAACGCTGATGGCCCCCCGGGCATCGAGCAGGTTGAACGTGTGGGAGCACTTGAGGCAGCAATCGTAGGTGGGGAGCACCCGCTCCTTTTCAGCCATCCGGATTCCCTCGGCTTCGTACATGTCGAAGATCTTCCGGAGCATGTCCATGTTGGCTTCTTCGAAGTTGTAGTGCGACCACTCCACCTCGCCCCGGTGGTGCACGTCGCCGTACTTCACCCCGTGAGCCCACTCGAGCTCGTAGACGTTGTCAATGCCCTGGAGATACATGGCAATGCGCTCGATTCCATAGGTGATCTCGGCGCAGACGGGGTTGAGGTCGATGCCACCGACCTGTTGGAAGTAAGTAAATTGTGTGATCTCCATCCCGTCAAGCCAGACCTCCCACCCGAGGCCCCAGGCGCCCACCGTGGGCGATTCCCAGTCATCTTCGACAAAGCGGATGTCGTGCTCCAGGGGGTTGATACCGAAGCTTCTCAGTGAATTCAGGTAGAGCTCCTGGATGTTCATGGGCGAGGGCTTCATGATTACCTGGTACTGGTAGTAGTGCTGGAGCCGGTTCGGGTTCTCCCCGTAACGGCCGTCGGTGGGACGCCGGGAGGGCTCCACGTAGGCCACATTCCAGGGCTCGGGGCCCAGGGAACGGAGAAACGTTGCCGGGTTGAAGGTGCCGGCGCCGACCTCGAGGTCATAGGGCTGCTGGATGATGCAGCCCTGGTCGGCCCAGTACTTTTCGAGGGCAAAAACCAATTCCTGAAAGGTCACGTCCGTTACCTCCCGCTCGCGCGGCTCTGAGAGCCACCGGTTAGTCAAAAAACGTCTCGATGATCAAAACGCTTGTTAATTCAGGGATGTGTCAAGCGCGACAAGTAGCACTAAGAGGGGGTCGTGTCAATAGAAAAGAGGGATTCCGGCTTCAGGCGTCGGGATTCGGGTGTTGCAATCAGTAATTCGTAACTGAGTAATTAGGTAACTTGAGTCTGTTCGTAGTTACTTCATCAACAAATTATCCAATGACTGTTTCTCTTGCAGTCCGGAAGCCTGAAGCCTGATACCGGAAGCCCCTGTTATGTGTAACGCTTCCGGATTTCCCCGAGGACATAGAGGGACTTCAGTTCGCGGCCCGTGAGGTGGCGGACGAAGCAGCCGAGGACCTCCCGGCACTCGTGGGCCATGGGACCCGAGAGTCCGATGCGGGGCATCATGGCAAAGTCGATGTCCCTTCCCAGCAGAAGCGTTTTGAGCGTGCCGATGGAGATGGGGATGAAATCGGGGCCGGTCACAGCGCATCGCGCGCAGCGGATTCCCCCTTCCCGGCAGTCGAAGCGGGGCGAGTCGATTGTCTCCAGTGCGGCGCCGCAGGTGACGCAGCGGTCCAGCACGGGCTCGAATCCCGCCAATTTCAGAAGTCGAAGCTCGAAGAACCGCTCCGCAGTCTCTGTCATCTGCCCACACTCGATAAAACCGAGAAAGTCGGCCAACAGCTCGAAGAGGGGCAGATTCTTTTTGCCTTCCACGGAGAAGAGATCGGCGAGCTCGGCGACGTAAGCGGCAACGAGAGTTCGGTCGAGGTCGGCCCGGATGCCTGCAAAGTGGTTGATGACGTCGGAGTCTTCGATGAAGGCGAGGCCGCTTCGATCCCTTCGGGAAAACAGCAGGGTAGAAAGCGAGAAGGGCTCCAGGGCATTGGCGAAGCGCCTGCGGCTTCGCCTTGCCCCCTTGGCGATGCCCTTGAGCTTGCCGAAATCGTCAGTGAGGAAGGTCAAGATGCGGTCAGACTCGCCGTAGTCGAGAGAGCGAAGGACGATGGCTCTTACTTTATGACTTGATTTTGAGGTCATCGAAGGGTTCAGGGTAAAGGGTAAAGGGCAATGAAAAAGGGCAATGAAAAAGATCTCTTTCTTGTACCCTAACCCCTTGACCCTGTACCCTGCCTTTACAGTTCGTTGTACTTGATCTCCCCGCCGACCATGGTGAGGACTGCCTTCACCGGTAGTTTCCAGCCGTCGAAGGGCGAGTTGCGGCTCTTAGACCGGAATTTCTTGACATCCACCGTCCAGGCTTTCTTCGGGTCGATGACGGTCACGTCGGCAGGGGCTCCTTTCTTGAGCGTTCCCCCGGGAATCCGCAGTACGCGGGCGGCATTCACCGTCATCCGGGCGATCAGTTCCGACGGGGTAAGCAGTCCCTCTTCGACGAGCTTCCAGCAAAGACCGAGCGATGTCTCGAGCCCGACCATGCCACTTGCGGCATACTCGAATTCCACGTCCTTTTCGATGGGGGAATGCGGTGCGTGGTCGCTGGCGATGACGTCGATCGTTCCGTCGCGCAGTCCCGCCCGGACGGCAGCCACGTCTTCGGCGCTGCGCAAAGGCGGATTCACCTTGTAGGAGGTCTCGAAGCCCTTGAGAGCCTCGTCGGTCAGCAGCAGGTACTGGGGCGCCGTCTCGGCCGTCACCTTGACGCCTCGCTCCTTGGCCTGTCGGATGATCCGTACGGCGCCGGTCGAACTCACGTGGCAGATGTGAATGGACGTGCCGACGTATTCGGCAATCAGGATGTCCCTCATAACTGGGATATCCTCGGAAATGGTGGGGATTCCCGTCATGCCGAGTTCCGTTGAGACCAGCCCCTCGTTCATGAGTCCCCCCTTCGAGAGCTGCAGCTCCTCGCAGTGCGAGACGATGGGCAATTCGATGGAATAGGCGTACTCCAGGGCCCGCTTCATGAGTCCGGCGTGAATGACGGGTTTTCCGTCGTCGGAAAAACCCGCGGCCCCAGCCTCCCGGAGATCGCCGAACTCGGTCAGGATTTTTCCTTCCGATCCCATGCTGATGGCGGCAATCGGATAAACGTTGGCGAGGTTTGCCTTCTGGGCCTGCCTGATCACGAACTCCGTCACCGAACGGTTGTCGTTGATGGGGTTGGTGTTGGGCATGCACGCAATGGAGGTGAAACCGCCCGCCACGGCCGCCTGGCATCCCGACTCGACCGTTTCCTTGTACTCGTAACCCGGCTCTCGCAGGTGAGTGTGGATGTCGATCAGTCCCGGAACGACGAGCTTGCCCTTGAGTTCCAGAATCGTGAGACCCGGATCCTTCTTCTTTCCTTTGCCGTCATCGCCGAGGTTGCGGCCCACGGCGGCCACCTTTCCGTTTTCGACGAGAACGTCCAGAACATCGTCCATCTTCTGGGACGGGTCGATGACCCTTCCGCCTTTGAGCAGCACTGTCATTGCTTCCCTCCCGACAAGAGATAGAGAAGGGCCATTCGAACGGCCACGCCGTTGGTGACCTGTTCGAGAATGACCGAGTAGGGCCCGTCGGCGATTTCCGGCGAGATCTCCACGCCGCGATTCATGGGCCCCGGGTGCATGATGAGAACATTATCTTTCGCCGCGGCAATGTTACGGGGGTTCAGGCAGTAATACCGGGCATACTCCCTGAGCGAGGGAAAGAGGTTCGTCTCCTGTCGCTCCAGCTGGATGCGCAGCATCATGATGATGTCGGCGTCCTGGATCGCATCCTCCAGCTTGTAGTGCACATCGATGCCCAGGCGCTCGATGTAGCGGGGCATCATGGTGATGGGGCCGCCGACGCTCACCCTGGCGCCCATCTTGGTGAGGCCGTAAATGTTCGAGCGGGCAACCCGGCTGTGGGCGATGTCGCCGACAATGGCCACCTTGAGGCCGGCGAGGCGCTTTTTCTTTTCCCGCATGGTCATCATGTCCAGAAGCGCCTGCGTGGGATGCTCGTGCGCGCCGTCGCCGGCGTTGATGACGGACTGACGGACGACCTTGGAGAGCATGTGGGGCGATCCCGCGGCGCTGTGGCGCAGCACGATGATGTCCGGATTCATGGCCTCGAGGTTACGGGCCGTGTCGACAAAGGTCTCGCCCTTGACGACACTGCTCGTGGAGGTGGCAATGTTAATCGTGTCGGCGCTTAACCGTTTGGCTGCGATTTCAAAGGAGGTCCTCGTCCTCGTGCTGGGCTCATAGAAGAGGTTGACGACGGTCACGCCGCGCAGCGTGGGGACCTTCTTGATCTCCCTCGTGGAGATGTCAATGAAGGAGTCCGCCGTGTCGAGGATGAGGTTGATCTCCTCGACGCTCAGGTCCTGGATGCCCAAGAGGTCTTTTCTGGCCAGCTTCATGTTAAACCCCATTTTCAGATGGTTGAGAGCCTCCCGATCAACGGGTGGGGTTCAGGATCGAGGTTCGAGAATCCTGTCCTCGGTTCTCGTACCTCGGATCTCGTCCCTGGGGCCGCTAAAAAGTTTCTTCGATGATGACCCCGTCCGAGGTCTTTCGCTTCGAGAGCTTGACGAGAACTTCTTCCGACTGTGACGAGGGAAGGTTCTTCCCGACGAAGTCGGCCCGGATGGGAATCTCGCGGTGGCCGCGATCGATGAGCACGGCAAGCTCGATGAGTCTGGGCCTGCCGAAGTCCATCAGCGCATCCATGGCCGCCCGGATCGTCCTACCGGTGAAGAGAACGTCATCGACGAGGACTACCTTCTTGCCGTTGAGCGAGAAGGGGATGTCTGTTTTGCCGAGCGCACGCTGCTTTCCGGATTTCATGATGTCGTCCCGGTAGAGCGTGATGTCGAGCTTCCCCACGGGGATCGGGACTCCCTCGATCTGGGAGATTTTCCGGCTCAGCCGCTCCGCCAGCAGGATTCCTCCTTTCTGAATCCCTACGAGCACCAGGTCTTCAACCCCCTTGTTCTTCTCTACGATCTGGTAGGCGACCCGGGTCAGTGAGCGCTCAATTCCCTCGGCATCCATGACAACCTTTCGCTTCTTCATTCCCCTATGCCTTTCTGCTACTCCGTTTGCGCTTCGGGCTCCGCCCGGCATCAAAAAAAAACCTTCCCGTCATCCGGGAAGGTTTTCCTCCATCATCGAAAAGAAGACCATACGAACAGCCATGAGAGCGACCTTTTTCAATCTCTCCGGATTGCTCTTAAAAGGGCGTTATGCATCTATAGCAGATAGGGCATTCGGAGTCAAGAACTCCATTCTTCCCTGATCCCGTTACCTCGTCCCGCACGGCTCGTGTGACACAAAAGTGTGTTGACATCACGGGCGATATCCATTACAGATAGGCCAACTTATATTGTTGCCGGGCAGTACGAAGGCGATGGACACGATTTTTCGTTCCGTCGTCTCCTCGCATTTGGGGCAAGGACCCGGTTGGTCTCGGAGGTCGTCATGGGTACAATCTTCGCAGTTTCCGCCGTCGATTTCGCAGGGGAATTCCGGGGAAATCTCCTCCAGATGGTCGTCGATGCGGGACTGATGGTGCAGTTTGTCCTGCTTCTGCTTCTTGTCTTTTCCGTTGTGTCCTGGGCCATCATCCTGATGAAATACCGTATCATCAAGAAAACGGAAAAAGACAACAACCTGTTTCTGGATGCCTACATGAGCTCCAGCAAGCTCTCGGACGTGCTGCCCGAGTCGAAGAGATGCCCTAACTCGACGATTGCGGAAGTCTTCCGGGCAGGCTACCTCGAGTTGGGCAAGATCAGCAAAACCTCGAAGGGGGGCTCTCCGGACATTCTGGATGCCACGGGCGTGTCGAACTTTGAGATGAAGGGCCTCGACAACGTGGAGCGGGCCCTCAACCGGGCCTGCGGCACGGAAACGTCCAAGCTCGAGAACCTGCTCGGGTTTCTGGCCACAACGGGGAGCGCCTGCCCCTTTATCGGCCTCTTTGGCACCGTCTGGGGCATCATGAACGCCTTCCGCGGCATCGGCGCCCGCGGGTCGGCCACCCTGGCCGTTGTGGCCCCGGGCATTTCCGAGGCCCTCATTGCCACTGCCTTCGGCCTTGCTGCGGCCATCCCGGCGGTGGTATTCTATAACTACTACTTGAACCGCATCCGGACCATCTCCCTGGAGATGGATAATTTCGCCTCCGAGTTCCTCAATATCGTCGAGAGGCATTACCTGCGCAAGTAAGCCATGGCCCGATTCAGACGAAACAACAACATGGAGCACAAGCCCCTCGCAGAGATCAATGTGACCCCTCTGGTCGACGTGGTGCTCGTGCTGCTCATCATCTTCATGGTCACGGCACCCATGCTCCAGATGGGAATTGACGTGAACCTGCCTCGCGTAAAGGCCAAGACCATCAATGTCAGTGAGGAGAAACTCGTGTTGACCATCAACGGCAAACAGGAGATCTTCCTCAACGAATACAAAACGACGCTTCCCGATCTCAGCACGAAGCTCGAGAGTATCTTCAAGACCCGGGTGGACCGGGAGCTCTTCATGCGGGCCGACAAAGAGGTTCCTTACGGGTATGTTGTTCAGGTCATGTCCGAAGTCCGGAAGGCGGGCATCGATAAGTTGGGCATGATCACCGAACCGCCCAAGGATTCGAGATGACGGTGAAAACCCTCAGATGGAGAAGTGACAGCCTGACGCGCTTGAACACGGCCATCATGCTGTCGATTCTGGTCCATGCCTTAATCCTCTCCGTGCTCTTCTTTTCCCCTGCCTTTCCCTCGCGAACGTGGACCTTCGGGCCGGCCTATTCCGTGGATCTGGTGAATGCCCCGGCCAGTCTCGGCAAGAGCGCAACGGCGGCGCTCTCCCGGGAGATCATGAATGAGGCCCTCAAGGAAAGCGTTCGCGACAACGCAATCGTTCTCAAGAAGAGCATCGTCACGAAGACCCCCACTCCGCTTCTGAAACAGGACGCGCCGACAAAGACGCAGGACGCAGCCCGGCTCAACCGCGCCATAGAGGATATGCGCCGGAAGGCCGAGTCCGAGGAGGCCGGCGGCCAGCCCTTCTCCGGCCAGGGAAACACGGCCTCACTGATGAGCCAGTATTATGCCCAGATCTGGTCGAAGGTCCGCCAGAACTGGGCCCTGCCGCCGAGCATCCTGGCGGACAAGAATCTCGAGGCTGTCATCGACGTTACGGTTCTGCGCAGCGGCCAGGTGACCAGCATCAGCTTCGAGAAGCGCTCGGGGAACAGCTATTTCGACCAGTCAGCTTATCGGGCCATCCGGAAATCGGATCCGTTCCCGCCGCTGCCGGCTTGGATTCAGAACTCGAGTGTGGAGTT
>DATJPI010000101.1:0-4189 GCA_035506495.1 Syntrophales bacterium
AGGGGGTAGCAACTGTCTCGTCAAGTAATCGTTGAGTGATATTTTTGTTCTTTGAGATTACGTTGTTTGCCAACAGGCCATCTTCCTCATCATGGCATTGAGGATCACCAAGATCTTTCGCATGCAGGCGGTCAGGGCCACCTTGGGGAGCTTTCCGGCACGCCGGAGTTTCTGGTAGAAGTCCCGGATGAGCGGATTGTGACGGATGGCCGTCAGGGCGCACATGTAGAGAACCGAGCGGATGGCGGCCCTGCCTCCCCAGATCTTGCGTTTGCCCTTGTACGTTCCGCTGTCGCAGTTCAGGGGGGCAACCCCCACAAGGGCGGCGATCTCTCGCCGGCTCAGGGAGCCCAACTCCGGCAGATCGGCAATCATCGTCGATGCCATGACGGGCCCCACACCGGGGAAGCTCTGCAGGATCTTGTCTTTCTCGCGCCACAGGGGGCTTTTGCGGATGAGCTTGTTGAGATCCCGGTTGATGGCCGCCAGACGTTTCTTGAGGATCACGATGAGCTCCTCGATGTCGGGGCGGATCCACTGGGGGGCGCTGACCAGGCGGTTTTGCTCGGCGGTGATCATCTCGACGATCTGGCGTCGCCGGGTGTTGAGGGCCTCGAGCTTACGGAGCTCCTCGGGTTTGAGGGGCCGCACCTCGGGCCGGACGGCCTCGCCGAAGTGGGCCAGGATACGGGCATCAATGGCGTCGGTTTTGGCGAGCTGGCCGGTGGCCTTGGCAAAGTCCCGGACCTGCCGGGGGTTGAGGACCACCAGAGGCAGATGCTGTGCGGCCAGGTGGTTGACGGCGTTCATCTCGAAGCCGCCTGTGGCCTCGAAGAGCACCAGGGCGGGGTCCCGCGGCTTGATGAAGTCGGCCAGCAGGCCGATGCCGTCTTCGCTATTGGCAAAGCCCATGCTTTCTCCGGAGGGTGCCACGGCCACATCGAGGCGATCCTTGGAGACATCGACACCGATAAAGACGTTGGACGGGGTGTGCTTCATAAAGAACCTCCTTGCTCCCGGCCTTGCGGAATGCGGGATCTCGTGAGAGTCCCAAGCAACTGTTCGGGTTCCTTGGAGAAGGCCGTGGCGACCCTCGCTACCCCACGGGCTTGGGGTCCCAAGGGACGAACGGTCTGCCACGACCGGAAACACAAACGGACAGCTCTTCTTACTACGCGGTGCTGTTCAGATAAAGAGTTTACAGGATGAGGTAACATACAAGGGACCAGGGCAAAATTGAAGACCGGAAAGGAAGGTTTTTTGCTATTTTCGCTCGTCCCTCGTCCCCGGTCCCTAGTCCCTAGTTGTAGCCTTCCTCGTGTGCCAGCATGTCGAGGTGCAGCGTCGCCACATCCTCAACATCCAGGATGGCCTCTTCGCCGGCACTGCGGAAGTCAACGGTCTTGATGTAACGCTTGCAGACGTCGCATACGTCGACACGATAGCGCTCATCACCTTCAACGGTGAAATAGGAGAGTGACTGCTGCTCCTCGTTTCCGCAGAAGGGGCACTTTACACGCCGGAAGCGCCACTCGAATCCGCACTGGCTGCAGAACAGGTGCCGTTTGCCTTCCGCATCGACGAGCCTTCCGATCTTGGGCATCCTCCCGCAGACGGGGCAGTAGCCGTCGTTCCATCCCATTTTCGTGATCCGCTCGCCGTATTGGTTGGTGACATACTCGAGAGACGGGCGCAGGCTCTCCTCAACGAAAAACTTCAGAAGGTCGATCGTGTCCTCGTCGGCTTCCTCTGCCGGTGATTCCTCACCGGAGGGAGCAAAGGAATCATAGACCATCTCCTCGTAGTTGAGTTTGCCCTCTTGGATATCCTTCAGGATCTGTTCCGTCTCAACCGGGTTTCGTTTCTTGCCAATTTCCAAGAGAGAGAGGAAAAACTTTTTCGGTTCCTCCAGGTCCAGCTTCGCCGATGAAAAATCGACCAGGGGAAGCCCCCCCTGGAGCTTCGCTTCAAGATGGCCCTCATCGATGGGGAAAATGTTCTTCGTGATTTTCTTGCGATGCTCCTCTCGGAGGATGAGAATCTCCCCGAGAATATCCAGCAGCTCGCTGAACTGCGGATTCACATTCTTGTGGCGCTCAATGACCTGCAGTGTATCGCCGAGTCCTGTTACCATCCCCTTGATCTACCTCCTGGAAGCAGACGTAAGGCTTAGGGGTCAAGACATAAGGAAGAATTCCCTTCCTGCCTAAGCCGTTCGCTGTGAGCCGGTGAGTAAACGCCGTCCCTCCTCTGTTTCAAATCCGGGTGCTCTATATCGCCTTTCCGAAACCGAAGCAAGTGAATCTTTTCTACAGGCTTCGCAGGAGAAATCCTTTTAGATACAATGACATGGGAATATTCAGGATGTGAGGGTGATCCAGATCTTGAAAGAGGTGCTCCACGATCTCGATGCGGCACCCCCGGTCCGCGGCTGCCTCAAGAATGGCCGCCTGCAGGTCCTGTTGCGAAATGTGGTGGGAGCAGGAAAAGACGGCAAGTAGGCCTCCGGGCCGCAAGATGCGCAGGCTCTGGAGGATGAGATGCCTCATCCCCCTAAGGGCGCCTGTCGCGCTGCGCTTCGCCTTCGCAAAGGGCGGGGGGTCGAGAATGATCAGGTCGTAGCGGTCTTTGTGGCTCAGTGCCTCCGTCAGGTAGTTGAACGCATCGGATCGCCTTGTCTCACAGGCAACACCATTTAGGGCCATGTTCTCTCGGGCAAGCTCCAGGGCCTCCCGGGAGAGGTCGATAAGCCTCACGCAGCCTGCCCCGCGACGGGCGGCATGAATGCCGAAGGCCCCCGTGTTGGCGAAGACGTCGAGAACATGGTCTCCAGGATTTACATACGATGCTGTGATGGATCGGTTTCGCCGCTGGTCGAGATAAAAGCCCGTCTTCTGGCTCTCCCGCAGATTGACCAGGAACCGCGCGCCGTCTTCCTGGATCTCGATTCGCCGGGGCACCTCTCCGTGGAGGACTGTCGCATCGGTCGCGAGCCCTTCAAGGCTGCGTGATTTTTCATCGGACTTTTCGAAGATCCCTCTCGGCTCGAGCATCTCGACCAGCACTGGTAGAAAAAAATGTCGCAGTTTCTCCATCCCGAGCGTGTTGACCTGTACGGAGAGATGCCCTGCGTAGTCGTCGACAACGAGCCCCGGCAGTTCATCGGCCTCGGCATGGACGAGACGTCTGGCATTCGTCTTCTCCCGGAGGAGATCGCGCTTGCGGAAGGCCGTCAGAAGCCTGTCCCGGAAGAAGTCCTTGTTGATCTCAGCTTTGGAAAACGATAAAATGCGCACACTGATTTCACTGGTGGGGTTCACGTAACCGATGCCCAAGAAAGCCCCGCCGGGTGCGTGGACGGATACGAGATCGCCTGGATCGCCTTCTACATTCTGGATGTCCGTCCGGTAGACCCAGGGAAAGTAAGCGTGAAGCCGCTCGGCGGCAGGTCGTTTGACGGTAATCTTGTTCATAGATCTGTCCATTAGCGGTTTTGATCTTCAAACGCAAGGCATATCCCCAAAGGCATGTCCGAATGATCCGGCGCTGCAGTGAAATGGATTTCCCCGTGATGCTCGACATTATCAATGACGCTGCGCAAGCCTACAGAGGGGTTATTCCAGCCGACTGCTGGACGGAGCCGTACATGTCCACCGATGAATGCCTGCGCGAAATCAAAGACGGCGTTCAATTCTGGGGCTATGTGGAAGGGGATGAACTCGCCGGTGTGATGGGGATCCAGCACGTGCGCGATGTGAGCCTCATCCGACACGCTTACGTCCGCACGGCGAAACGCCAACAGGGGGTCGGCGGGAAACTCCTGGCCGCGCTTCGCGTGCAGACCGATCAGCCGCTTCTGATGGGGACCTGGGCGGCTGCCGTCTGGGCCGTTCGATTTTACCAGAAGCACGGATTTCGCCTCGTCACGCCGGCAGAAAAGGATCGATTGTTGAGAACATACTGGAAAATCAGCGACCGGCAGGTCGAGACGTCGGTTGTGCTGGCTGATGAACGATGGTTTGAACAACGAATAGAGGGACGAGGGACCAGGGGGTAGCAACTGTCTCGTCAAGTAATCGTTGAGTGATATTTTTGTTCTTTGAGATTACGTTGTTTGCCAACAGGCCATCTTCCTCATCATGGCATTGAGGATCACCAAGATCTTTCGCATGCAGGCGGTCAGGGCCAC
>DATJPI010000102.1:0-3658 GCA_035506495.1 Syntrophales bacterium
TATGGCAAGGGTTACCGTAGAGGATGCACTGAAGGAAGCAAGAAACCGGTTTGCCCTCGTGATCCTGGCAGGGCAGAGAACCCGCCAGCTGCTCAAGGGGTCGCAGCCCCTGGTAGAAAACAGGGACAATAAGCAAGTGGTAACGGCTCTGCGCGAGGTGGCCGCGGGCAAGGTGCGGTATTCCCATCCGGAGCTCCTGGACAGGGTCGAGGAGCAGGCCCGGCAGATCGGCGACGACATGGGGTTCATCGGCGATGAGGAAGATTCCGAATAAAGATGCGCGTTCGCGCCTGATCTTTGCCCTCGACATGGGCGATGGAATCGATGAGACCCTAGAGTGGGTCAAGCGCCTGCGCGACCATGTTGGAGTCTACAAAATCGGCAAAGAGGCCTTCACCCATTTCGGGCCCGATGTCGTCCGCCGGATCCAGGATCTGGGGGGGCGGGTCTTCCTCGATTTGAAATTTCACGACATTCCGAACACCGTTGCCAAGGCGGCAGAAGGGGCCGTCAAGCTCGGGGTTGCCATGTTCAATCTTCACGCCCTCGGCGGGCGGGAGATGATGGTAAAGACCGTCGAGGCCGTGGAGAAAACGGCCCGTGAAGCCCGGGTAGAAAAGCCTCTCGTTTTGGCGGTGACGGTGCTCACAAGCCTCAACGAAAAGGACCTCTCCGAGCTTGGTTTCCGGCAAACAACACAGGAGCTTGCATCCCATCTGGCCGTTGCGGCCTGCAGAGCGGGCGTAGAGGGCGTCGTGGCCTCCCCCCAGGATATCCGGTCGATCCGCCGGGCCTGCGGGCCGGATCTGGCCATTGTAACCCCGGGCATCCGCCTGGGCGGAGGTCAAGTGGAGAAGGACGACCAGAAGCGGATCGACACCCCCCGTGATGCAATCGGTAACGGTGCCGACTACATTGTAGTCGGCAGGCCCATCCGTCTGGCAAAAGACCCCGTCGAGGCAGCGGACCGCATCGTCGCTGAGATCGCATTGGGTCTGGCGGAGCGCAAATAACGGGTCTGTTTCGTCTATCTCGTCTATTTCGTCTTTTTAGTCAGATCGCTTCGCGGCATCCGGAAGCCTGAAGCCGGAATCCCGAAGCCTCATTCTAAGGTCCCATCTTATGACTGTCGTCTACGGCATCAATCCCGTCCTGGAGACTCTCCGAAGTAAGGGAATCGACATCCGTGAAATTATCCTCGCCGAGGGCAAGCGGGGCGGGGATGTAGCGGAGATTCTGAAAGCGGCAGCGGCTCGGGGAATCAAAGTGGAAGTCCGCAGGCGCGAAGCCCTCGACCGTCATGCCGGTACGACAGCCCATCAAGGCGTGATTTGTCTCTGCGGGGAGTTTGCCTACACAAATCTTGAGGCAATCGTCGCAAACCGTCATCCCGCCTTTCCTGACAGCCTTGTCCTATTGCTCGACGGGATTGAGGACCCCCAGAACTTGGGCTCGCTGATCCGCACGGCTCACTGCTTCGGTGCCAACGGCGTTGTCATTCCCCGGGACCGAGCTGCCGGAGTCACGCCAGCCGTCATCAAAGCCTCGGCCGGCGCTGCCGGTCATATACCGGTGGCCCGAGTCGTTAACCTTATTCATGCCATTGAATTTATGAAAGAAAATGGGTTCTGGATTTACGGCACCGATGCTGCAGCTGATAAGGATTTGAGTTCTGTCCGCTTTGAAGGGAACACGGGCCTCGTCATGGGCAGCGAAGGCAAGGGGATAAGACCGCTCGTAAGAAAATACTGCGATGTCCTTCTTTCCATTCCCCTTTTCGGCCAGGTCGATTCCCTGAATGTATCTGTTGCTGCCGGCATCTTGCTTCACGAAATCCGCCGGGGCCCTCCTCGCTGATTCCGAATCAACTCCACTCCATGGCATCGATTTTGCTTCTCTTTTTTTAAAAGGGAAGGAGTCGGAGAACCCTCTCCTGCAACGTACTCCTCACCCCATGATGATCAGGATGATGATCAGTCAATCCGTATAAAGAATTCCAGCAGGATGCCGATCATCAGATAGAGAGAGCGGAGACAGGTGTATCCCGGCCTTGAACCCGGGGCCTGATCTCAATCGTGGAGACAGAAGCAAGGAGAAAGCGCTATGGCAGTTTATGTTTGGGTAGCCCAGGGAAGAGCAGGCGAGATGAAGAAGGGCGAGACGGAGGCCATCAATGAGGCGGCCGTTCGAACCCAATTGCGAAGGCAGGGTCTCAAGCCGACGCGCGTGAAAGAAAAACCAAAGGATCTCCTGGAGATGATCCCCTTAAAGGGGAGGGTCAAACCGAAGGAAGTCGTCATCTTCTCCCGCCAGTTTTCCACGATGATCGGCGCCGGTCTTCCGCTCATCCAGTGCCTTGACATTCTGGCGACTCAGGAACAGAACAAGGCCTTCGCACGGGTCATACGGACCATCAAGGAGGACATCGAAGGCGGATCGACTCTCAGCGACGCCCTGCGCAAGCATCCCAGGGTCTTCGACGATCTTTTCATCAACATGATTGCCGCTGGTGAAGCCGGAGGTATCCTCGATACGATCCTCAATCGCTTGGCCACATATCTGGAGAAGGCGATGAAACTCAAGCGCAAGGTCAAGGGGGCCATGACCTATCCGGCTGTTGTCCTGGGCATGTCCATTGTCATCGTGACCCTGCTGCTCGTCAAGGTCGTGCCCGTCTTCCAGAGCATCTTCGCCGGAATGGGCCGGGAACTCCCCTTTATTACCCAGGCCCTGATCAACATCAGCAGTTTTATCACGGACAACTCCCTCTATATCGTGGGCGCGATCATCATCATGATCGTGGCCCTGATCCGATTCTACCAGACGGACAAAGGGCGATATCTTTTTGACCGGATGATCCTCAAACCTCCCGTAATCGGATCGCTCATGAGGAAGGTGGCCATCGCCAAGTTCACGAGGACGCTCTCTACGCTGATCTCCAGCGGTGTGCCGATCCTCGACGGCCTTGAGATCGTGAGCCGCACGGCCGGCAACAAGATTGTCGAGAAGGCCCTCATGGAGACGCGCAAGAATATCAGCGAAGGAAAGACCATCGCCGAGCCGCTGGCTGCAACGACCGTCTTCCCGCCGATGGTGGTCCAGATGATTGCCGTCGGGGAAGCAACGGGGTCACTCGATTCCATGCTCAGCAAGATTGCCGATTTCTACGACGACGAGGTCGAAGTCGCTGTTGCCGCGATGACGTCCATGCTCGAGCCCATGCTCATGGTCTTCCTGGGCGGGCTTGTAGGCGGGATCATCGTGGCGATGTACCTGCCGATCTTCCAGCTCGGTAATGTCGTGGGATAAGAAGAAAGCAGGATAAAGGTTTATCAAAAAGCCCCCATCCGGAAATTCCGGGTGGGGGCTTTTCATCGGGCGAAGAAATGGTCGGGATGGCGCGATTCGAACGCGCGACTCCTGCGTCCCGAACGCAGTGCCCTACCAGGCTGGGCCACATCCCGACGCCGCCAAGATATATAATTCGTCTTTAAAAGTCCATTGTTTTTTGCTAGTAACAGTAGCAGAAAGCGGTGAGAAGACTTGCTATTGGGAGTTTCGATGTCCATATCAATCTGGTGACGGGCTGTCCGTCGACAGTCTCACCGGAGGGAGAACGCATCGTGATTATCTACGATCTGAGGTGTGAAAAGAAGCA
>DATJPI010000103.1:0-6080 GCA_035506495.1 Syntrophales bacterium
CGGGGAGGAGGTCGCCGTGCTGGCGGCGAAAACCGTTCGGGGGGTGGCGCTGGGCGTTGTTGGGACGGCCCTGATCCAGTCTCTTTTGGGCGCCATCGGATTGGTCGTTTGCGGAGTGCCTGCCGCAGCCGTGTTGACGGCCGTGATGTTCATCCTCTGTATTGCGCAGCTGGGCCCCGTGCTTGTGCTCGTCCCCTCGGTGATCTGGCTGTACTACAGCGGGGAGACGACATGGGGGACGGTGTTGCTCGTTGTGACGATTATCGCCGGCACCATTGACAACTTCATCCGTCCGATCCTGATCAAGAAGGGAGCCGACCTGCCGCTTTTGCTGATCTTTGCCGGGGTCATCGGGGGTCTCGTTGCCTTCGGCATCGCGGGGCTTTTCATCGGCCCGGTGGTGCTTGCCGTCACCTTCAAGCTCCTCGCGGCGTGGGTGGACGGGGGCGAAGCAAATTCCGGTTGACAGAAAACCCAATCTGATTTTTCATAGAAACAGATGCTCCTGTTCCTCGAGCGGCAGTTACTTGCTCTTTCGACCTTCTCTTGGCCTTACCTCTGAGCGGAAACCTCGTCATGCGTGGATTGAAATGAATCAAGCCACGGGGGCTCTCCATGGGAAAGAAGAAGGCATCCGGCGAATCACCGTCCTGCAAGCCTCTCGTCACGGACGAGCAGATCCTCGCGAGCGTCATCCAGGGCTCGCCGATCCCCACCTTCGTCATCGACCTTGATCACTGCGTTTTGCACTGGAATCGAGCACTGGAAGAGCTCAGCGACATCCCCGCTGGCGAGGTCCTGGGAACCAGCACGCACTGGCGGGCCTTTTACGCGAAGCAGAGACCCTGCATGGCGGACCTGCTTGTCGACGGGGAGATTGAGAAAATCCGTCAGTGGTACGAAGAAAAGTGCAGCCGGTCGAAGCTGATCCCGGAAGCCTTCGAGGCCACGGACTTCTTCCCCGATCTGGGGCAGCAGGGCAGGTGGCTGCGGTTCACCGCGGCCATCATCCGCAACCTCGACGGGCAGCTCATCGGCGCCATGGAGACCCTGGAGGACATCACGGAGCAGAGGCTTGCCGAGGAGGCCCTCAAACAGAGCGAACGGCAGCTCTACAACATTGTAGAGGCTTCGCCGATTCCCGCCTTCGTCATCGATTGCGAACACCAGGTCATCTTCTGGAATCGCGCGCTGGAGGAACTGAGCAACATCCGCGACGTCGACATCATCGGCACTGACCAGCACTGGCGGGCGTTTTACGCCTCGAAGCGGCCCTGCATGGCGGATCTGATCATTGACGGCAAGATGGAGGAGATCTCCAAATGGTACGCAGAAAAGGGGAGCAAGTCGGAACTGATCGAAGACGCCTATGAAGCCACAGACTTCTTTCCCGAGTTGGGGGAGGGCGGCAAATGGCTTCGCTTTACGGCGGCTGCCATCCGCAATGCCTCAGGAGTGCTTATCGGAGCCGTGGAAACCCTGGAGGACATCACCGAGCGCATAGCGGCCGAAGAGGCCCTGAAGGAACAGGAGCGACGGTTGGCAAATATCGTCGAGGGATCTCCCATTCCGACCTTCGTCATCGGGAAAGACCACCGGGTCCTCTACTGGAACAAGGCGCTCGAGGAGCTAACCCGGATCCCGGCGCGGGAGATCGTGGGGACCCGGGACCACTGGAGGGCCTTCTATGCAGAGCACAGACCCTGCATGGTCGATCTGCTGGTCAATGCCTCGTTGAAGGAAATCTCGCAGTGGTACAAGGGAAAATACAGCAAGTCCAAGCTCATCGATCGATCCTATGAGGCGATCGATTTCTTTCCCGATCTGGGGAACTCGGGGCGATGGCTTCGTTTCACGGCTGCGGCCATCCGGGATTCCCGGGGGGAAATCGTGGGCGCCGTAGAGACCCTAGAGGATATCTCAGAGCGAAAGCGGGCGGAGATTGCACTGCGCAACGCCCACGACGAACTGGAACAAAGGGTCCAGGAACGGACCATCGACCTGATCCAGTCGTCCGAAGCCCTGAAAGAGGAAATCGCGGAAAGAAAGCTGGCCGAGAAGGCGCTGAAGAAGAGGGAGCGGGAGCTGAAGATGAAGACGGACAGCCTGCAGGAGGTCAATACAGCCCTGAAGGTGCTCATCGCCCAGCGCGAGGAAGACCGCAGGGAAGTGGAAGAAAAAATTCTGAACAACGTCAAGGAACTGCTTCTGCCCTACATCGAAAAAATGGAGAAGACGAAGCTGACAGACCTCCAGCAATCCTACCTCCGGGTCATCGGAACGAATCTCGATAACATCATATCCCCCTTCCTGAAGAACCTGCACTCGAAGTATCTCGACCTGACTCCGAAGGAGACGCGGGTCGCCACCCTTGTCAAGGAAGGACGCACCACGAAGGAGATCGCCGAGCTTCTCGGGATGTCCGTCGCAGCCGTCGAATTTCACAGGAACAACATAAGGCGCAAACTGGGCCTTCGAAACAAAAAGGCCAATCTCGTCAGTCACCTCGCCTCCTACGTATAGTGCTAGAATATACCTAGCACTATCCTCATAACCTATTCCTATTGCCTGTTGCGATCCTTTCCGTTAGCGTGAAAACAAACGTGTTCCCCTTCCTGTTCGACCGGTTTTCCCTCAAACTCGATCTCGCTCACGGCGGCGCAGCAGTATCCGGCGAGGAAGAATCCATTTTAAACAGCAGGAATCCAACTCATCCGACAGGCTACACAAGCGACGGACTTCGGCTCAATCTCAGGCGTGAAAGAGGAGAACGATCATGCTCAGTGCAGCCAAGAAACTGATCGACGTGGCAGAGCAAAACGCCGATAAGATCGCCGTTCAGTGGTTTGTCGATGTGCGGAAAAACCCCAGGACCCCGTCGTACCACGACCTCTCCGAAAGCAGAGCTGTCCCCATGGCCGTCGAGTTCTACCAGAGATTCCGCAGCCTCTTCGATTCCGACAAGCCCTTTGAACAGGCAAAAAAAATCTTTGCCGTCTATGCCGATGACTGCCTCGCAAACGACATCCCCCTGCAGGAGGCGATTTACGCACTGACACTGATGCGGCGGCACATGTGGCTCTATGCCGAATTTCAGGCCATTTTCACGACCGCCATCGAGCAGCGCCAGGCGATCGAGAGCATCAACCGGACGATTCTGCTGTTCGACTATGCGATCTACGTGATCACGCAGCGCTACCACGACCGCCTGAAGGGGGAAATCCAGAAACAGCTCGGTGCCCTCCGGGCCCTGGGCATGGAGGAGACCTTCACCGGGAGCAAGGTCGGGATCATGATGTGCCTGCTGATCGCCTGCGGGTTTTTGACCTATTACTACCATACCGTGATGTCCAGCGGGGTCATCTTCACACACCTTTTCTACATCCCCATTGTTCTGGCCGGTCTCTGGTGGCGCAAGCAGGGCATCTTCGTATCCGTCATCCTCGCCGTGATCCTCATCGTCAGTCATTTGATCTTCATGAAAGGGGTTCCGCTGACGGACGACCTCATCCGGGCTGTCATGTTCGTCGTCGTTTCGACGGTCGTGGCGCTGCTGGCAGAAGGGCTGACTCGCGTCGAGGTGCTGTACAAGACACCCGCCAGGATATGAGGATCGAAATGATCCGCGGGCGGAAAGCGGCAACAGGGTATCGGCAATGGCTGAAACGGCAAATCTCCGAGGTTCAACCGTCCCGGTTCGATTGCGGCAGGATTAAGAGCTGCAAGGAGGTTGATCATGAGAGCCCATGCCACGAAACTCATTGAGATCACCGAGCGCAACGCTCAGGCGATTGCAAAAAAATGGCTCAAGGATGTGCGTTCCAACCCCAGGACTCCCGCGTACCAGAATCTGCCCGAGGATAGCGCTCTCGAGCACGCCGTGGAATTCTACAGTCATTTCCGCTCGCTCTTTTGCACGGAGAAGCCGTTCCAGGAGGCGAAGAAGTTTTTCTCGAAGTATGCCGACGAGCGTTTCACGGAGGGCATTCCCCTCCACGAAGCCCTGTATTCCCTGATCCTGATGAGGAGGCACATCTGGCTGTACGCGGAATTTCAGGCCATCTTCATCACCGCGGTGGAACAGCACCAGGCCGTTGAGAGCCTGACCCGGACCATCCTCATGTTCGATTACGCCACGTATGTTCTCGCGGAACGATACGAGGATCTGATGCGGCGCGAGATGAACGAACGGGTGAAGGCAAAACAAAAAGGCGAATCCTGGAGTTTCCGTGAAACGCTGGTGAGGTGAGAGCGGGACACGGGGCAGCGTTCCCGTGGCGCCGGCAAGGAATCAAACTGATCCGGACGATCCATCGGAGGAGGAAAAGTGGAAGAGCAATTGACGGAAGGTACAGTCGTGGCCGTGAGAGGCAGTGTGGTCGACGTGCGCTTCGACAGCAAACTCCCGGAGATCCGGAACGTTCTCCGAACCGGGGAAAACGATAGGATACAGATCGAGGTGATGGCCCAGCTCAATGCGCACATCGTCAGGGGGATCTCGCTCACGCCGACGCAGGGATTGTCCCGTGGATCAAAGGTCATCAACACGGGCGGCCCCTTCATGATACCCGTCGGGAAAGAGCTCCTCGGGAGGGTGTACAACGTCTTCGGGGACACCATTGACAACCTGGGGCCAACGACAACAACGGAGTTCCGGCCCATCCACGGCACACCCGTACCCATCACTCAGCAATCCACCGTATCGGAGATCTTTGAAACCGGGATCAAGGCCGTCGATGTCCTCTGTCCCCTGGAACGCGGCGGCAAGGCCGGTCTGTTCGGCGGGGCCGGCGTCGGGAAAACGGTACTTCTGACCGAGATGATCCACAATATGGTCGGTCGGCACTCCGGGATCAGTATCTTCACAGGTGTGGGGGAGCGCTGCCGTGAAGGCGAGGAGCTCTATCGGGAGATGAAGGAGGCGGGGGTTCTGGGCAACACGGTCATGGTCTTCGGACAGATGAACGAACCGCCCGGGGCCCGGTTCCGTGTCGGGCACACGGGACTCACCATGGCGGAGTACTTCCGGGACGAGCAGCGGCAGGACGTGATGCTCCTCATGGACAATATCTTCCGCTTCATCCAGGCGGGCCAGGAGGTCTCCGGCCTGATGGGGCTTCTGCCCTCACGGCTGGGATACCAGCCCACCCTGGCATCGGATCTCGCCGAGTTGGAGGAGCGGATCTGCAATACCACAACGGGGGCCATCACCTCCATCCAGGCCGTCTACGTCCCTGCAGACGATTTTACCGACCCCTCGGCATCCCATACCTTCAGCCACCTCACCGCTTCCATCGTGCTTTCCCGCAAGAGGGCGAGCGAGGGCTTCTACCCGGCCATCGACCTTCTGCAATCCAACTCGAAGATGCTCATGCCCAACATCGCCGGCGAGCGGCACTACCGAATTGCCCAGGACATCCGCAGGAACCTGACGATCTACGAGGAACTCAAGGACATCATTGCCATGCTGGGCATCAATGAGCTCTCCCGGGAAGACCAGCGGACCGTCTTCAGGGCCCGCAGGCTGGAGCGGTTCTTCACGCAGCCTTTCTACGTGACGGAGCAATTCATCGGCAAGGAGGGCAAGATGGTCGCCGTCGGGGACGCCCTGGACGGATGCGAGAGGATCCTCAACGACGAATTTGCCGAATACCCGGAAAGCGCGCTGTACATGATCGGTACGATCGACGAGGCCGTCAAGGAAGTCGAAAAGGAAAAGGAAAATGAATCTTAAGATCCTCCTTCCGGCAGAAGTTTTTCTCTCCGAGAGGGTATCGAAGGTCGTGGCGGAAGCGGCCAACGGGTTTTTCTGCCTGCTGCCGCAACACGTGGACTATACGGCTGCCCTGGTCCCGGGGGTTTTTCTCTACGAATCCGAAGAGGAGGAAAACTATTTGGCCATTGACGTGGGGACAATCGTCAAGAAGGGTGATGAGATTCTGGTGTCCGTGCGAAACGCCGTGAGGGGGCCGGAGCTCGGAAAGCTCAAGCTGGAAGTGGTGAAGCAGTTCCGGGAACTGGATGAACGCGAAAAGAAGGCCCGCTCCGCTGCCGCGAAGCTGGAAGTCGATCTTCTCCGA